>JBCCHQ010000081.1:0-27174 GCA_039028735.1 Planctomycetota bacterium | reverse complement strand
TGCGTACTCAGTCGACTGCAACCAGGTTCCATTCAGCTGTGGCACCCCGGCCTACATGTCGCCCCAGCAGCAGAACGAGGGGTCGGCAACAGAGTCAGATGACGTCTACGCACTCGGTTCAGTGGTTGTCCGTCTCGTCTGTGGCGTAGACCCACGAAAGGTCAAGCACATCGAGCCGGAGCGCCGTGCTCAATCGATAGCAATGCTGGCGGTGACGCAGGGAGGGAGGCTGGCTGGCACTCTCTCGCGTTGCCTCGACGATGACCCAACGGCTCGACCCCCGCTAGGCGAGCTAGCTCGCGCCCTAAACGAGTCGAAGAGTGGGACGCCGAAGAACAACTCGAGGCTACAACAAGACTGGATGCCGAGTCGGCAAACGTTACGAGCCGCATACAATGGGCTGATGTCTGCGTCAGCGAAGACCACAGATGGAGCACTCTTCATCTCGGCCAGAGAGAAGAGCGCAGGCAGTGGAGACTATGAGTACGAGTTGTTGAGAAGCGCCCACAATGGGAACGCAGGCGTTCTCTACCTTATCTCGCGCTACAGTAGTTGTGGGTTGACAGATCCGCCGGTGGACCGGAACGTAGCCAACAGCATTGTGGACTGGCTTCTAGCGCACCGTAGCACCTCTGACGATCAGATGCCCGGCTTGCACTTCGGTGAAGCGGGTGTGGCTACCGCGCTGTCAGAAGCCATAGCAGCCAGATTGATCGATCCAGGGCCGTGGACTAGAACCTATTTGCAGGAAGTCTTTAGTGGAACGTTGGACTGGCCAGACTTTACTCATGGAGCTGCAGGGCAGGGAATCGCTGCCCTGACGTGCGCTCGGTTGCTGGGGGATCCATTCCCATACGACTACGCGAGGTCATGCACTGAGTACCTCATAGGGGTGCAGGATAGGTCGGGGGCCTGGCCACTGCCCGACGATGTCAAGGAGTTGGCCGGAGTCCGATACACCGGCTTCGCGCACGGTGCGGCCGGAATCGTCTATTACCTGCTCGAGTATCTGCGTGAGACGAGCGACCCAGCACCAGAGCGCAGCATTGATGCCGCGCTGCAGTGGCTCATCTCACTGCGTGTGGATACGAAACCAGGATCTTGGCCTATTCAGCCCGACAGCTCCGAGGCGTGGTCTTGGTGGTGTCACGGAGGGCCTGGAATCGCCCTAGCGTTCCTCAAGGCCTACGAGGTTTTTGGCGACAAGGCTTTTGCAGAGATCGCAGAGCAGGCACTTCTCGCCATACCGTCGGATATACGATCAGGCAACCTGAGTCACTGTCACGGGCTCTCTGGCATCGGCGAAGCCTATCTCGAAGCTTATCGAGTCTTGGGGGATGAGGCGTGGCTCGCGTTGGCAACACATGTGGCGCGGACCATTCTCGCTCTGAGCCGGGAGACGGCCGAGGGATGGCTGGTTTGGAAGGCTGAGAATCCTCATTCTCCTACCGCCGATTTGATGCTCGGTAGTGGTGGCATTTGCCACTTCCTGCTGCGCCTTGTCGAAGCGGACTATCGCGAGATTTCTCTTCCTTTGCACGTGCCAAGGAACGTTACTCCTGTCTCAATGCAGTAGCGCGTGCAACGAGAAATCGCGCTGGTGCGAATCACCACGACATCACGTCAGATTCGTGGCGAGTTCTCGCCAATCTAGTCGGGACGCAGCCGTGCTGTTTCTCATGACCTTTGGGACTTTTCGCGACGAAACTTCGCCCAGGTGCCTGTCATGACATTCTGGACTTTCCTGACGAAGTTTCGCGCCCCAGTGGCATGTGAGTAGCCCGAGCCAGTGGAACGCTGACTGATCCGCTATCGCGAGAGCGGAATCGAGCAATCGCTCTGTGCTGATTGTTGGTTCGCAGTCGTAGCGTCGTAGGTTGGACGCCGAGGGAGTTAGTTGACAACCGTGGCAGTCAGCGAGATATCTTGTGAAAAGGCACGTGGTTGTGTGCTTCCCGAAGACCCAAAGAATCGCTGGACCCCCGCACCAGACCGTGGGCTTTCAAGATGTCGGCGATCGTTGTTCGACATACGATGTGCGCTAGGTTAGCGAGTGCGCCCATGATTCTCGTGTAACCCCAACCCGGGTTCTCGCGAGCCATGCGAACGATCAGCTTCTGAGTGTCCTCGCGTGTTGGTGGGCGACCGGGACCACGCTTCGAGGAGTAGTCGTACTTCTTCGCGACCAGCCTTCGGTGCCAGCCGAGGATCGTGTCGGGTTGCACGAGCGTCGGCAGCTCTAGCAGGCGCTTGCGACCGAGCTTCTTGCCCTTCACAGCGAGGCGACGACGTTGATCGTCGGTGAACGGAAGGCGGCCCGTGCCTGCGATGGCTTGATAGGTTTCGACTTCTTCGCGAAGGAAGTCGATTGTTTCGTTGTTTCGCTCGGTGAGCCACGCTGCGAGAGCCGTAATCAAGAGCGACAGCGGCGTCATCGATTCTTTCATGCGACGCATCCTCAGCTGACACGCCCATTCGATCGCGTTGAAGCGCGATCACGCAAGTGTGACAATCGTTGATCGTTGTGACTTGCGACGAATAAACGGACAACACGCCCAGAGTGGCGACATCAGATGATGTGAGTATGCAGAGTGTAACACCAAGATACCGAGACATGATCGATCAAGCGACCGCAGCCAACTGCGTGCCGCGACCTCGGCACAGCATCTTCCGGAGTGCTGATTGAACCGGTCGAGCGAACGAGCCGCTTCAGTGATCGTCAACTGGTGCTTGTGACAGCGCTATCGTGCGGCAGTAGTGGCCGGGCCGGCCGGACGCCCAAAGACACTACGCGCCAATCGAGCGCTGTAAAATTGCGTTGCGAGCATCGAGCCTCAACGGCAGACGAGTTGAATCCTCCCCCGCGCACAACCTTAGTAGTTCCGGCGGTCACATCCCAGTCGTCCGACCGGGGAGGGTCACTGCTGGCGTAGTCGCGATGGGAGCTCCGCGTCCACTCCCAAACATTCCCTAGAACATCGTGCAATCCAAACGAATTGGGTCGGAATCGCCCCACCGGTGAGTGAAGGGTGTACCCATCGAAGAGCCACTCTTCGCACCAGCTGAAAGAGCTACCCCCGTTGTGAAGCGCGAAGCGATCTGCGATGTTCACAGCCCCGGAAAGCGTGTCCCTCGTGGGCCCGGTCCACCAAGGATCGGCAGTACCGGCGCGAGCGGCGTACTCCCACTGTTCTTCACTCGGCAGCTTCAGGTCGACTCGGTTGAGGACCTCGACGGAATCTTCCCAACTCACCTGCTCCACGGGGTGAGTCAGATCGTGTTGTTGCCCACCGGAGATTGTGAACTCGTCGTACAGGCTTGGGTTGCCACGGGTGATTCGCTTCCACTGCGCCTGAGTCATCTGATATCGACTCAGAAAGAAGGGGCTGATCGTCACATCGTGAGGCGGGCTCTCAAACTCAGCGGCATCCACATCGTAGTTGGCCCGCGATGGATCCTTTGACTGCGCACCCGTCGTGAAAGTCCCGCCCGGAATCAGGATCAAGATGACTCCAGTCCCCTCGCCGATTATCCACGGGGAGCTCCTGCTTGGATCCGTACTTAGCACAGGCCGTTCTCCGGTTGCCACGTGCCAGAACTCCCAAAGTCCCGATTGGGGATCCCTTCGCAGCGGGTGCAAACCGAGCTGCGGGCAAAGGTTGATGTTCTCGTACACGGCTAACTGCGAAACATCGTCGATTGCTTCTTTCCAGGCAGCCTGGGCAGTCAACGACTCAAGGCTCTCGGCTACGATCGTCGACGTTGCCGCGATTCTTTGCTCGACGTCGTTCACGCCCCCTAGCTCGCGATCCGTTCCACTAAGTTCCCATACTCCGCCGACTAGTTTCGCGAGGAGGTCGTGCCGCCATTGGTCCGATTGGGCATCGAACCTCCACGTCCTCCGAACCTCGACAGCTCTTTGCAAGTCCACAATCTCGTATTCGAGTAGTCGACAGTACTCATTCAGTTTGGCAAACCTGACACGCTGTTCTTCCCGCGTCATGATGTGAGGTCCGACCTCCTCCTCGCGCGCGACCAACGGTTCCGGTTCTGGAAGACTCAATTGAGGTTCTAGCGATCGTCGCTCTTTCTGAGCGAGTTCAAGTTTTCGCAGCCGCAACGCCAACTCGGGCTGAAGCGGATGCTCCTGCTTGTCTCTCGCGGAGTCGTCGCTCGAGTATGGCTGGGCGGCAAGGCGTAACGTCGCGAGCGCCTCTTCATGGGCCGGGAGTCTGCCCACCAATACGCGCGCCTCTTGCAGCCACTCGCGCATCGGTTTCGTCATTTGGGGAGCCGCTGGCCACAGGGAATCAGCTCGCTCGTTGAGCCTGTCAAGCAAGTGCGCGTCCGACAAGCGCAAGACTTCCTCGAGGCGCTCATTCGCTAGCCTCCGCAGGCGTTCTTCTGCCTCACGATGTTCGTTCGCCCGGTCTCGTTCCTCGCCAACTTGGCGCTCTCGCTCCTCCGCAATTGCCCGGTGGCGAGCTTCGCCGAGGCGAGCTCGTTTCGCGCGACGCAACAAACGCGAGCTGACCGCCAATGCTCCTAGCAGCAGCACCAACACCAACACTCCTGCTGTGAACGCTGCTGTCCGACTAAGCACACCAATGAATGTGGCCAATAGGGTGGCGACAACACCAACGACAACGGAGAGGTTTCGACGGACTACAGCGAAAGCGAGGTAAACAAGCCCCTGACTCGCCAAAGCGGGTTCACCGTTGATGTACCGTTCAATGTCCTCGGCGAGTTCGGTCACGCTCTGGTAGCGGCGCGTTGGCTCCTTTTCCAGAGCCTTGAGTGTTATCCAATCGAGGTCGCCTCGAACTTGACGCTGCAGCGATCGAGGGCTACACGCCCGCCCGCCTGCGATGTGATAGAGGTCAGAGTGGTGAGCAATTCGAGCCGACGGTCTCTGCGGCGCAACCTCGCGGATGATCCGGAGCATGTCCAAGTAGCCAGCACCTTGCGAATCGTTCAGCCGAAACGGTAAGGTTCCACAGAGAAGCTCGTAGAGGATCACGCCAAGGGAGTACACGTCGCTTCGCGTGTCCACAACTCCTTGCTCGGCACCCGCTTGTTCTGGGCTCATGTAGGCCGGAGTGCCCACCAGTTGACCAGGTGCCGTGTGCAACACCGAGGCAAGCGCACCATCGTCGGTCGCTTTCGCCACGCCAAAATCGATGATCTTTGGGACAGGGCTCTTGTCCTGGGACATCACGAGAATGTTCGATGGCTTAAGATCGCGATGAATCACGCCATTCTCATGCGCGTGTTGAACGGCGAAACAGACCAACAGAAACAACTCCGTACGCTCGTTGAGCGTCAAGCAATATTGGTCGCAATAGTCGGTGATCGGCATACCATTCACGTACTCCATCGCAAAGTACGGCCGCCCGTCGGTTGTGGTCCCGGAGTCGAACACGCGCGCGATATGAGGGTGATTCATACGAGCCAGCGATCGCTGCTCGAGATGAAATCGCGCTACGATCTCCTTGCTGTGCAAACCACCGCGGATAACCTTCAACGCCACTTTGCGCCGAATCGGATCCTGCTGCACAGCTACGTAGACCGTCCCCATGCCTCCTTCACCGAGAAGCCTGCTGATCTGGTAGGGGCCGATCTCAGAGGGAGCTTCCTCCACTTCCGAGATGGTTGCGACCTCCAACAAACTCGACCTTTCCAAAAGGCGCCGAACCAGATCGAGCAGCGCGTGATCGGAACCACATGCATCGACGACGAAGTGATCGCGCTCGGAGCGCGAGAGTCCGTATGCTTGGCCGAAGATCTCCTTGGCCTTAAGAAACGCCTCTCGGTCCATCTTAGCGCCCCAACTCGAGGCTGAGCCAAGCACGAGCGAAGCGCCACTCGCTCTGCACCGTTGATCGCGATACCTGTAGGTAGTGAGCGATTTCAACCTCGGTCATGCCACCAAAGAACCGCAGCTCGACAATCTGAGCCTGCCGGGCATCCAGCGCTTCGAGCTGCTCCAAAGCCTGACGCACAGCGTCGCTATCCACGTCCGTAGTACCACCGTCGTGAAGCCCTGACAGTGTCGTCTGCCGCCAACCGCCGCCACGCTTGACGGCTTCTCGCGCTCTGTGTTGATCGATCAACAGCTGTCGCATCACCTTCGCCGCGATCGCTTTGAAATGCGTACGCCCTTCCCAGTCTACACTTCCTGCATTCACGAGTCGCAGATAGGCTTCGTGGACAAGGGCAGTGGGTTCCAACGTGTTTTTCTTAGACTCGTTGGCGCACTTGAGAGCTGCCACCACTTTGAGCTCACTGTAGACCGATTCGAAGAGTTGATCGAACGCCGGAATGTGTCCGTTTCGACACTCTGTCAATAGCTCAGTGGTTCTCTGTTTTTTGCTCTGCATCGAATCGACTTGCGGAGGGACACTGGTTCAGGTCTCGCCCGGAGCGGCAAGACGAGCGCGGTTTGCGCGCACTGTCCCTTTGACCGCGCTAGAGAACAGGGTCCCCAAGCAGGCAGGGCACAGCACCATCAAGACACATTAGATCCGTTGAAGCTACGAAGAAAGACAAACGTCCCGGAAAGAGCAAAGTAGACTTGTCGTACTCGCCGAATAGTGTCCGGCAGTTCGGTGTGGGGGGCCACCGACTTTGTAGAGTCATGCTGCGGTCCTTCGCGGTGCTCCGGTCACTACATTCTACTCTTCCGACGAACTTTCGCGCCACTACCTGAGTGCGGGCCAGCCCATCGATTGACGGCCCAGCCGCTATCGCGAGAGCGGAGTCGAGCAGCCGTCCTGCGGTGATTGTTGAGAGGTCGTTGCAGCGTTCAGGTCGTGAACGAGTTAGTCGCAGAACGCACAGTCGTAGTGTGACATCTCTTCTGAACGGAGGCCGTCGTGCACTTGCCGAAGGCATGAAGATCGCGACGAACATCCTTCGCGAAAGTCCCAAATGTAATGAGAAACAGCCCCGCGCTTTGCAGAATGATCGTGTTTCTTTGCGACGAGGTTGGCGCCAGCCAAGAATCGTGTCGGGCTGTGCAAGCGTCGGCAGTGCCGTCAGTCGTTTCCGACCGAGCTTCTTGACCCTGACGGCAAGACGACGACGTTGATCGTCGGTGAACGCGAAGGCGGCCGGTGCCAGCAATCTTCTGGTACGACTCGACCTCCTTGCGAAGGAAGTCGATTGCCCTTTGAGCCATGCTGCGAGTGCCGTAATCAAAGAGCGACAGCGGCGTCATCATGCGACGCATCCTACGCAGGTGGCCGATTCGATCGCGTTGAGCGTGACTACGCAAGTGCGACAATCGTGGGTCGTTGCGACTTGCGGCGATTAGACAGACAGGACGCGCGCAGGAGAGCACGCGAGGCAGTCGCTGGACCCCCATACCTCTCTTCGGCGCATGTCTCGCGGTCATTCCACCGACACTCGGTACACACAACGACGGAAGCCGTCGAGAATATGCTCAGTGCGAACGATCGCGACGTCGTCACCGAGAAGGGCGTAGAAGACGTCGAGTTCAGAGGAGCACATCTTGGGACACGCCCGCGCCGCCGCACACACAGGGCAGTGGTTCTCGACGAGTTCGAACGTCTTTGGGCCCAGGCGTCGCACTTCTGCCATGTAGCCCTCGTCGCTTCTCGCCTTGGCGAGGGCTGCAAGCCTGGCCTGCACGGACCCAGTACGAGGAAGGCGATTCTGGTAGTGCTCGATCTGCAGCTTCGCACGTGCGGCGAGAACCTCTTCAACCCCTCCCTTCTCCTCCAAGACCTGCAGGAGCTCAGTAGCCAGGCGATCGTGTCCGTCGGGAAAGAACATGTCCGCGTCCTCGGTAACGTCCCACAGGTTGGATGGTCTTCCAGCGCCGCGGCTTTGGGCCACGGTCGATACAAGCCGTTGTGTTTGCAGAGACTGGAGGTGCTGCCTGATCGCCATTGGCGTGACGTCAAGGTGATCAGCGATTTGCGATGCGGTCAACGGACCCTGCCCCTTTAGGAGGTCGATGATCGCGCGTCTGGTGCGAGGGGGGGAAGGGCTCCGCTCTGGCATGATGGGGACAGTGTATCAATCGAATGAAGGGGTTTCATTGGCTCTCTTTTTTCGATAGAGTTTCCTATCGTATCCTTGAGGTGCTTCTAGGCAACGGAGAAGGAGGCCGCTGTGAATTGGTTCATGCTAGCCCCGGTAGTAACCCTAGCTTGCGTCTGCTTGGGGTGCTCGACGAACACCCCTTCCGGCACCCCAGAGGTATCGCCAGGCAAACCGCATCGGATCGTCCTCGCGGGCACCGACGATGGGGTCTACGCGCTCCACCTGGACGAGAATTGGAGCCCCCAGGGAGAGCCCGTGTGCCTGCAGCGCCGAGAAGGCTGTTCCGTCCGTTGTTTGGCTGTCTGCGACAGCGCCATCTGGGCTGGGTACGGTCTTCGAGGCGCGGGACTCTATGTCTCTCGAGACCGCGGGAGGTCATGGTCGCCAGCGCCAGGGTGGCCGACGAGCCGGCAGGCCTGGGCGCTGCATTTCCAGGACCCATCGAAGTTGCCCTGGGTCGGGAGTGAGCCCCCGGACGTCTGGCAATCCAATGCCGAAAGCCATTGGGCTCCCAATGAATCGGTTGCCTCGCTGCCGACGCGTCGCGAGTGGACGTTTGTCGCCCCGCCGTATGTGGCACACGTCCTGTGGTTCTCTCGGGGTGTTACCAACTCCGAGGATCACTGGGCGGTCGTCGAACAGGGTGGAGTGATTCGGAGCCGAGATGGCGGCGGGACGTGGAGACAAGTGTCTCCGGTTTGGGATGCCCATGTGATCGCTCACCTAAGTGGCGACCGAGTTGTTGTTGCTGGCGGCGAAGGCGTATGGATCTCAGACGCAACACTCCATGATCCGGAGTGGAAGTCAACGGGCGGCTTTGAGGGCGTGTACGCGACGGGCCTCGCGGTGGACACCGACGGACGCTGCTACCTCGCAACGAGAGGACATGATGCGGGGGCGTTGTGGGAGTCTGCGGATGGAGGCGAGTCGTGGAGCGTCGTCCCGGGGACCGACTCGCTTGAGGAGCCTGGGCACGGTGTGCACGCCGTTACCTGTGATCCCATTGTGGCTCGACATGTGTTCTACGGAGCTGGAACGTCGATCACGCTTGTGACTGAGCGGGGGGCTCGCGAACTCGCGTCTTCTCTGCCGGTGATAAGACGATTGGTTGTCGTTGAACCCAAGGCGCTGGCACCTCGCGATTGATGGCAGTCGCCGTTGCAAGGACCAGCGATTGTTGGAGGTCATGCGGCCTCCCGTCGTGCCTCGGTGGTGTGGCTTGCCTTTGTAGAAGCTGGTTCCGAACACGATTCCGTGTGTTCGCGCTAGACCAATCGCTGGACTTCTCTACTTTCGATATCCAAGGGCAGGCGAAGTCAGAGGAACGGGTTCGACGTACTCATCGAGATAAGGCACAACAATGACCGACGCACGAGACCTTCTAGATCATGTCGTACGTACGATTCGCTATCGGGCTGGGAACTCGTTGCAGGATGCGCCAGCTTCCTTTGCTAATGCTCGAGTCGGCGATGGACATTGGGATGCGCTACACACAGTCTCACACATGAATGATGTGTTGGCTTGGTGCCTCTCGATCCTGAAGGACGACGAAGCCTGGGAGACGGCTGAACCCGAGAGTCTTGAGTCCGAGACAAAGCGCTTTAACGACCTTCTAGAGTCGATATCAACGCAATTGAGATCCGATGAAGCGATCGAAGTCGACATGAAACGTATTCTCCAAGGGCCATTGGCGGACGTGCTGACACATACAGGGCAGCTAGCTACGCTGCGGCGCCTGGCCGGCAAGCCGGTTACTCCTGAGAACTACTTCGCCGCTACGATATAGAGCAGGGCAGGTGACATTCTCGACCTGCTCTGTAACACGATGTAAGAAAACAGCGACGCGCGGCCCGAGAAGACCCGCATTGCACTCTGATCAGATTGTTGTTCTCGCGCGGCGCGGTTGGAAGCGACATTTGCGTACGAAACTGGGGAAGGGCGAAGTGCTAAGCGGCGGGTAGTTAGACGCGAATGCTCCGAGGGCAAGTGATTTGCCCGCCATACTCACCCTCGGAGCTTGATACTCGCGACGATGGGCACGCGCGGACGGCTCGCAGCACTAGTAGTATCGGCTCAGATCCGGATGAAGTTGATCGTATTCACGATGCAGCCCTGGCTTTTTGATATCGCGAGAGCGAGGGTGAACAGCGGTCAGAGGTCCTGGGGCACAGGGCAACGGAGGATGCTGCGCGGCTGCGATAACACCGTCCTCGCACGATCTTGTCGAGGCCCGCGCAGCGTGTTTCGTCGACGCCGATTCCCGGCAGACTCCATCACGTGTACGCGGCTGTTTGAGTTCACTCGGTGCGCTCGTTCCAGCTGTCTAAACTGAATGCGCTGCAAACATGCCTGATCGATGCCTCAGGCTGTTTGACGGAACTCGCTGACCGGAAAGCGTGGTCTCACCTTGATCCGGAACTCCCTCCTGTCAGTTTCTCGACAGCGTTGCCGCGGATGGAGTTTTTTGGAGGGACACCAGGAGATGAGCCTTCAAGGAGGGACAAGCCTGCATAGTGCTGTTTTAGCGCCGTCTACGGAGTACACTCCTGGGGCCGACGGAGCCGCGGGGCCGTGCGCTGCCACCGCCCGACGGCGCGCGCTGGAAATGACCCAGCGTAGCCTCTTTCCTGGAATTCGGCGCCATGCACATCCGCCCAGCCGTGGTTCTCTTAGGGTTGTCTCTCTTTCTTTGTAGCTGCGTCACGATCGGATCAGGCCCGCCAGATGGGGTCAGTGGGATCTTGCGGGCGGAAGCCGAGCAGGTTCTTGTTGAACTAGATGCGAATGGCGATGGTCGTGTCCGTCGCGATGAGGTTCCTCCCGAGGAGCAGGGGGTCTTTGACGAAGTAGATGTCAATGGAGACGGCGTCGTCACTCTCGAGGAATTGGTCGCCGAGTTCGCTGATGATTTCGAGGAAGCCACGTTCGTAGTCGTTGGTGACCGCGCGATCATGACCGGGGTCATTTGCGCTACCACGCCAACGCGTGTGAAGGCGTTGTTCCGTGAGCACCCGAACGTGCGTGCTATTGAGATGAGGGAGGTTCCCGGTTCGGTGGATGACGCAGCCAATCTAGAAGCGGCCCGCTATCTGCGCACACAAGGCCTGGAAACACTGGTGCCCCGGGACGGAGAGATCGCGTCTGGTGGTGTCGACTTCTTCCTGGCTGGCGCCAGCCGCACTGTCGAGATTGGAGCGCGGCTCGGTGTGCACTCGTGGGGTTTTGATGGTTTCCAGGGCGCAGATCTTCCGAGGGAAGATCCACAGCACCGTATGTACCTAGAGTTCTATGAAGAGATGGGAATTCCGGTAGATTTCTATTGGTATACGCTGAGGGCGGCTCCGGCGGATGGGGTCCACTGGATGACTCGTGACGAGATGAAACGCTATCACGTTTGCACGACTCAAGCCGAGAACTGTGGCATAGATCCAGATAGTAGCTATGGACTCGACTACCTGCGGCCAGGGCAGGGCCCTCGCGGCATCGTCGCGCTGTCGCACGCGGTACATCCCGCGATCCGCAGTTTGTTCGACCGCT
Organism: Planctomycetota bacterium; assembly: GCA_039028735.1. Taxonomy (GTDB): domain Bacteria; phylum Planctomycetota; class UBA8108; order UBA1146; family JAJFFE01; genus JBCCHQ01. Next base: position 15,567 of record JBCCHQ010000081.1, on the reverse strand, counting down.
ACACCCGCGTCACGGTACCGAACGGCAAGTCGATCCACATACTCGCACAGCGGACATGGACTACAGACCAGATCGTACGCGCCAGGAAAGTGCTCGAACACATGCTCGCGCCCGCTTCACAGGCAGAGTTTGGCGCGGATAAGGCAACCGTAGCGAATGCAATGGCGGACCGACGCGCGACCTTGGCGTTGTTCGATGATCACGAGGCCATGGAACGCGGCTTTCGCACACGCTTCGGCAGCCTACGACTCGGCGTGCAGGATCTCCGCGCGAATGAGTGTCCGGTCGAGGGTTCACCTGACTACATGCATCACCAGACGCGAGACGCAGCGTTCGAAGAGATTCTACATCTGGTTCATGACTACGGAATTCGCCCTGCACTGCCGCAGTACGACGGGAGAATCCAAGCTGCAAGCGATGCGGCTGCGGCCTGTGGTATCTGGGACCCATGGCCTTGCGATGAGCCCGACAGCCATCGAAACGAGTACATCGCGGCAGTCTACGACAACTACCTCGATCTATGGACCGTGCCACCAACATGCTACGAGGGTGAGCTCATTCCACCTGGAGAGATCCCAAGCGGAACGTCTCACTTCGGCACGTACCAAGCTGGATCGCGAGCTCGGTTGGGGGTGTTGGACCCTAAGGGGCTAGCTCTGGTTGAGGCGTTCCTGCCGACGCATCTCACGTACACCCCAGAACTACCGGAGAACTTCAAGGGGACGTTCTCGATCGCCTACGAGCCAAATCTTCGCTACTCGGCGGCATCGCAGCACTTGCGCTCTGTGCAGTTGACGGGTTCAGCAGATGCCAACTTGGTCGGCAACGACCACGGTAACAGGCTGTTGGGGAACTCGGGAGCCAACCACTTCGAAGGGCGGGGAGGTGACGACGTTCTCGACGGTGCTGCCGGCGAAGACGTCGCCATCTTTCGTGGGCCGCAATCTCATTACACAGTCGAATCATCGGGCGGTGCTGTACGGGTCGCAGACTCGCAACCGTCTCGCGATGGCACGGATCACTTGCTGAGCGTCGAGTGGCTGCGCTTCTCCGACGGCATGGTGCGTGCTCCTTGAGTCGTACTGGTATGTTGAGGTGCCGCTGGCCCTTGGGGCGTTGGCTGCGCCGACGATGCTGGAAAGTCGTTAGAGTGGAAACGCGAGAGAGAGCTGCAATGAGTGCTCTTCGGAAGCCGGAGCCGTTTGAGGGTGAGTTGGTGTCACGTGTCTGCGGACTACTGCGGGTAGCGCTGAGTGAAGAGTTCGCCGAGGATAACAGGCTTTCGCAGAGCGATCTGAGCGCAGCCCTGCTGCAAGCGGAGGCAACGACGGTAAGACGTTTGAGGGAGGGCGCCGCACTTGTTCCTCTGGCGACTATTCTGGACCTGATTCCCGTCATGGTGGCATACGTAGATTCGACAGCCAGACTCACATACGCAAATACGGCCTATGCCAAGAAGTACAATGCCGCACCAGCTGCCCTAATCGGGCGTTCAGTGCAGGACGTTACCGGGCGGCTCTATCCTCAAATCAAGGACAATGTTCTCGCAGCTTTGTCTGGAGTAGCACAAGTGTTTGACGTGCAGGCGCCGGGTCCGGAAGAAGGACGCTGGATGGAAGCTCGCTACCTCCCCGATTCGACCTCTGATGGCGACGTGCTGGGCTTCGTTGTGGTCATCGGGGACGTTCAAGAAGAGCGCGAGCTCAAGCTCCAGAATGACAGGCTTCGCTACGCTGTAGACCAAGGCATGGAAGGGTTTGCTCTGCACGATGAGTCAGGCAACTTCACGTTTGTCAACCAGGCTCAAGCCAGCATGTACGGGTATGAAGTGAGTGAGCTACTGGGATGCCATTGGAGTCTTTTCTACAGCAAGCAACAGGTGGCAGAGATAGAGCGCGATCACTTTCCGGTTTTGGTTCGCTCGGGCAGATGGCGAGGCGAGCTAGTCGGACGTCGCAAGGACGGTACGAGTTTTGAAGTAGAAGTGTCGTTGACACTGCTCGTCGGCGACGCAGAGGAACCGGTCGGAATCGCCTGCAACTGCAGGGATGTTACGGATCGCAAGCACGCTGAGGAGTGTCTTCGGCAACTGCAGCGTATCGATGCACTGGGGCAGTTGACTGGAGGGATTGCGCATGATTTCAACAACTTGCTTTCGGTGATCGTGGGCAATCTTGAGTTGCTTCGTTCCGATCCAACTACTGGGCCAGGATCAATCGAGGGGGCCCTCGAAGCGGCGCAAAGAGGAGCGTCGTTGACGAATCAGCTATTGTCGTTCGCCCGCAAGCAATCATTAGACCCTGTTCCCATTGAACTTTCGGCCTTGGTTGCTCGAATGCAGGACATGCTGTCGCGAACATTGGGTGACGGAGTCAAAGTTGAAGTAGATCTGAGCGCTAATCTCTGGAGGTGTTTGGCAGATCGGACTCAGTTAGAGAGTGCTCTACTAAACCTCGCTCTGAATGCTCGGGACGCCATGCCAGACGGAGGTGCCGTGACAATTGGGGCGGAGAACACAACTGCGTCAGACGCAGGGACAAACCGAAGCGGTGAGTTTGTCTGCCTTTCGGTTTGCGACACCGGTGTCGGGATGGATCGAGTCACTCTTCAGCGTATCTTTGATCCCTTCTTCACTACTAAGGCGGTGGGGCAGGGAACTGGCTTGGGCCTGAGTATGGTTCATGGATTCGCGAGCCAATCAGGTGGCTTCGTCCGTGCTTTCAGTGAACTAGGGGTGGGGTCTACATTCAAACTCTTCTTGCCGAGATCTACCAATGAAGTTGAAACGACAGATGATTCAGAAGCGTGTGTAGGTGATGGAAACGGTCTGGTCATCGCGCTCGTTGAAGACGACGCGAGCGTGAGACGTGCCACAACTCAAATGTTGGAAGAGATCGGGTATCGTGTGACCGCGTTCGAGACTGCTGAGGCTGCTAGTCGTGCAATCGCGACGGGCGAACGGTGCGACTTGATTCTCACAGATTTGTTGCTCGCCGGCGGCGAGAGCGGCCTAGAATTGATAGATGACGCGCGTTCGCAGCGCCCTGATCAGTCGGTCTTGCTGATGACTGGATACAGCGAGCACGCTGTACCTCAGGGCGTGTCCGTCTTGCGCAAACCGTTCACTCTGAAGCGACTGGCAAGTGCGGTTGCACTCGCGCTGAGAGATGATCGCGAATTGGCTCTGTTCAGGCGACCCTAGAAGGAAGTCGGATGTATTCTGGAAGCAACCCTAGACGACGACTGCCTGGATCGGTGCAAGCTTCGGCGGCAGCACGAGCCCAGCATCGTCACCATGCCCCATGACAAGTGCCCCGTGTAAGAACTTTTTTACGTCCGAATCGAACTCACGTGACGTCGAGTGTGGGGGGGCCAGCGACTTTGTAGAGTCATGCCGCGGCTTTCCGTGCTAACCGCCATGACATCACGTCGGATTCGTGGCGAGTTCTCGCCAATCCAGCAGCGCTAGCGCAGCCAGAGCAGAGCTGAGCGATTCTCAATACTCAGGAGCAGGTGGGGCAGTTGCGCGTGGGTTCTGAGGCGTGCTGTTTCTCACGACGTTTGGGACTCTTCTGACGAACCTTCGCTAACGCCCTACTACGGCGCGAGTAGAGACTAGGGGGTCGGTGGACCCCGCAGCGTAGCTCACTTGGACGGTTTGCTGCTCCGCAAGTCCTCGACAAGGCGGCCCCGAGGGGCTGCCCAGGTGCCTGTCATGACATTCTGGACTTTCCTGACGAAGTTTCGCGCCCCAGTTGCATGTGAGTAGCCCGAGCCAGTGGAGCGCTGACTGATCCGCTATCGCGAGAGCGGAATCGAGCAATCGCTCTGTGATGATCGTTGGTTCGCAGTCGTAGCGTCGTAGGTTGGACTCAGCAGCGAAGCTCGTCGCTACCATCGACGTCCCAGCGATCCACCACGGAAGAGAGCGACCGGAAAGAAAGAACTCATCGACGCTGCGACTCGCTCGCCGAGCCAACGCCACGCCGACGCTTACGGCGAAGACAACGTAGGCAACGATCACGACCCAATCGATAGTGTGCAGCTGCATGATTCCCCCGGGGCTCGGCGTCTCTGCACCCAAGCTACTCGCCTGTGAAGTACGCGCGCGCATAGTCGACGATCGCCATGAACAACACAAGGGAGCCGGTACAGCCCGAAATCGCCGGGGAAGAAGCGGCCACTGCCAAAGAAGGCAGCCGCACGCAGCATTCGCTGCGTGCGGCTGAGTGCAGAACTCCGCGGACGGGTCCCTAAGGGATGATGTAGATCGGCCAGATCGGACCGGTCACGTCATTGCTCGTGTCCGACTGATACGGCGTGTTGACCGTATGGAGCCAGAATCCGTGTGGCGTGAAGTTGGCCTGCCAGTCCGACGTCGACGTGTAGGCGTGCGTTTGGCTCTGTTGCGGCGCCAGATTCAACGAGAATGTGTGCTGACCTACCAACACATTGTCGAAGCCGACAAAGGGCCCGCTGTGTATGTCGAGCACGCCCTGCACTGTACAACTGCCAAGCGCATGCCCCGTTCCTTGATTGGTCACGTTGAACGTTATCGGGAACGACTGCCCCTCATGAAACGTCGCCTGAGCTGTTGGGCTCGTGATCCAGAAGACCAAGTCGACGTACTGCACGGCGATCGGATAGGCAGCGAAGTTGTTGAGTGGATTGCTGTCTGGGATGACGTTCCAGAAGTCTGCTTGCACGATCAAGTGCTGCGGCCCCGGCGTCAACCCCGTGGCAGTGACATCACTCTGGTAGCTGACATTGCGTGATTCGCCCGGATCCAGCGGATCCGACGAGCTGACGCCTACCGGTGAATAGCCCATTGCCACGTCCGCCGGTCCCCCTGCAAGAGTCGGCCCTGACGTGATCCACGCAGCGACATTGAAGTCGATCAAGGCGGGTCCGTTACCGACGTTCGTGACAACGGTGTTGATCGTGTGCCGCTGCCCTTTCACCCAACCCGTGGGAGTTGTATTCAAGACCTGAATCTCGAGGTCCGGGATGCCGACAACGACTGGAGTCAGCAGGCAGTCGTTGGTGACGTCTGACTGAAAGAGTGGCGTCGATACGCAGGTGTTCAAGTAGCGCGGACCAGCCGTGCCTTGGACGCCAGCTTGCGGAAGCTGTACCACTATCGAACCGCCCGCCGGTATCGTGTGTTGTTGATCGACGATCCCTCCCATAGCAAAGTCGTCGGGGCCACCGTTGCAGATCGGATCGGCCGTCAGGCATTGCGTAATCGTGATCGGACCGGTGAAGTCAACGAGCGACGAATTCGAGACAGTGACCTGTGCGTCGAAGAAGACACCGATACCGAGCGGATCGTGATCGATCGCTACAACCTCTAGATCTGGACGCACAATCAGCGTATCGACCGCGTGGCAGTTGTTTCCCTCGTCCCCTTCGCACAACACGCCGGGCGCGTTGTCTATGCAGAAGATCAAGTGCTGGTTCTGCGCCACTGCGAACGGCTGCGCCGGGATCGTGATGGGCACTGGCAAATCCTCGCCGGGAGCGAGGTTGCCGACGTCAACCTGCAGCGGCACACCCCAGAGAGCCAGATCTGGGATGTTTCCAGGCGCGACGAACGCCAGCTGATCGTCGATCGAGAGATGCACCTGCAGAGGCACGAAGAACGACCCCGATGGTGTTGAGGCGGTACCCACGTTCTTGATCCAAACTGTCGCTGTAGCCGGTTCCACAGCGCTGAGAGTCCCGGCGATCTGCACGTAGCTGACAATCAGATCCGCTCTGCCGACCGGCGGTGCCACTTCTCCGAAGAGGTGCACCGATCCGGCCTGAACGCTTGCCGACGCAAGCTCGATATCGACCAACAAGTTCTGAGGCACTGGTAACTCTAGGCCTGGGATGCCGCCGAAGCCCCGATCGACCAAGACTGCTAGCAACGCATCAATCACACGTGGGTCAGCCCCTACGTCGTCGAATCTGACTGCCGTCGCCGTCACTCGTTCGATCGCCGGCGTAATCCTGACTACCTGATTCTGCACGTCGGCTTCGACATGAGCCCTCCCGGCAACGTCTACTTCGATTTCGAGAAGCACGTCACCCGTGGATCGCAGCAACTCGATTCGGACCGCCGGCACCACCAGTGGCGCCACAGACATTCCGGGTGCACCGGCGCCCGTAAGCATCGAAGGCAAGGTTGGTGTCACGACGAGCTCGTAGAGATCGGTCGGCGATCCGGGCAAAGCAGGGAACAAGAGCGTCAGGAGCTCACCGGTGAGCGGGGCCGGACCGAAGCCGAGGTCGAGCTCCTGGATCGACTGACTGCCGCCAACCCCGGACGCGTCGGCGATCATGTGATTGAGGAACTCTAGCGTCGCACTGAGACGCGACGAACCTTGAGGCCCCACACTGCGAGGAGGCGCCAGAGTCTCAACACCGGTTGGCGCCGGCGCTACCGTCGCGTCGGCTTGCAAGATGAGTTGGCCGGTGTCCACTTGCACCGACGAAAAGGCGCCGGCGATGGGAACACCCAGAGTCGTGCCTAGGACGTCCAAACTCAAGTCGGCCAGAGTCATGTTCACTGCCTGCACGACAGCGCCACTATTGTCGAGGTCTGCGGCTGCTGACTGCAGTGCCGAGTTGACGGCGTTGTTGAGGTGGCTCCACAACGCTTGCCAAACCGGATCTGGAACCAGGCCAGCGAAGGTGTCGCAAGTGCCATCGACGGTCCAGTAGTAGAGCGAATCGTACCAGTACTGCATCGGGCCCGTTTGCTGCACCGTCAGTGTTCCGTCAGCCGCCACTTGCGGCATGAAACTCGCTTCGAACGCCGCGTTGCCGAGATAGAGCGTCAGCTGACAATCCGGGTTCGGTCCCGGCACGAACGCCGTTGCGTCGAGGTTCAACGTTGAATGACGGAGATCGATGCGTACCAGCAGCTCGTTCGTAACAGCCTCAACATCTACCGAGATGCAGGCGGTCCCAAAGCCGCCAGCGTTGGCCTCGTACTGGAATCCTCCTGAGTAGTCCGCTGCTACTGGATTCTGTTGATAGATGTGATTCGCAATCGCCTGCCGCAGATTGAACGACGTGTCGATCAAGTTGTTCACGGTGTCCCGCAGCCCGACCAGCGAATCTTGCTCTAGAACCAACTCGAGCGCGTCACTAGCGGGCACGCCCACTTCTGACGCGGCCCCTTCGATCAAGACAACCGAGTCCGTCGCAGACTCGAAGCTGGCCGTCGTCAACACCGCGGTGATGCGTCGAGCTCCTGACGCACCGGTTGGGTTCACCATGTGAGCGAAACTACCATCCGTGGCAATGGCGACGCTTTGCCCGTCGATCGACAGTGACGAAGTCGCAAAGTCAACGCCGCTCACATACCCACTGACCACTCCGGGGCTCGCCAGGAACGTCGGGGAGTCGGTGATCGCAACGGCGGCTCCGCCACAATGGGGCTGTGCACAATCAAGAGTGTCCGTAGTCGGGTCAGAAGCGCAATTCGGGAACGGCCCGGGCGGAACCGCGCCGACTCCAAACATGTACTGCAGCAAGCGCACCGGGTCTGAGATATCGACAGAGCCGTCATCATTGACGTCTGCAGCATCCCGGCAGGTCAATGGAGCGCCGGTGAACAGCCCTTGAAGCAGCTGCACGGCATCGGCAACGTTCAGGAAACCGTCAACGCTGACGTCGCCCCGCAGAAACCGAGCTGCGCCGTCTGCCGGCAGTGGGCTCCCCCCTTGAAGGAGCGCCTCGTAGGCAAGCTGTGCGCCTGCTTGGTAGAGCGTCGTCGAACCGTGGATCATGTCGGCGAATGCATGTTGCGTACTTCCACACCACACTCCGGCGTCGTAGCACGGCGTGGTCGTATCGGTGATGCCGTGGAGTCGCGGCGCTTCGAAGATCTCTTCCATGACATCGTAAAGGTCGATGTAGAGAAGCTCGGTCTGGCTGAGCTGCGTACGCAGTAACGACAATCGTTCCTCAAGGTGAGCGTTGAGCAAGCTCGCGCCAAGGGTTGCGAGGTGGGCTTGGCCAAGAGCGGCAGCCATCGGCGCCCTCCCAACGTTGGGTACGCCACCGATCAAGAAGGCGCGCCCGCCGGCCGCGTGGAGGCTCAAGATAGCTGCTTCAATGCGATCGACAGCACCGGTGATCTGAGCTTCGATCTCCGGCATCGTCGGCGGCGCCGCTTGTAACGCCAATGCGTTGATGTCGTTCGCACCGATCCAGATGATCAACAAGTCAGAGGAGGTAAGGGCAGTCGTCGCCGCATTCAGATCGTCAACTTGGTCAACGAGCGAAGTACCGCTCCCTGGCATCGTGATGTTGTCGTAGGTCGTCGCGCCGATCACGGCGTAGTTGTGGTAGTCGGGACCGAGGGGATCGACCCCCAACGCCAGTGCTAACTGCTCCATCAGAACGAGACCGTTGTCGGTGGCTCGCGGGGTCGGGTAGTCCGGTCCAGGGTGGACTCCACCCGAGAGGATGTGGGCTCGTCCCGTATCCGACAACGAATCACCGAGGACGTGAATCTTGCTTGGGGTTGGCAATTGGGCTGCAAGCTGGCAGGTCACTAGCAGTGTCGCCAGGGTGACCAACGGGGCCGTCAATGTGGTTAGGCTCTTCATGTTCTGCTCTCGCTCGATCTATGCTTCGGGGGAATCAACGCCGTAGCGTTGAACAAGATGAGTTGCGTCAAGTCCGCCACGGTTCGCCTCCTTCCTGCAAGTGGCTGACAGGAAGTAGTGCGGACTGTGTGCGCCAGCTGCGCAGAGGTTTCTTGGATTCGCCGGAGAACGGGCCGCTAGCGGCTGAGTAGGCGCTTCAATACGCGACGCGCCTTGTCCCAATCATCGACTACGGTGCGCGACGAGAGGCCTAGGCGCTCGGCAGTCTCAGCCAAGCTGAAACCGCAGAAGTGATGCAGTTCCACGACTTGAGACTTGCGTGCGTCGATGCGGGCGAGTTCCGAGAGTGCTTCGTCGAGGTCGATCTGCTGTTCGTACTCGCGCGCGAGCGCTTCGTCCTCTTGAAGTGGCAACGGTTTCTGACCGCCACCTCGCATCTGGGCGACTCGTGCCCTGGCGTAGTCGATGAGAATCCGGCGCATCGCGTGGGCAGCGGCAGCAAAGAAGTAGCGCGAGCTGGCCCAACTGGGGGATCCTTCGCTCGCCGGGACCAGGCGAAGGTAGCACTGATTCACCAAGTCAGTAGCTTGGAGCGTGTGGTCGTTGCGCTCCGAGCGGAGCTTGTTGCGAGCGATCCGTCGAAGATCGTCGTAGACACGATCGAAGAGCTCTTCGCGCGCTGAAGAATCGCCGTCGTTGACTGAATTGAGAATCTCAGTGACGTCACGCATCGCGACATTGTAGCGCCTGACGACGACTCGCGCCCACTCACGTAACTCGAAGCGCAGCCGCAACTTGCTACAACCCGACGTTTTCTTCTGCGTAGCAGCCTTGTCCTTTGCGCACACCTACTATGAATGATGAAGTGGGAGGAAGGTACAGCTCACGCTCGAATGACTGTGTAGGCTACTCCATGCTACTCCCCGCGACATCAAGTCACGGTTTGAGATCGCATCGCTGTGAATCGAATCGCTGTGAATCGAATCGTTGGCGACGAAAGGTCTTCGAATGCAGATTGGTCCCTCGAACTGGAAGTTGATCGAGCAGCTGTTCGACGAAGTCAAAGAGCTCCCGGCGGATCAATGGGACCTGGCGTTGTCGACTCGATCCGATGTCGCACCAGAGATACGCACAGAAGTTCTCGAGCTCCTACGGGACACACCTGGCGACTTCCTGGCGTCCCCTGCCGAGTACGAAGTTGCTGCCATCAATCACACCGATGCGCCGCGAGTCGAGGATTCGGTCCCCGACTCGATCGCCGATTACCGAATCGAGCGCGAGCTCGGCAGAGGAGGAATGGGCGTCGTCTACTTGGCCAGGCAGCCAGGGACTGGCCGCAACGTCGCCCTGAAGGTCCTGCATCCAACCCGCGCAGACAGCGAAGCCGTGCGCCGCTTCGAACGAGAGATTCACGTGCTGTCGCAACTTTCGCATCCAGCGATTGCTCGCATCTTCGATGCAGATGTTTGGTGGACACCGTGGGGCCCGCAACCGTTCTTCGTGATGGAAGCGATCGACGGCATGCCGCTCGCTGAGGTCATCAGTGAATCGAAGCTCAATGCCAACTGTCGATTCGAGCTTCTTGTTGGTATCGTCGAGGCTGTCGCGTTCGCACATCGCAACGGCATCATCCACCGCGATCTGACGCCGCGAAACATCCTCGTCACCAAATCATTGACCCCGAAGCTGATAGACTTTGGCATTGCCCTGGCCGAAGACACGACACGGATCACGCGCAGCGGAACGCCGGGTACCCTCCGCTACATGAGTCCAGAGCAGAAGAATCACAATGCCCCGCCAGACACACGCTCCGACGTCTACTCTCTCGGCGTGATCGGCGCCGAGCTTCTCGGCCGAGCGGATGGTGGCCATGGAAGTATGCGCGACCTCCGGGCGATCCTCGACCGCTGCGTTGCTCCTGCAGAGGGTCGCTACGGCTCTGCCGGCGAGCTACTGCAAGACCTGCGCCGCTATCAGGACCATGAACCGGTTCTCGCTCGCCACGGGGGGCTCCTCTACCAGGCAAATCTCTTGATCCGCAGGCACCGCGTAGCGGCGTTGCTCGTGGCGGTGATCGTAGTCGCCATCGGCTCGGCAAGCTTCGCTTGGCTCTGGGGAGCCAGGGGCGAGCGGGAGCTTCTAGTGGGCGCTCTCACGGAAAGAAGCTTGTCAGAGCAGTCAGTGCGAACGCTCGCCGATCTCGGCCTTCTCGACGACGCATTGGTGCTCTTCGAAGCGACGTTTCGTGATACTAACGCTGCACTCCAACCTGAAGTAGCGCTGCAACGCGGTCTACAATGGGTGCGAGCGTTGCGGGAATCCGGGCACCTGGCTGCGGCCAACGCAGTTTGCCTGCAGTTGCTCGAGGTCACTGGAGCCCAAGATGCTGAGCTGTGGCAGGTTCGTATTCAGGCCGCTCAAGTAGCGGGACTAGTGGACCTAGGGCAGTTGTATGAGGCGGACCGACTGCTCACATGGATGTCGACCGAGCCCCGCTTCTCCAAACTCCCAAAAGTCGAGCAGCTAGAGGTCAGGGGGCTCCGTGCAGCCTACCAGCACGGACTCGGCCACGCTTTTCAAGCAGCACAGGCATTGGAGGCAATCTGCGAGGAGGCCGGTGCGGTCCTAGGGCCAGATGCGCCGCAGGTTTTGTCTCAATCTTTGACCCTTGCGAGAGCGAGCCGGTCGCTGGGGAACGTACCTCGCACTAAGGAGGTTCTCGTCGGCATCGTTGAGCGATTGTCGAGAACGAACGGCGCAGAGCATTGGAGCACACTACTGGCAAGTGCCGAGCTTGGTTACCTTCAAGCGCTCAATCTCCGGGAAGAGAGCGAGGCCGGTCGCGCGCTCCTCGAGACGGCCCTCGCCCGTAGTGTCGCGATCTACGGCGAGTCTTCGTCAACCGCCGTCGAGATCCGTGAGTTGTGGGCCGAATTCTTGGTGCGACGCGATCGCTTTGACGAAGCGAGGCCACAGTTCGAGTTCTGCGCCGACTATTACGCCGGCCGATTTGGCAACCACGACCCACGCGCCCTGCGCCTCCGGCTATCTATCGTAAGCTACGTGTTCCGGCAGGATCGAGCGAGGGGCCTCGCAGCGTACGACCTGTTGTTGAGCCACTGCAAGCAGCACATTCCCAAGCATTCGGTTCGCTGGGATGTGCAACATCACTACGCTCGTCGATTGACTTCGATGCGAGACTACGCTCGCGCACGACCGCTGCTAGAGGAGGCTGTTCCCCACTTGCGACACCACTATGGCGTGGTTGGTGGGCCAGCCGCCGATGCGCAAACAGCACTCGCGGAGCTTTGCGACGTCTCCGGTCAATGGGAAGCGGCGCTCGACGCCTACCTCTACGTGATGAAGAACACGCGGTACAGACGCGCGCTTCAGGCCTACCATCGCTACGACGTCGCTCGGATGTTGATTCACTTGCAGCGACTCGATGAGGCAGAAGCGTTCATGGTCGAAGCCGACGACCTGGCGCAGGATGCCGCTGTGGCTAATGTGTTCAAGGTCCGATTCTTAGGAACTCGTGCACTGTGGAGGGTGGCCCGCAACGAGAGAGAGCAGGCTCGTATCAACGTCGACACCGCGTTGACCCTGGTGCCCGAATGCACCAAATCCGACCAGAGAGATCGGCGCTACTTCCGCGCACTCTCGCAGTTGATTATCGAACTGTGGCCCGTCGAAGCGGCGACCCAACGTCTCGACCGAATGCAACAGCAGCTCGCTCGCCAATACGGCGAAGAGAGTCAGAGCGCATTGGCCGCGCTCCCTAGCTTGCTCGCGTGCTATCAGCAGCTGGGCCGAACGGAGGACGCTGCCGCTGTTGGCGCCCGGCTGCGGCGCAACCCGGTACTCGACTAGGAACGCCACGCCGACAAACAACGCCTCACCTCGAAAGGTTTGAAATGTTGCTACGTTTTGCGATCTTGATCTTGTGTTTGCTCGCGTGCGGAACCACGAGGGCTCAAGGAGGCAAAGTCGTCGTCTTCGCAGACGAGTGGGTCTTCAGTGACGCAGCCTTCTACTTGAGTTCTTCGACGACGACGTTGGTGCAGAACCTAACCAATTGGCTCGCTGGTGGCCCAGGTGGCAACTTCCTCGCCTACTCTACGAACGCTAGCATTACCGGTGTTGAGCTAGAGCCAGCGGTGATCGCCGCAGGTCATCAATGGACAGCCCCAATGCAGTTGCCGCCGGCAACGCTGGCACTGTTTCAGAGCTACGACGCAGTCTTCCTCATGGGGAACCCAGCCCCCGCCTCGGTGATCACCAGCTACCTGGCTCAAGGTGGCGCCGTCGTCATCTTCGGTGGGGCAGGCTCATCCGCTACTCCATTCCTGACGTGTGGGACCGAAGCGCAGCTGTGGAATCCTCCGCTCACGAACTACGGGTTCGCGTTCAACTGCAACCCGGATTACGGATCGATCAGCGGCCTGGTTCCGGTCTCGAGTTCTCATCCCATTCTCACCGGAGTCCTCGACATCTATATCGGTATCGAGCAAGACGTCCTCGATACGGATCCAAACGACTCCGGAATGTTGCTCGTCCAATCGGGCAACGTGGGTCTGCTCGGGGTCTACGACTCTGAACCAACGTTTCTGCGCGGCGACTGCAACGACGATGCGTCACGAAACATCGCCGATGCGGTCCGCGTTCTCGATGCACTCTTCGGCAACAGCGGCGCACCGCCATGTGCAGACGCCTGCGATTCCAACGACGACGGTGCCTTCAACATTGCCGATGCGATCGCGATTCTGGGGGCCTTGTTCATGCCTGGCGGGAATCCGATCCCGGCGCCGGCGAACGCGTGCGGAGTCGACCCAACGGTGGACACGTTCAGTTGCATTTCTTCGACAAACTGCCCTTGAACCAAACTCATCAGCCGCGGCCCGTGAACTCGCCGGAGCGTCGCGAGTCGTCGGCTGCAGAGCGACTTTGTAGGGTCATGCTGCAGCCCTTCGTGTCGTCACAACCGGTAGGTGGCGTTTGCCTTTGTAGAAGCTGATGCAGAGTAAGTTGCCGCCGTGCTGTTTCTCTGGACATTCGGGACATTCTCGACGAATATTCGCTAAGACCGCACTACAGGCAGGGAAGTGACTCATCCTGCTTGGTGGGTAAGCTCACGCATCAGATGATGTGGGTATGCAGAATGCCACACGAAGATATCGGAACTATGATCATCGACTGAAACGGCTCGTCCGCTCGACTGGTTCAATCAGCAAACTGCAATAGACGCTGGCGTGCCGACGTCGACCGCCCGCAGTTGGCTGAAGTCGCCTGACAGAGTTGTCGTCTCAGTTCCTGAGCAGCTTCAAGCGACGGTGGACGAACTTCAGGCCCAGGTCGTCAAGCTGCAACGTCGCAACGCGCGCCTGCTGGCGATCCTTCGGCTAGTAGTAGTCCTGCTGAAGGTGTCGGGCTTCACGCTGCATCGTCGCCGGGTACCGGACACAAGCAAGAAGCGACTGATACTAAGAGCGTGGTGTCCGTTTATCCATCCGAACAAGAACTCCGGAGCCTGGCCGCTGATGAGCGTCTTTGCACCGGTGGTCACTCTCCGCAACTAGCGTGGGTCTCGTGACAGTCGACGTCGTCTCGATTGCAACGGACGTGATGGTACCGCGTGCTGGTGGGGGAGTCGAGTCGGGACCGTGGCGTTCACGCAGCACGGTGATAGTACTTCAACAAACCACCAAGGCGTTCGTTGCATCGAATCGAGCCCGTCGTCGTGGCGCGACCATCGATCAACCGATTCTCAAGCCCCTGGTGGTTGCGCTCGGTGTGATAGTGACGAACGAACTGATCACAGACGCGGCGAAGCGATCGCTCACCAAACAGGATCAACTTGTCGAGGCACTCGGACTTGATCGACAGGACGAATCGCTCAGCGTAGGCGTTCAAGTTCGGTGAACGGCGGGGGAGCCTCACTGATTTGACATCGCTGCTACTGAGGATCCGAAGGAACTGTTCAGTGTGCTTGGAGTCTCGATCGTGAATCAGATATCGCTTGTCGCGAAGGAAGCCGTCCTCGTCGTCGACGAGGTTGCGTGCCATCTGAGCCATGAAGGCGGCGCCTGGATTCGGGGTGATGCCGGTGATGTCGATCTTTCGAGTTGATAGCTCGATCACGAATAGGACGTAGTAGGTGACGAGGCCCTTCGGCGTCCACACCTCGACAGAGAAGAAGTCAGTTGCTGCAAGCACGTCCCAGTGAGCGCGGAGGAACTCGACCCACGTAGGCTTCCGATTCCGCTCGCATGCAGGCTCCAGCCCGTGCGCTTTCAAGACATCGGCGATCGTTGTTCGACAGACGGTGTGCCCGAGGTTAGCGAGTGCGCCCATGATTCGCGTGTAGCCCCAACCCGGATTCTCGCGAGCCATGCGCACGATCAGCTTCTGAATGTCTGCGCGAGTTGATGGGCGACCAGGTCCACGCTTCGCAGAATAGTCGTGTTTCTTCGCGACGAGCTTGCGATGCCAGGCGAGGATCGTGTCGGGTTGCACGAGCGTCGGCAACTCCATGAGTCGCTTTCGACCGAGCTTCGTGCCCTTCACGGCAAGGCGACGACGTTGATCGTCGGTGAACGGAAGGCGCCCGGTGCCAGCGATAGCTTGATAGGTTGCGACTTCTTCGCGAAGGAAGTCGATCGTTTCGTTGTTTCGCTCGTTGAGCCACGCTGCGAGAGCCGTAATCAAGAGCGACAGCGGCGTCATGATTTCTTTCATGCAGCGCACTCTACGCTGACACGCTGCAGCAATCGCGTTGAAGCGCGATCACGCAAGTGCGACAATCGTAGGTCATTGCGACTTGCGACGAATAAACGGACAGGACGGGGTAGTGAGAACAAGGGGGACGAGATCAACGAGCTGATCGACTCCGGTGCGCTGGCGCGCTTGGTGGCCATGACGGACGTCAGATTCTCGAACTCGATGATCGAATCGTGGTGGCGAT
>JBCCHQ010000080.1:0-27286 GCA_039028735.1 Planctomycetota bacterium | reverse complement strand
GATCAGGACGGCGTCGTCGATTGCGATGGCGTCGCCGTGCACGACGTACATGCCATCCGGGACCGCTTTGCGCACCTTGTTCGCGGAAGCCCACCAGTAGTCATGGTTGCCCTTGAGCAGCACCTTGCGCCCAGGGAGGCGGCCCAAGAAATTGAGGTCGGGTTGGGCGCCGGGGACCTTCATCGCCCAAGAGATGTCGCCAGGGACCAGGACCAAATCGTCGTCTGTGACGATCTGCTTCCACTCGCGCTCGATCGTGCGATGGTGTTCGCGCCAATGGTCGCCGAAGACGTCCATCGTCTTGCCAGGGGTGCCAAGCGCCAAGTGTGGATCGGAGAGTGCGAAGATCTTCACAGTCTGAGTACGATAGCTAGCGCGGTCCGTCCTGTCTACGGCTCGCGCTCGTTCCGTGGTTTGTGGGATCGCCGATGAGGAGTGGTCGTGGACGCGATTGTTGAAGTCGATGTGGAAGAGCATCCGCTGCTCGATGTCACGGGATTCGTCACGCAGTTCGGGCGACCCTTCGCGGCCACCGAATCCCCGGGGTGGTTGCTTGCACTGCTGGATCTCGAAGCAGAGGCGCCGTTTCAACGCAGCGACGACGTGCGCGCCGAGGTGCGCAATCTGCTGCGCCACGGCGGCTACAAGCCGACTGGGCGTGGCAAGCCTGCTTCGGAGTACCTTGTCAGGGCAGTCGGAGACAGCAAGCTGGGATCGATCAACATCGCCGTCGACGCCTGCAACGTTGTTTCGCTGCACAGCGGTCTGCCAATCAGTGTCGTCGATCTCGACCGGGTGCAGGCACCGTTGCGGGTCGCGATCGCGGCGGCAGGAAGCAGCTATGAGTTCAACCAAGGAGGGCAGGTCATCGACGTCAGCGGTCTGTTGTGTCTTTTCGACTCCAGTGGCCCGTGCGCGAATGCCGTCAAGGACTCGCAGCGGACCAAGACGGCTCCCGAGACCCAACGGACCCTGTCGATCGTCTGGGGCACGCAGGCCTTCCCGGATCGCGCAGTTGCCGTGACGGCATGGTATCGCGAGCTCCTCGAACGGGCAGGGTGTGTCACCACCCCGGTAACGTTGGGATGAAGTCTCAACAGCCGCCGATCGAAGTGCTCTACCGCGACCAGGCGATGGTGGCTGTTGCGAAACCCGGCGGACTGCTGGTGCATCGTAGTCGCGAATCGACCGATCGCGTGTTCTTGCTGCAGCTACTCCGCGACCAACTTGGGGCCCATCTGTTCCCGGTGCACCGACTCGACCGGGCGACGTCGGGGGTCATGGTGTTTGCGTTCTCGTCGGACGACGCGCGTCTCTTGCAGAGTGCTCTTGAGAGCGCAACCAAGGACTACGTCGTCTTGGTTCGCGGCGCGACGGCGTCAGCCTTCGACTGCGACCGCCCGCTGCGCAACGAGCGCGGTGAGCCGCAAGAGTGTCGGTCTTCATTCGTGAAGTTGGCGGAGTTCAGCCGCTGCTCCTTGTTGCAAGGGACAATCCAGACCGGGCGGCGGCATCAGATCCGTCGCCATCTCGCTCATGCCGCGTACCAAGTCATCGGTGACACGACGTACGGGAAGGGGCGTATCAATCAGTTCTTTCGTGACGAATATGCTCTACCGCGACTTTTCTTGCATTCTTGGCGGCTCACCGTCTGCCACCCGCGTGACGGCCGCTCATTGCAGCTGGGTGTGCCGCTGGCCGCGGATCTGACGGCGTTCTTGCGGCGTCTCCCCGATGTGCCGGCGGACGTTGTGGCTGCATTGACGGCGCCGATCATGCCTCCCGCAGGGGGTGGAAGTTGTCAATCCGGCGACTAGAATGGGCCGCTTCTGTGCTCGCACTCGCTGCGGTTGCTATCGCACACTCGAGATAGAGAGACACCGGTTATGGGCAAGGTGCTGGATTACAACGCGGTCCTCGTCGATCGCATCGACTTGACCGACGCGTTGACGATCTTCCGAGTGGAGTTGACCGAAGAGGTCGAAGGACAAGGAGGCGAAGGCCTCTGGTTCGTGCCGGGCCAGTACATGGTGATCGGGATGAACAACGAAGCCCAGCCCGAGCTCGGTAGTGTGCTGCGGCCAATGTCGATTGCCTCCGCCGCCGATGTGCGCAAGCCGATCGATTTCTACATCCGCTACGTCAGCCAGCCCGAGTCGGACAATCCGCTGACACACCTACTCTGGAAGCTCAAAGTCGGCGATCCGCTGTTCGTGCGTCCCAAAGCCCGCGGCAAGTTCACTGTCGTCGATACTGTCGGTGAAAGTGAGTCGCGCTTGCACGTGTTCGTGTCTGCCGGCACCGGCTCGGCGCCGTTCGTGTCGATCGTCGACACGTTCCACAACCAGAATCCAGATGCGTCCCTGTCGCACTTTGCCATCTTGCACGGCGCCAGCTACCCGCAGGACCTCGGCTATCGCGAGCACTTGACGTCGTTGGCCGACTCGCACGGTTTGCGCTACATACCGACCGTATCGCGTCCGAACGAAGCAGGCGATTGGACCGGCACGGTCGGACGCGTCGAAGACCTGTTCCTGCCGGAACGCCTCGCCGAGACGGAGCAGCTGCTCGGGCTCGACGCCGGAAAGTTGACTCCAGCGAATGCGGTCGTCTGGATCTGCGGCCTTCAGGGGACCATCGGTAAGACGATCGAGCGTCTCGCGTCGCGCGGGTTCGTGCCAGACCACAAGCGGATGCGTAAAGCGTTCGGCATCGCTGACGATGTGGCCGACAGCATCTACTTCGAGCAATACGACTCAGAGCCAGTCCTCGATCTCGAGGACGAGGCCCTGATGAAGCAGCTTGGAGACGCGATCCGCGACGCTGACTAGTCCTCGTAGTCCGACAGCGGCGGACACGCGCACACGAAGTGGCGGTCGCCGTACGCGTTGTCGACTCGGTTCACGGCCGGCCAGAACTTGTGGTCTTCGACCCATGGCGCAGGATAGGCCGCTTCCTCGCGACTGTACGGTCGATCCCATTCGCCGACGATGTCAGCCAGCGTGTGCGGGGCGTTGCAGAGCGGGTTGTTGTCGCCCGGCAGGGTGCCCGCCTCGACCGCTGCTGCTTCCTTGCGAATGGCGATCATCGCGTCACAGAAGCGATCGATTTCTGCCTTCGGCTCGCTTTCGGTGGGCTCGATCATCAAGGTGCCGGCCACTGGCCAGGACATTGTTGGTGCGTGGAAGCCGTAGTCGATCAGCCGCTTGGCAATGTCGTCGACCGTGATACCGGCGCTGCCCTTGAGTGGACGCACGTCGATGATGCACTCGTGAGCGACCATGCCGTTGGGCCCCGTGTACAGGACGTCATAGTGATCCGCGAGTCGCTTTGCGATGTAGTTCGCGCTGAGGATCGCGACTTCCGTCGCCTTGCGCATGCCGGAGCGCCCCATCATGGCGATGTAGCTCCACGAGATCGGCAGAATGCTAGCGCTCCCCCAAGGTGCAGCCGATACCGCGGTGATCGCGGATTCACCACCGACTTCTTCACACAGGGAGTGCCCAGGCAGGTAGGGGGCGAGGTGTTTGCCGACGCCAATAGGGCCGACACCCGGTCCGCCACCGCCGTGCGGAATGCAGAAGGTCTTGTGTAGGTTCAGGTGAGCGACGTCGGGGCCAAACTCTCCGGGGCGGCAGACCCCGACGAGGGCGTTCAGGTTGGCGCCGTCCATGTAGACTTGGCCGCCGTGCTCGTGGATCACGTTGCAGATGTCGATAATGCCCGTCTCGAAAACCCCATGTGTCGATGGGTACGTCACCATCAACGCTGCGAGGTTGTCGGAGTGGGTTTGCGCCTTTGCGCGTAGATCATCGAGATCGATGTTGCCGTCATCGTCGCACGCAACGACGACGACTTTCATCCCGGCCATCACAGCGCTCGCCGGGTTCGTGCCGTGGGCAGAGCTGGGGATCAGGCAGATGTTGCGATGCGCATCGCCTCGCTCTTCGTGGTAGCGGCGGACCACGAGCAGCCCTGCATACTCTCCTTGAGAGCCGGCGTTCGGCTGCAAGCTGATCGCATGAAACCCGGTCAGCTCGGCTAGCATGTGCTCGAGTTCACCGATCATCTTGCGGTAGCCGACAGTGTGCTCGAGTGGCGCGAAGGGGTGAATCTGACCGAACTCCGGCCACGTCACCGGAATCATCTCGGCGGTCGCGTTCAGCTTCATCGTGCATGATCCCAGCGGGATCATTGCCTTGGTCAGTGCTAGGTCCTTCTCCTGCAAGCGATACAGGTAGCGGAGCATGTCGGTTTCCGACGGGCAGCTCTCAAACACTGGGTGCGTCAAAGCCGGGGTTTTGCGTAGCAGATCAGACGGCAGTGTGTCGGGCACAGTTCCGTCCAGCTGTGACACCGTCAGCGTGACGTCTTTCCCCGTGACGATCTCCCAGAGCGCCTCGACGTCACCGCGTTCCGTCAGTTCGTCGCAGGAGATTCCGACCGTGTCGTCTGCGATCCGGCGTACCAGGTAGCCGCGCGCTTCGGCGCGACTGCAAACCTCATCAGCGCTGCCGACTTTGATTTCGAGCGTGTCGAAGAAGTTCTCATGCACCGCTGGTGTTCCGAGGTCCGCTAGCCCCTTCGCCAAGATTGCGGTCAGCCGGTGCACCCTTCGGGCGATGCGATCGAGGCCAGACGGTCCGTGGTAGACCGCGTACATGCTGGCCATCACTGCAAGCAGAACTTGCGCTGTGCAGATGTTGCTGGTGGCTTTCTCGCGGCGAATGTGTTGCTCGCGCGTTTGCAGCGCGAGACGCAGACCGTTGCGGCCGCGGGCGTCTTTCGACACGCCGACGATACGTCCTGGGCACAGTCGCCGGTGTTCTTCACGAGTTGCGAAGTACGCAGCGTGCGGTCCGCCGAAACCCAGCGGCACGCCGAAGCGCTGCGAGTTGCCAACGACTACGTCGGCGCCGAAGTTTCCGGGGCCTTCGAGCAAGATCAGGGAGAGCAGGTCGGCCGCGACGACGACTTGCGTGCCCGCAGCGTGCGCCTGCTCGATCAGAGGACGCGGATCATGGATCGCGCCAGTCGACGTCGGGTACTGCACAATCATGCCGAAGTACTCGGCTGCGAGGTCGATGCTGTCGGTGTCGCCAATCGTCAGCTCGATTCCCATCGGCACGGCCCGCGTCTGCAGGATCTCGATCGTCTGCGGGTGGCACTCGCTCGATACCCAGAACCGGTTGCGCCCGCTCTTCTTCGAGACCGCCTTGCACAACGCCATCGCTTCGGCAGCTGCGGTGCCCTCGTCGAGCAGAGAGGCGTTGGCGACTTCCATGCCGGTCAGATCCATGATCATGGTCTGGTAGTTCAGCAGCGCTTCCATGCGCCCTTGTGAGATCTCTGCCTGGTACGGCGTGTAGGCCGTGTACCAGGCTGGGTTCTCCATGATGTTGCGCAGAACCACCGGAGGCGTGAAGCAGCCGCTGTAGCCCAGGCCAAGGAACGACTTGTGGACCTGGTTCTGGTCGGCAAGTGTGCGGAGATAGGCCAAGACTTCTCGTTCGCTCCGGCTTTCTTCGATCTGCGGTTCGCTGGACGCGATGATCTGCGGGGGGACGGCCTTCTCGATCAACTCGTCGAGGGAGGCAACGCCCACCGCCTGCAGCATTTCTGGGATTTCGGCAGGGGTCGGTCCGATGTGGCGATGAACAAACTCATCGTGGAACTCGAGGCTGTCGAGGGGGAGCGGCTCGCGCATGATGTCGATCTCCTGATTGGATCCGATGAAGCGCGAGAAGGTAGCATGTGGAACGCGTCCAGACCAGAGGGTTCAACGGCCAGTGGTAGTGGAGAAACTCCAGCCCGGTAGCCGATAAAAAGTGTCTGGACTCGATTGCATTTCCCGGGCTTTTTTTTCACACTGCGACGCTCGGGTATGTGTCTCTCTTCGATTCTGCAATTGTACGCGTAAGCCCTTTCTCCCAGCCTGCTTACAGCTCTGCGCAGTGTGCGTTGCGATGGCTGGAGGAGAGCGCGCGCTGCCTTGCGACCCTGTGCTTCCTTGGGTGGGATCCATTGGGCGTCTACGAAGTCGCCCAGGCCCCGTTTTTTTCGTTCATTCGCGCCCCGGTGCTTGTAGCCCAGAGGCGTAAGGAGGAATCGTATGTCAGCTGTCATCCACGTCGTCGGAACCGGAACGATTGGTGAGCCCCTGATCGGGCTGTTGACGCACTTCCGCGAGGAACTCGGCGTCGACGAAGTCACATTCAACAAGCGCACACCGCTGCGCACGGATCGTTCCAAGGTCCAAGACTTGATCGAGCGAGGGGCTCGACTAGCGACCTCGGAAGATCAAGCCGCCGGCTTCGACAAGCTGGGTATGTCTGTCTCGCTGAACACCGAAGAGGCGATTCAGCGGGCGACGGCTGTGATCGACTGCACCCCGTCGGGCGCCGGTCTCGCCAACAAAGAAGAGTTCTACAACAAGGCCAACAACGTCAAAGGCTTCATTGCCCAAGGGTCTGAGTTCGGCTTCGGCAAGATGTACGCACGCGGTATCAATGACGACACGCTGATCCCCGGGGAAGATCGCTTCGTTCACGTCGTCAGCTGTAACACGCACAACCTCGCTGCATTGATTCAGTCGTTCGCACAAGAGGATGGCGGCCCGGACAACCTCGTCAGTGCCGACTTCGTCTGCATGCGCCGCGCCAACGATGTTAGCCAAGACAGTGGCTTTGCCGCGTCTCCTCAAGTAGGCAAGCATGGTGATGACAAGTTCGGGACGCACCACGCACGCGATGCCTACCACCTGTTCAAGACTCAGGGGCTCGAGTACACGAATCTGTTCTCCAGCGCCTTGAAGGTGAACAGCCAGTACATGCACACGATTCGCTTTCACATGAAGGTGAAGAAGCCGACGGACGTGAAGACTCTCATCGAGCGCAGTGAGGCGAACGACCGCCTCGCGATCACGTACAAGAAGTCGGCAAACCAAGTGTTCAGTTTCGGCCGCGATCACGGCTTCTACGGCCGCATCCTGAATCAAACGGTGATCCCGCACGAGACGCTCACCGTCGTCAACGGCACCGACATCTACGGCTTCTGCTTCACCCCACAAGACGGCAACTCGCTCCTGTCCTCAGTAGCCGCCGCCCTGTGGATGCACGAGCCAACGACCTACGAGAACCGGCTGCAGTGCCTCAAGCCTTACTTCTTCGACGAAGTCTGAGATTCGGGGCGTTGTCACGGGGCTTGCACTGCGTGCGAACCCCCGTGCCAACGCCCTTTTCGAATCTCAGAATGTTGTTCAAATGGACGAGCCTAGGTCCATTTGTCGTCTTGCGAGCTAGGCAGCTGTGTCTGCATTCTGCGACGGCCAATGCTCTGATGCCGTCAGGCGACAGGCCAAGAACAAGAGGATCTCGAAAGAGCTTTGGCGGAGGGGTTGCACGAAGTGCGGGCCCTGTGACAAAGCGCGAGATCCGACACGATTCCGAGAGAGCACTGGCGCCGCGGTTGCACGCAGTGCGAGCGCTGTGACAGCTGCGCGGAAGCTGAACCGCGGAATCTGAACCGCGGAATCTGAACCTCTGCTGCTGGCCGGTGGCGGGGCCAACGACGTTTTTGGAGCGTTCGCCGAGGGGGCTGCTCGGAGCGCCGGCTGACGCATGGCGCTGGGATCTGCGGCTGGCACGATTCCGGGGCCTCGAAAACCGGGAATCCTCCCTTGATATCCGGGGCCGGAGACGCAGAATCTCCACGCTGACAATCCTGTGACCCGCGCCGAGTTACGGTCGATTGCCGGGTGTGCCTGCCGTCTGCAGGGCACAGAGAAGGGGGACGCTCTCCTTCCCTTCTTCGAATTCGAGCAGGGCGTCGACCGCGTGTTCCTTTGTCGAAGGAGGTAGAGCAAAAGTATGAGCTCATCCCAAGCAATGATCGAGGCCGAGGGCCTCACTAAGGTCTATGGCAGCTTCGCTGCGATCCAGAACATCTCGTTCAAGATCATGGCTGGCGAAGTCGTTGCGTTCCTGGGGCCGAACGGCGCCGGGAAGTCCACGACGATGAAGATCCTCACCGGCTACTTGGCTCCGACGACGGGGACCGCTCGTATCGCTGGAATGGACGTCGCTACGAACCGGATCGAGACGGCCGCCCGCATCGGGTATCTGCCGGAGAACGGCCCTATCTACCCCGAAATGACGCCGCGGGAGCTGCTGCACTTCTTCGGCGAAGCCCGTGGGTTGTCGCCACAACAGCTGCAGCAACGACTGGACGTTGTCGTTGAGTCGTGTGCTCTCAGCACCGTCTTCGACAAGTCTCTCGGCAAGCTCTCCAAAGGGTACCGGCAGCGTGTTGGCATGGCGCAAGTCCTGTTGCACGAGCCAGAGGTCTTGATCATGGACGAACCAACCTCGGGTCTCGATCCGAACCAGATCAAGCACGTCCGCGACACGATTCGCGAGCTCGGGGAGACCAAGACCATTCTGCTATCGACGCACATCCTGCAGGAGGTCGAGGCGATGGCCAATCGAGTCATCATGATCAGTGAGGGGCGTGTTGTCTTCGATGGCACACCGCAAGAACTACAGACCAAAGGGAACGGCGACATGGATCGCGCGTTCCATGAATTGACGGGGGCCGCGTAGCGATGGGAAGCAAGCGACCAGTCGTACGCGCGATCTTCAAGCGCGACATGAAGCGGTGGTTCGGAAACCCGACCGGCTATGTATTCATTTCGTTGTTCGTGCTGCTTTCGGCAGCGGGCCTGTTCTGGCCGGAAGAGTTCTTCCTGAACAATCTGGCCAATCTCGACACGCTCAATTTCTGGTTCCCGCGCCTTTTGCTCTTCTTCATTCCTGCGATCACGATGACCGTGTGGGCTGGGGAGAAGGGGCAAGGGACCGACGAGCTCTTGTTCACGTTGCCTGCTAGCGACACGCAGATCGTGCTGGGTAAGTACTTGGCTGCGGCCGGTATCTACACGGTAGCCCTGCTGTTCTGTTTCCCGATCGTGTACTTCCTGGGAGCACTCGGCGATCCCGATTGGGGGCTGTTGTTCAGCAACACCGTCGGGTTCTGGCTGCTGGGTTTGATGCTGATTTCAGTCGGTATGGTCGGGTCGCAGTTGTCGGAGAACCTGACGATCGCGTTCATCTTCGGCGCGTTCTTCTGTTCGCTGATACTGTTGGTCGAACCGGCATTGAGTGCTCTGTTTCCGGATGCCACTCGCTCGTGGGTCGGCTACGGACCGGTCTCGTTGTTCGAGGAGCTGGGGCGCGGTGTCATTTCGTTGTCTTCGTTCTTCTTGTTCGTGGGCCTCGTCGTCGGCTTCCTGTACCTGAATCTGCTGATCCTGTCGCGCCGACACTGGAAGCCTGGAAGTCTCGAAGGTGGGCATCTAGCCGTGCGCTTCGTATCGATCGTTGCGATTGCCGTGGCTCTGACGGTGATTGGCACCAATCGAGGTTTCCGCGCGGACTCCACGATGGAACGAATCCACTCGCTATCGCAGGAGACTCGCGATCTGCTCGCGGGCCTCGATGCAGAACGCCCGGTCTACCTGCGCGCCTACGTGTCGAAGGAAGTTCCGCGCGACTATGTGCAAACACGCCGTACGCTGCTGAACCTGCTGCGCCAGTACGACGCCCTCGGTGGGGCGGCGATCCAGACGCGCATCATCGAGACCGAGCGCTTCTCCGAAGCCGCGCGTGAGGCCGAGCAGAACTTCGGCATCCGTCACCAGACGGTGCTGGCAGAAGATGCTGGGCGTGGCCGTAACTTCCATTTGCACCTCGGGATTGCAATGACGTGTGGGACCGAGGAAGTCGTTCTGCCGTTCCTCGACAAGGGATTGCCGGTCGAGTACGAGCTGACTCGATCGATCGGAACCGTTGCGTCCGCCAAGCGGAGCAAAGTTGGAGTCCTGGACACCGACGCGAAACTCTTCGGCGGTTTCGAGTTCCAAACCATGCGGCAAGACCCGCAGTGGGAGATCGTACGAGAGCTGCAGCTGCAGTACGAAGTCGAACGAGTCGCCGCCGATGCAGACTACCCCGAGGGGCTGGATGCGTTGATCGTGGCGATGCCGTCGTCGCTGACGCAACCACAGATGGATCGCCTGAGCACCTACATCAAGAACGGCAACCCGACGCTGCTGATCGACGACCCGTTTCCGGCCGCGAACCCGACGTTGATCCCGACCGAGCCCAAAGGGGGGCCGCAGAATCCGTTTCAGCAGAACAAGCCGCCCTCCGATCCGAAGGGCAACATCGAGGGCTTTCTGGCCGACTTCGACATTCGTTGGTCACCGCAGCGCGTTGTCTGGCAGCACGACAATCCACACCCGCAGTACGACTTTCCGCCGGAGCTCGTGTTCGTTACGGACCGCCCCGGTAAGTTCGAGCCGTTCAATCCCCGTGAGCCGATCTCGTCCGGGCTGCAAGAGCTGATCTGCATCTTCGGAGGGGTGATCGAGGAGGGGAATCAAGTCGGTGCTGACTTCTTTCCACTGCTGCGCTCGGCGGGGCAAGGCTCTGGGGTGCTGGCGATGGACAGCCTCTTTCAGCGCAACTTCTTCGGTGGTCGTGGGATCAATCCGGGACGTCAGCACAACCCCGACGGTCGTGAGAAGGTCATGGCAGCGCGGGTTCAAGGGAAGGTCGCATCCGCGGTCGAGGGTGGAGGCACCCACGACATTCACGTGATCTTCGTCGCGGACCTCGACCTCGTCTCTAGCCAGTTCTTCCAGATTCGCCGCGAGGGTGTTGGTGACTTCAACTTCGACAACGTCACATTCATGCTGAACTGTGTCGATTACCTCGCCGGCGCCGATAGTTTCATCACGTTGCGCAAGCGTCGTCCGCGCCACCGAACCCTCGTTGCTGTCGAAGAGAAGGAAAGCACCTTCACGAAGCAGTGGCTCGAGCAGAAGCTCGTTGCCGAGGACGAGGCCAAGACGCAGTTGGCCGAAGCACAAGACGTGTTGGACAAGCGCGTTGCGGCGATCGAGGGGCGTACCGATCTCGATCAGCAGGCCAAGCAGATCCTGATCCAAAGTGAGAGGGAAGTGCAACAGCGGCTCTTCGACGACAAGAAGAGCACGATCGAAGGCGACAAGGAGCGCGCGATCGAGTTCGCTCTCGGCGAAAAGAACGCTGCCGTCAATGTGATTCGGAACCAGAACAAGATGCTGACGCTGCTCTCGCCGCTCCCAGGAATCCTGTTCGGGATAGGCACCTTCATGCGGCGCCGGCGTCGGGAGCGAGAGTCTGCCCAAGGCACCCGGACGCTCGGTGGTGCGCCACCCAAAGTGAGCTCCGATGAAGGAGGTGCATGATGAGTCACACACCCAAAACCCTCGGTTTCGTCGTCGTCGCAGTCGTGCTCGTGGCAGCCGCATTCTATTCGGTGCCGTCTGCCCCACCTCCAGCAGCGTTCAGTGACGTCGGGGAGCTGTTCTTTCCACAGTTCACGGACCATACCGCTGCGTCGTCGCTAACGGTCGTCGAGTTCAAGGAGACCGGCGAGAAACAGTTTCGTGTCGAGCGCAAGAACGAGCTCTGGCAGATCCCGTCGCACCACGGCTATCCAGCCGATGCGAAGGACCGCATGGCGAAGGCCGCCGGTATCTTCATCGGTCTGAGCAAGGACGCCGTACTCTCTGATCGCGCGGACGACCATGCGAGGTTCGGTGTCCTGCATCCCACCGAAGGCAAGGGAGAGCCAGGTGAACGTGGCATGCTCGTGTCCTTCCAGGATGCAGGGCGGAACACGCTGGCGAGTCTCGTGATCGGTAAGGAAGTCGAGGGGAAGGAGAGCACTCGTTACGCTCGACTTCCCGACAAGAAGCGCACCTACATGGTGAAGTTGCCGGCTGAGATCAGCGCTGAGTTTGCAGACTGGATCGAATCGGATCTGCTGGAAGTGACCTCACACGAAGTCGAGAAACTGACCTTCGACAACTACAGCATCGATGAGGCCCGCGGCGCGCGGGTCGACGAAAGCCGTCTCGACGTCGGCAAGGTCGGTGGCGAGTGGGCAATGCTCGGACTGGCACCCGATGAAGAAGTGGATCGCGATGGTTTGAACGAAGTCACGACGACGCTCGACGACTTGAAGATTGTCGGTGTGCGCAAGAAGCCCGAGGGATTGACGGCGCAGTTGACGAAGGCCGACGGGTTCAGCGAGATCAGTCGCGAAGCCTACTTCTCTCTGCAGCGTCGCGGTTTCTACATGACCCGCGACGGGACGTTGTTTGCAAACGAGGGAGACCTGATTGCAAAGACCCAGAAGGGTATCGTCTACACGCTGCGCTTCGGAGAGATCCTTGTTGGTACCGGTGACGACGTTACCGCTGGTGCAGCAAACGAGGGTGCCGGTGAGGCTGGTCAACCGCAGGAAGGGGAGGGCCTGACGGCCAACCGCTACTTGATGGTGACGGTCGCGTTCGATCCTTCGCTCCTCGACCAGCCGGCCGCAGCGGCGCTGCCGGAGGCGCATTTGGCGCAGCGGGCAGCGGCCCGTTCCGCGATCGAGAGGATCAACGGCGGTGTGCAGGCCTTCAAGGCTGCCCAAGGACAGGCGCCGGCGACATTGTCGGAGTTGACGACGCATGAGCCCCCGTACATTGACGAGCTCGAGAAGGATCCCTGGGGCAGCGACTACGTCTACTTGGTCGAGCCCGAAGGTGGCGCCTACACGGTCGCCAGCTACGGTGAGGACCAGGCAGCAGGTGGCGACGGCGTCAATGCCGACATCGTCTCCAACGCGCTGGCGGCGGAAGATCAGCTGAAGCGGAACTCAGAAGCGCAGAAGGCTTTCCAGGAGAAGGTCACGGAGGGCGAGGAACTCGCAAGCACGCTGCGCGCTCGTTTCGCACCGTGGTTCTATGTCATCGAGGATGAGTCGTTCAAGAAGTTGCGCCGATCCCGAGATCAAGTCGTCAAGAAGAAGGCCGCAACGACCCAACCTGGAGGGTAGGAGACGATGTCCAACCTGTCACAGCTCAACAGCGACGAGCGGTTGCAGCTGATGCAGTTCGTTTGCTCGTTCGCTTGGGCCGACTTCGAGGTCGCGCTCGAAGAGCGCAAGTACATCGGCCGCCTCGTCGACCGTCTCGAACTCGACGCAGCGGAGAGCCGGCAGGTGCAGGAGTGGCTCAAGCTGCCTCCGGTGCCGGAGGCCGTCGATCCGAATCTGGTGCCTCCTAGGCACCGGCAGCTGTTTCTGGACGCGATCCGCGGCGTGATTGCCGCGGATCTCGAGATCTCTGACGAGGAGCGTGAAAGCGCCGCGTTGCTCGAGCAAATGCTGGGCTGAGAGCTAGCAGTTGGTTCGCGCCTGCACCCGCAGGCGCGCGCACGGGCGCGGCGCTCGTCGTAGCCTTAGACGCCGAACTCCGCTGCGTCCCACTGCAGCCCTAGTGCGCTCGGCGGGGCCATGTAGCCCAGTAGTGCCGACGACGCGACGACTGCGGGACTGGCAAGGAAGCCTTCGCCTCCGTAGCCCATGCGGTTTTGCCAGTTTCGGTTGAACGTTGTGATGGCACGTTCTCCCGACTGCAGCGCGTCTGGCCCTTGGCCGAAGCAAGGTCCGCACCACGACTCCCGGATCTGCGCACCAGCAGCGCGGAGCGTGTCCGCGACCGACTTACCACCGAGGCGTGCTTCGCCGACTTCGATCTGTTCCTTCACGCCGCGTGACCCTGGGAAGATCACGAAGTCTTTCAGCGCCTGCTTGTGGCCGTTGCTGGCCGCGGCCCGCAGCACGAGAGCGGCCTGCAGCAGATCTTGGTACGAACCGTTCGTGCACGAGCCGATGTAGGCCTTGTCGAAGTCGATTTTCTCTTCGGCGACCGACGTCGCGGGGTGCGCATTACCAGGGCTAAACGGCTTGGCGATCATCGGTGCGACCGTCGATAGGTCGATTACCTCATCGATTTCATAGTGCGCATCGGCTCCGGGTCCGAACTGTGGGTACGGACACTCCAGTCCCTTTTCCTCGAACCAGGCGTAGGTCAGCTCGTCAGGAGGGAAGATCCCATTCTGCGATTCGGCTTCGGCCATCATGTTGCAGATCGTGTTGCGGTACGGCATCGGCAGCTCGAGGTTCGGGTCGGCGAACTCGACAGACATCCCCTGCGATTGCTTCTCGCCCCACTGCTCCAGCAACTTCAAGACGATGTCTTTGCCACTCACCCAAGGTTGGAGCTTGCCGGTGAACGTTACACGGCGCGCCTTCGCCATTGTGAAGTATGTGTAGCCAGTGGACCAACCGAAGCCGAGCGTCGTCGATCCGACGCCCATGCCGAAGGCACCGTAGGCACCGTAGGCGCGGCTGTGCGAGTCGGCTCCCGGGATGAAGTAACCGGGGCGAACAAGCCCCTGCTCGGGGAAGTAGAAGTGGAAGATGCCGTCGCCAGCGTTGGCGTAGTACGGCTTTCGCATCTCCTGCTGCGCGGCGAAAGCTTGACCGATAGCGGTCTGGCGATCGTCGGATTCCTTACCGGTGAAGACGAAGTGGTCATTGGCTACGGCAGCTTGCCGCGGGTAAATCTTGTCGCCGCCGGTGATCTGATTGAACGTGTGGATCGAGAACGGCGCCGTACCATCGGATGCAGGGAGCAAGTCCGCATAGACCCGTAGCGTGGCTCCCGGCTTGACCTCGGCGTCCTTGTTGACGCGATGCGCCCAGACGATCTGCTCGCTGCTGGTCATCGTGCGCGCAGTCTCCGCGTCGGGCCACTCAATTGCGGCTGGGTTCGCGACCGAGTCGCGGAACTCGCGTCGACCGACCGCGAAGATGCCTCCGGAGGAGCGGATCTCATCCTCTTTGGCCGTCAGCGGGATGGGCGCGTACTCTCTCCCTTGTGAGACGTTCGTCAGCGCGCGGCTGACGGGATCGAAAGTGAACTCGTCATTGTCTTGCGCGTCCTCAACGGCGTCGGGCGCCTGCACGACGTGCAATCCGAGGTTCAGAGAGTTACGGCGGAAGATATCGCCCATGTTGTGGCTGCACACGATGACCATGTCCAGGCCGACTTCTTCGGCTACGGCCTTCAGACCGGCAGGACTCATCTCGCGCGACGAGCCGATCGCGAAACGCTCCCCGGCGATCAGGAAGTTCTCGCCGCTATGGACGCGTTTGCGATAGTCCGGCATGAGATGCCGGAACGACCCCTCTTTCCACAGCTTGTCGAGTTCGTCCAGACTCTCTGAGACACAGTCCGCTGCGGGGGTGATCTGGTCGGTGTCGATGGCGTCGAGCTTCTTGCCCGGGACCTTCGGATCCCAGAAGATCAGGGACTTGCCACGAATCAGGGCGGCTTCGCCGCTGCTACTCGCGCCGCCGTCAGTGGTGGCGATCTTGTCGAGGCTGACGCCGGCCTTGAAGCGGGCGTCCTGGATCTTGTGGGCGTTCCGGGTGTTCTCGGTGCTCATCTTCGTGTCTCGCGAGGCGGTCCCCGCGCTCCCTTCGGTGTGCCGCTTTCATGAAAGGTCCGGCATGAGACAAACCGTCTCGCGACCGGGCCACGCGGAAGGCTAGTGTGGCTAGAAACGGCGCATTCTAGCCTTACGGGGGCGGGGTTGCCATAGGGCCCCGCCAGGTCCCCAGAAGTGTGTTCTAGCTCCTTCCCCAGTTATGGGCTGCTCTTGTTGCGGCTCTTCGCGTCACGCCTCGCTGGTCTCACTCCTCGCTGGCCCCACTCATTAGGGGCTTTCGCCGCTTGCGCTACATTCTGCCGGGGCTCGCGCTATCATGCGGTGGAGCGCGACGGATCGGCGCGATTTCAGGGGAAGAAAGCAGCTGCAATGGCTGCAGACAACGGGGAGACAGCGATGGTACAGCAGAAACCGAGAGCCGTGGGTGGGGTGTTCTTGGCCCTGGTCGCGACGGTGTTGTTGGCGACGATTTCGTGCCGCCACACGACGCCGCAACCTGACGATCGCTACACCCGGGCTTTGCCGGATGGCGCCTATGCACTGACCCGGGTCACCGATCCGCGCGAGCTGCCGAATCTGCGCTATCTCGCTCCGATCGATGCGGACCTGATCGGCGCGCTCGACCAGAGTATCTCCTACTTCCAAAAGCCGTCGTCGCAGCAGCACTTCCCGTACGAACTGCCCGATCGCACGATCACACACGAAGTGCAGGTGGAGTCGCTGGCCGCTCTGCGCTCCGCACTACTGAGAGTGCAGAGTCCCGACGCGCTGCGCCGCCTCATCGAGCGTGACTTCGACGTCTCCCGTTCTGTGGGTTGGGATGGCGTGCGCGGCGACGTTCTGTTCACGGCCTACTACACGCCGATCTTGCGCGGCTCGCTGCGACGCCACGGTCCGTATCAGTACCCACTCTATCGGCGCCCACCGGATCTCGTCGCCACAGAAGATGGGCAACCGCTGGGGCGTCGCACCGCCAACCGCGACGTCGTGCCGTACTACACGCGTGCTGAGATCGAGCGCGGTGACCTTCTCGCCGGGCACGAACTGGTCTACCTCGATGACCCCTTCGACGCGTTTCTGGTACACGTGCAGGGCTCCGCGTCGATCTTGCTCGACGAGGGGGCAGAGCTGCACGTCGGGTACGCCGGCAAGACGGACCGCCCGTACCAGAGCATTGGTCAGGAGCTAGTGCGCACCGGCAAGATTCGAGCCGAGGAGATCTCTCTGACAAAGATTCGCGACTACCTGGCTCGGAATCCGCGTGAGCTGCGAACGACGTTGCACAAGAATCCGTGCTTCGTGTTCTTCCAAGAGGGGGAGCCAGGTCCGTTCGGGAGCATCGGTGTCCGCGTGACTCCGCGCCATACGATCGCGACGGACAAGAGCGTGTTTCCCCGCGGCGGACCCGTGATCGTCGCAACCAGCCTCCCCGAGCCGGGTCACGAGCAACGAGCACGTCCACACGTTGGGGTTTACTTCGACCAAGACACCGGCGGTGCGATTCGTTCGGCCGGCCGAGCGGATCTCTATCTGGGCCGTGGCGCGGACGCCGAGCGCTTGGCAGGTCACACGCGGCATGAGGGGCGGCTGTACTACTTGTTTCTGAAGGAGTCGGGGACGCCGTAAGCGCGTCAGCGGTGGTACCTCGTTCGCCACCACTCGGGGACGGTAGTGTCGGCTCCCCAACGCTTTCCGTGCAGCGATCGGACGCGGGACCTACCGTCCGCAGCGGCGGCCACTAGATCGGCCGCATTGCGAACCAGGCGCTGGCTCTCCCCGTGTGTGAGCTGCGGCGCCGGTGTCGTCCACGCCCTGCGCCTCTCCCTGCCTCGCCCGTAGATGCGGATCGGTGTCGACAGATCCTCGAGCGCAAGCGAGACTCGCGGCTCTGCGCTTTCGCAGTGAAAAGACACGATCGCTCTCTTGTGAGGTAGGTCGCGCACGGCTGGCCAACGCGGCCGCCAGTCGAACTGGCAGATCACCGTTGCAGGGCCGTGATCGCTGCAGATCAACCCTTGGGCAACCAGCACTGTAGGCGTCACTTCGTAGAAGATCTGCTCTTCTAGCAGCAGCGCGGGTATCACGATCAACATTGCGACTGCGATCGAGAGGAAGATCCAGCCAACGCGCTTGCGCGGCACTCGAATTCTCAGAACTGCTCGATCACTGGGAGTTCGCCAACCAGCGGTAGTACGTACTCGCGGAAGGACTCGTCGATGTCGTTGGTGCCCGCCAGATACTTGTCGGCGAGGACCTGCGTCTTCGCTGCGACGTCGGTCAGTTCGAGCCGTTTGTACTCGACCGAGTAGGGGTTGTTGCTGACACGTTGGATCGCGATGGAGCCCTCGGAGTGTTCCCCAGACAGGGCGGCACGCGCCGCGGCGCGGCCTCCTTCGCGGGCCTCCTGCTGGTCCACCTCGCTGATGCAGCCGGGGAAGCAGCGTTGCAGGTAGCCGAAAGTGTCAGCGCGGACGCGTAGCTGATTGCCAAGGCGCTCCTTGATCAGCTGTACGAGGAAATCGCCGAGCGCTCCGGAGCCGCTGAGCTGCACGTTGCCGTGCGCATCTTTCTCGACATCCTTGGCAAGCTTTGTCGCCATCGGTTCGCCAGAAGCATCGTGGATTCCTTCAGACACAGCGATCAAGCAGCGGCCATGTTCTTTGTAGCATCGGTCGACGTCGGCGATGAAACGATCAGCATCGAAGGCCACTTCGGGCACGTAGATGAGGTGTGGGCCATCGCCAGGGCGTTGACGAGCCAACAGGCTGGCTGCAGTCAGGAAGCCTGCGTGGCGCCCCATGACGATGTTGATCTTGATCCCGGCGAGCGCCTTGTTGTCCAAGTTGTCGCCCATGAACGCGCAAGCTACGAAACGCGCGGCAGAGCCAAAGCCCGGCGTGTGATCGTTGTGAACCAGGTCGTTGTCGATCGTCTTGGCGATATGGAACGCGCGCAGCTCGTGTCCCTTCTCCTTGGCGACTTCGTTGACGATACGACACGTGTCGGAGCTGTCGTTGCCGCCAATGTAGAAGAAGTACCGGACGTTGTGCTTTTGCAGCGATGTGAAGATGCGTTGGCAGTACGCCGCATCCGGCTTGTCGCGACTCGAGCCCAGCGCGGACGACGGTGTCGCGGCGATCCGCTCCAGGAGGTCGTTCGGTGTGCCGGTCAGGTCGAGGAAGTCCTCGGCGACGATCCCAGCGACCGCGTGCCGCGCGCCGAGGACGCGTTCCACTTGCGACGCTCCCTGGAGCTCTTGGACGCATCCGACCAATGATTGGTTGATGACC
Organism: Planctomycetota bacterium; assembly: GCA_039028735.1. Taxonomy (GTDB): domain Bacteria; phylum Planctomycetota; class UBA8108; order UBA1146; family JAJFFE01; genus JBCCHQ01. The sequence continues at coordinate 8,601 of JBCCHQ010000080.1, read as the reverse complement.
GCGGTCGGCCCCCCCGACTGTCCGATTACGGCGTTTCCGACGAGCGTACTCATAGCGTCTCCTTTGGCTCAGAAAAGTCGCTTCTGGCTGGCGATCTGCCTCGCAGCAGGGTTGGTCCGCTGTGAGCGCGGCAATCATAGGGGACCCTGACTTTCATTTCCGCCCGTTTGGGGGCGGCTGCGCCAGATATGGACGATTTCCCTGGTGCCACACGCAGGGGGGAGGTGATATCCTCCCCGCCTGTATTCGCTGCGCCGCAACCGTCATCTTGGAGTGTCATGAATCCGATTCGCGTCCACTTGGTCAGTTTGGGCTGCCCGAAGAACCTCGTCGACTCCGAGGTCTTCTTGGGTCGCATCTGTTCCGAGGGTTTCCAGATCACGCCGGAGCCCGAGGCAGCCGACGTCTTGATGGTCAACACCTGCGGGTTCATCGACGCCGCCAAGGAAGAGTCGGTGAATACAATTCTCGAGCTGTGCGGCTACAAAGAAGAGGATCCGCGCAAGCGCGTCGTTGTCACCGGCTGTCTGGGGCAGCGCTATCCCGACGAGCTCGTCACCGAGATACCTGAGATCGACGCGGTGATCGGCCTCGCCGAGTACGGCAAGATGGGATCGATTCTGACCGAACTCGTCGCCGCGGCCGCTGAAGAACACCCCGAGCCGCAGGCGACTCGAGTCGATGTCTCGGAACCAAACCATCCGGCATACTCTGAAGGTTCACGCCTACGCCTGACACCTGTCCACAGTAGCTATCTCCGCACGTCCGAAGGATGCGACAACCCGTGCACGTTCTGTTCGATTCCGTCGTTTCGCGGCAAGTTCCGATCGAAGCCGTTGGACATGTTGGTTGCCGAGGCCGAGGAGTTGGCAGCGTCCGGCGTCACGGAATTGAACCTGATCTCGCAAGACTTGACCTCCTACGGCATTGACGGCGCCGGTCGCAGTGGCGTCGGAGACTATCTGCTACCGGAGTTGCTGGCGGCGCTGAACGACGTCGACGGGGTCCGTTGGATCCGCCTGCTGTACGCTTACCCGTACCGTTTCACGAACGACATGATTGATGCCGTTCGTGAGGTCGAGAAGGTCGTGCCGTACATCGATATGCCGATTCAGCACATCAACGACCGCATGCTCAAGCGCATGGGGCGCCGTATGGGACAAGAAGGAACGGTCGACCTGTTCCAGCGTATGCGAGACCGCATCCCAGGGTTGGTGCTACGAACGACCTTTATCGTTGGCTTTCCGGGCGAAACCGACGAGGAATTCCAGCAGCTGATCGATTTCGTGCGCCAATTCCGTCTCGAGCGCGTCGGCGCGTTCACCTATTCCGACGAGGACGGCACACCGGCGACGAAGCTGAAAGACAAGGTGCCTACCGACGTCGCCGAGGCGCGGCGCGAAGCGCTGATGCTGGCGCAGCAAGAGATCGTCTTCGACTGGAACCAGAGTCGCGTCGGTACCGACGAAGTCGTGTTGATCGATGGCTTCGAGGAGGGGGAAGGAGCCGTCGCCGACGGCAGCGCCGAACCTCGCGTGCGATTGTATGGGCGCAGTTACGCCGAAGCGCCCGAGATCGACAGCCGCATCTATCTTCCGCACGGCTGTGGCGCTCCTGGGGAGTACGTCAACGTGCGAATCACCGACACCGAGAACTACGATCTGATTGCAGAACCGGCGCGCGTCCGTTCCTCCCTCTAAGCTCGCGCAAGACCGTCAGGCCACTTTTCGATGCGCTTTAGTTTCGTTATTCCGGCTTACCAGGAGGAGCGGCGTATCGGCGCGACGCTTGCCGCCATCGCCGAGTTCGCAGCCACACCCGAAGGACGCGCCAGTCTTTGTGGGGACAGCGACGCGGAGGTCATCGTCGTCGACGATGGTAGCACCGATCGCACGGCAGCCGTCGTCGCAGAGCAGATAGAAGGCTTCCCGATCGCCCTGCGGGTTCTCTCCGAGCCGCACCGTGGCAAGGGAGCTGCGGTTCGGGCAGGCATGCTTGCCGCGCACGGTGAACTGCGGTTCCTCGCAGATGCCGACGGCGCGATGCCGTGCCGCGAGATTCCGCGATTCGTCGCCGCGGCCGCCCAGGCGCCGATCGTGATCGGGTCCCGCGAAGGGGTTACGGCACGGCGCATCGACGAGCCGCTGTACCGCCATGTGCGCGGTCGGATCTTCAACTACTGGGTTCGGCTGTGGGCAGTGCGAGGGATCGCCGACACCCAATGTGGCTACAAGCTCTTCACGGCCGCGGCCGCCGAAGCGGTGTTCTCGCAGGCGACGATCGATGGCTTCGGCTTTGACGTCGAGGTTTTGTACGTCGCGCAGCGGCGGGGGTTGGCGGTCGAAGAGCTGCCCATCGAGTGGCACCATCGCCCGATCTCTCGCCTCCGACCCGTGCGCGACTCGATTGCAATGGCGTGGCACGTGCTGCGTGTGCGATGGAATGCGCTCTGCGGTCGCTACGTGTCGACCTGACCGTACCTGCTCTCCACCTCTGTCTGGCGTCGCCACGCGAGGCCTTGCAAGGGGAGCGCGCATCCCATTGAATGATCTGCTGCTCGACAGAGCGCTACGGAGGCTTTGCGGAGAGTTCGGGGGGAATGAGCGGACCTGACTGGCTGAACCTACCCAACAAGATCACGTTGGCACGTCTTGCGATCGCCACGGCGCTGTTTGCGTTCTTGTCGCTCGAGCTCCGTGAGTGGGGGGTCGGAGATCGCCACCTGGCACTGAATATCGCCGCCATCGTCTTCATCCTCTGCGTGGCGACCGATTGGGTCGACGGTTGGCTGGCGCGTCGTACTGGGCAAGTCACTGACTTTGGACGGATCGCGGATCCCTTCGTCGACAAGGTGGTCGTTTGCGGTACCTGCATCTACCTCGTGGCGATGACGCCCCAGCTGATGAAACCCGGGTTCGTCGTGATCCTCGTTGGCCGCGAGTTTCTGGTGACGGGGTTGCGCGGTTTCATTGAAAGCCGAGGGCTTCCCTTCGGCGCACGGTGGGGTGGTAAGATCAAGATGATCTTGCAGTGCATCACGATCCCTGCCGTGATGGTTTACGAAGCCAACCACGAAGCAGTTGCCGACGGACTCGCCAGCACATTCTACTACTTCACTGTCGTGCTGTTGTGGGCGACAATGGGGGCGACACTGCTGTCGGCATGGGATTACGTGTCGCTGGCCATGAAAGCCCTTCGGATCGAACAGAAGCAGTCATGACACCGCGCGATCGCTTGCACCAGATGATCGTCACCTTCGGTTGGACCGGCCTCTTTCCGATCGTACCTGGCACAGTTGGTTCAGCGGCCGCCGTTGCGCTTGCCGCGGCCCTGCACTACTGGGGCGCGTTGAGTTTCTGGGTCCTGATCGGGATGACGATTGGCGCTGGCGCGCTGAACGTGATCCTCGGTCCGTGGATCAACGAGAAGATGGGGAAAGATCCACGCCCAGTCGTGATCGACGAAGCCGCGGGGCAGTGGATTTCGTGCTTGCCGATCTTGTTCATCACCGGAACCCCTTGGGGCTGGTTCGTTGCTGCGTTCTTTCTCTTTCGACTCTTCGACATCACGAAACCGTTGGGCATCAAGTGGTGGGAGCGTTTTCCGCAGGGGTGGGGCATCTTGCTGGACGACTGCGTAGCCGGCTGTTACGTCGCGCTCTTGCTGACGGGTGCAGCGTGGTGGATGGAGCTTTTGTCGCTACCAAACTGAACCCCGTGCTCGCCCACGATGTCGACGCGGTGCTGAAAGTTGCGATCGCTCGGCAGCCATACCCAGACGATCGCCAGCACGACCACCCCTCCCGAAGCGGCGATGACGAACGGCGTCGAGTAATCCCAGCGGACGAAGAATCCGCCGAGCGGTCCGATCGCCACACCCAATGAGAAAGCCATCGTATTGACGCTCATCACGCGTGCTCTCGTACCGGGCGTGCTGCGTTCGGCCGACATGCCGGCCAGCGATGCGGTGATGCCGGCCGCCAGCACCCCGAGAGCGAGACGCAACCACAATAGCTGCCCCAGCGATGTGACGAACCCGACCAGCGCCACGATCGGCACGTAACAAGCTAACGACGCCAGCAGGACGTTCTTCTTGTCGAAGCGATCGCCTAGGTAGCCAGCGGGGAACTGGAACAGGCAGCGGGTGACGATGAACGCCCCATAGACAAACCCTAGCTCACGTTCCGTAACGCCGAAGTGCTCTTGGTAGTATGGGAAGTACGAAATCACGGCGCTGATGCCGACCATCATTAAGAAAATCACCGCGCCGTGGATGTAGAAGCGTGGGTCGATCCGGGTCAGCCGTTGCGGGCGCGCTTCTCCAGGATTGCGTTCGCGAAAGTCAGGGACGAAGATGGCCACGAGTGCGATCGAGATCCCCAGCAGCGCCGCGGACGAGACGAACATCTCTCTGCGTCCCCAAGAGGCGCTGATCCAACCGCCGAGCAGCGGCCCCAGCCCAAAGCCGACCAGCCGAAAGGTCGAGAATAGGCCCAGGACGCGGCCGCCCCGCCCTTCCGGCGCATGAAAGGCAACCATTGCCATCAGCGCTGGGAACGTCAGTCCAAAGCAGATCCCCTGGAGGACGCGGGCGGCGAGCAGCTGGCCGTAACTCGTGACTACCAGAAAGGACAGCGTGCAGACCAGGCCGCCCGTCATGCCGCCGACGATCAGCAGTTTCCGGCGGTCGAACGCGTCGGCCAGACGCCCCGACAGCAGCTGTATCGCAGCCATCGAGAACCCGGTCAGGGAGAAGACGACCGCTGTCATCTCCTCGGCTTGGAGCGCACCCTGCCCCCAGAGGCGGTCGAGCAGTGGGGTGCCGAGGCTGCTGATGAAGGTCGGCAAGACCGGAATCAACATGCCGATCGACACGGCCTCGCAAAACCGGCAAGCCGAAATGACCCAGATCTTGCGGGGATCGGGAGCGGACCCATCGCGTCGTGGCAAGCGTTCTCTTCTCTCTCAGGTTGGTCGACTCGGCTGGTCGACTCTGGCAAATCTCGAGGCGTGCGGTACTGTTGAGCCAGGAACCGCGGCCGCAACGGCGGTCCGCATTTGGCGATTTCACGGAGGCTCGGGTGAGCAGACCTTCTCCGCCCCGCAAGACGGACAGCACCGTTTCCAAGGCAGGCCCGCAAAAGCCCAATCCCCAAAAGCCTAATCCCCAAAGACAAGGCTCCCACAAGCACAGCACCCAGAATGGCTCGAAGCGAGGGAGTATACGGCGCGCAGCTCCCACCAACAACGGTCAACCTCGCACAGCTCCACGCCATGCGCCGCGCGAACAGCAAAGTTCCATCAAGATTCCGATCGCCGTCAAGTACGGGCTGATCACCGGCTTGCTGTTGATCCTCTTCATGACGTTCTTGGCAACGTCGATCTACAACGAGGCGCTCGCCCGGCTCGACAACGAGATCAACGACAAAGGGATCGCGCTGGTGCAGCTGTGCGCGACGTCCACCGAACCATTCTGGACGGACGCGTCGCTGTCGCGAGATGCGCTCCAGAGCGCGCAGGAGCGGCTCGAGCGCCGGCTGCAGGACTTCGGCAGCAACCCCGGAGCCAAGGGGGTGCTCGATATCGTCATCCTCGAGAGGGGAGCGACGCAGGTCTCGGGCGGTGCCGAGAAGGAGGCATTCATCGCTGCTGCCAGCGGCAGTGGATCGATGGGGATCGACATATCGACCCCGGTCGAGAGCACGCAGGCGGCGGCAGCCGGCGTGCAGGTGTTCGGTGGCCGACTCGATGGCGAGCCTGTGCGCGCGTATGAGTGTTCGATCTCCAGTGCAGGCCAAGAGGTCGGTAGCGTGACGCTGTTCCTGTCGTCGGCCCTGATCGAGCAACTGCGTGACAAGATACAGAACTCGGCGATCACGACGACACTGGTTGCCCTACTCGTCGGGATCCTCGTTGTCGTCTTGATCGGGAGCTTGTTGACACGCCCGGTCCGTGTACTGCGGCACGACATGTCAATGGTTGCGATGGGGGATCTGCAACACAAGTCGAGCGTGCGCAGTGGCGATGAACTCGAGCAGCTGGCGCATTCGTTCAATCGGATGACGACGCATCTGGCCGAGGCGCAGGAACAAGAAGCCAGTCGTAAAGCGCTGGAGCGCGAACTCAATATCGCGACAAAGATTCAGACAGGGTTGCTGCCCGAAGAGGTGCCACAGATCCCAGGCTATCAGCTGTTTCCGTACTACGCGTCGGCGAAGGAGGTGGGCGGCGACTACTACGACATCGTCGAGATTGCGCCGAATCGCTACGCAATCGTCGTTGCAGACGTGTCCGGCAAGGGGATTCCGGGCTCGCTAGTGATGACGATGACTCGGAGCCTGATGCGCATGGCCGTGCGCGAATCGCGGACTCCAGAAGAGATCATGCAGCGCGTCAACGCGAGCCTGTCGGCGGACATGAAGCGAGGCATGTTCGTGACCTGTATCTATGTCGATTTCAACGCCGCGACTGGGGAGATCGCGGTCGCTCGCGCCGGTCACAATCCCGCTTACCTGTACCGATCGGCGGCCGCTAGTACTGAGTCCCTGACACCCCCAGGGATTGCCCTGGGGATCGACATGGGGACGATCTTCGATCAGGTCCTTCAGGCGCACTCCTTCCAGCTCGATGTGGGTGACTTCTTAGTGCTGTACACGGATGGGGTGATCGAAGCGATGGATCCCGACGGCAACGAATACACGCCGGAGCGCTTCATGGCGATCTTCGAGGAGCACAGTGCGCAGCCCGCTCGCGAAATCGTCCGCGAGGTCCTCGCGGACGTGAATCGCCACACCAAAGGTGGTGAGGCCTCGGATGACATAACTCTGCTGGTGCTGAAACGGGAGCCTACAAATGGCCAACGATAGTTCCTCGGCGAGCGGTGACTCGGGAGCGGAGCCAGCGGCTGGTGACCCGTCTGCAACGCGCAGTGCTCGCGTCTATCTGCAGACTGCGCCGTGGACCGACGAGATTGTGGCGATCTACGTCCGGGGTGAGCTGACCTACGATACTGGTCCGCGGCTCGAAGAGGAGGTCGAGCGCCTGGTTCATCGCGGCTTCAATACCCTGGTCTTCGATCTGACCCACGTTACCGAGCTGTCGAATGCTGGCGGGAGCCTGTTGGTCAGCCAAGCCCGCGCGATCCAGGACGGCGGCGGCCGGGTCACCGTCGTCAATCCCAGCGCCCCAGCCCGGGCGACCCTCGAGCGCCTGACCGTCTCGAGCTTGCTGCACGTCCTCGAATCGGAAGACGAGGCGAAGGCGTTCCACCGTGTCTGAGGCGACTTCGGCCAATCAGGCACAGGCAGCCAGTCAGCAACCGGCAGCTAATCACCGACCGGCTAGGCTGATCATCGCGATCGTGAAGCCCTTTCGTCTCCAGGCGGTGTTGCAGGCGCTGCGAGACGCTCCAGTTACGGACCTCAGCTACCAAGAGGCGCGCGGCTACGGGCGCCAGAAGGGGCACCTGGAGGCGTACCGTGGCGACATTGAGATCGAGTTCATTCCCAAGATTCGGATCGAGCTCCGGACGAGTGACGCAAACTGTCAGGATGTCGTCGGGCGGGTCATCGGGGCGGCTCAGACTGGCAGAATCGGCGACGGCAAGATCTTTGTCTTCGCCGACGTAACGACACTCGACGCAGCTGCCGTTTGACGGTGTCCACCCACGCGGGGTATGCTTGAGTACAGGAGTGGGGAGACCTGCGCTGAAGTGCACGCGTCCGAAATGGTGAACTGACACTCGCCTTTTCGCTCCCACCTCGAAACGCCTGACAAGGCGACTCCTCAAGAGGCATTGGAGCTAACAACCGACATGGCCCGTTCCGAGTCCTGGTACGATTTGACGCGTGAGTTGCGGCAATTGGCGCTCCGCGGGACGCTCGACGAGCGCTATCCGCAGGAAGCCAGGTCGATTCGCGCGGCACTCGTTGCTGGCGGGAGGATCGTTTTCTCTCCCGACGACGAGCAGTTCTACCAAGAGTTCGTGATGGACCGTTTTCTGCGCGACCCGGCTTCGGGACGCATGATGGCAGTACGCAGACTGTAACGTCTGCTTCCTAGTGAACTGACTTTGGACCGTAAGCGGTCCGAGGGCCGGAGTGCTCGGTGGTGAACCCGAGTGCTTCGCGCGAGAGGGTACGACTTCCCGACAGGGTGGTCGCGCCAATCCCACCACACCACGTCTCTCGCTCTTGCAGCAGTGGTACCCATGTCCGGCCACCGGTCTGTCTACCGCTGCGTACTCCAGAGAAGGGGAACGTGATGAAACTGCAACTCGCGGCGAAGCTGGACCAACAGCAGATCCTCGCCCCGCAGATGATTCTTTCTATGGACATCCTCCACCTGAACACCGTCGACCTGGAATCCAGGATCGAGCAGGAGTTCATGGAGAATCCAGCGCTCGAGCTCGTTGAAGAGACAGCAGAGTCATCCCCACCCGAGCAGGAGTCTCCTCGCGACGTCGAGGTGCAGGAGCTCTTCGAAGTGCTCAATACATACGAGAGTCGCTACGGCGGTGAGGAGCCGCCGCGGCGGCGCGTTGCCGAAGAGGTCGGTTCGAAACACGAAGCGATGCTCAACCATGAAGATCGCCCAGAGACGT
>JBCCHQ010000079.1:0-27599 GCA_039028735.1 Planctomycetota bacterium | reverse complement strand
GACGTGGCCCTCTTCGGTTGCGTCGTCCCCTTCGGTTTTGGTGCCGCCTCAGGCTCGGTGACTTGCAACACTCGATCGACGGCGACGTCCTGCAGCACCGTCCGCTGCCCCGTGCGAGGCCACGTCACAACGACCTGTTCGACCTTCTTGGCCTTGCCAAGCCCAAAGTACAAGCGAGTGTCATCGTGACAAAGGTAGGAGCCGCCGCCATGCCACGCGGCCATCTGCTTCTTGCCCCCAGCTACGATCTCGACGCGGGCCCCGACCGGGTCCCGCGGAAGGATTCCCTGCAGTTCGATCGTGATCCAGTGCCGCGCCAGCGTCGACATGCTGCTGCGATACAACAGCGCGGGTCCCCCACAGTTCGTCACTACGCAATCTAGATCGCCATCACCATCGACATCGCCCAGCATCGCACCCCGCCCCGCCTCGACAGGCGCGCTCTCTTGCGCGACCCAGCGGCGCGTCTGTTCCGTGAAAACGCCTGCCGAGTTCTCGAACCATTGGTCGCACTGCTTGTAATCGTAGTAGTCATAGAACTGGCGAATATTGTCGATGACGTGCCCGTTGGCGACGAACAGATCCACGTCCCCATCCGCATCGAAGTCTCCGCTGACGGTCCCAAAGCCGGTATAGAGGCGGCTGGCTGCTCCCAAACGCGCACTGACTGTCGCGTCTTCGAACCAGTCGTGACCGCGCGAGCGATACAGCACATTCGTCTCAGACGACAGGTTCGTGACGAAGATCTCCGGAAAGCCATCGCCGACGAAATCCGCGGCGGTGACGCCCATCCCTGCTTGCGCCATCCCATCATCGTTGTACCCAACGCCAGCGATCAACGTCGCATCTTCGAAACGCTTCCCGCCCACGTTACGATAGAGCGTGTTGGCAACACCATCGTTGGCAACATACACGTCGACGTAGCCGTCGCGGTCGTAGTCCAGACACAAGACACCCAGCCCCTTGCCACCGCTGGCATCCGCACTCGGCGCAGCAATCCCCCAAGCGGCCGTCGCGTCGACGAACGTTCCGTCGCCGTTGTTGAGATACAAGACATCGCGGGCTGCCGGGTACGCATCCGGAGAGCAGTAGGCAGGAATCCCCTTACCGAGACTGCACTCCTTGTGCACTGCAATCGTGAAGGCGAGGTAGTTCGTAACATAGAGATCCAAGTCGCCATCGCGGTCGAAGTCAGCGAAACCTGCGCTCGCCCCCCAACGCTCGTCACCGACGCCAGCGACGTCGGTCGTGTCGGTGAAACGGCCCCCGTCGTTGCGCAACAGACGATTGCGGCCGAAGTTCGTCACATAGACATCGGGGTCGCCATCATTGTCGATGTCGCCGACACAACATCCCATACCGTAGCCTGTGTCCGCGAGCCCGCGGGCGTCGGCGGCGGCTGAGAAGTTGCCTGCGCCGTCGTTGAGTAGCACAGCATTGCCGCGAGGAGGACGGGCACAACCGGGGAGCGGTGCCCCATTCAGTAGGTAGAGATCGAGGTCACCGTCGGCGTCGACGTCGAAGAGCGCACCGCCCGAGCCCATCGTTTCGACGATGTAGCGGCGTCCGGAGTCCCCTTTGTCGTGCAGGAAAGGTAGGCGTTCGACCGCGATCAGGGGTGGTGTATCGCCGCTCTGTGCGACCGCCACCCGAACCGAGCCGCGGTCAAAACAGAGGGCCTGGAAAGGGAACCTGTCCCCTCCCAGACCCACGGCAGCCACCAGTATGGTGGCGACTAGAGCGCTGCGTGACAGCCGCAACACTACGCTACGGACGACAACCAAGCGTATCCGTCGTCGGATCGGGTCCGAACGAAATGTCCGACGGCTTCGGCAACGGCGCAGCCATCGAGAAAAGGCGCGCCAACATCGCCACAGGATCAGCAATGTTCACAGAACCGTCGTCGTTGGCATCGGACGCGTCGGCGCACAGAAGCACCGGCACGCTAGTCCCGAACAGGTGCTCGAGGACATGCACCGCGTCGGCAATGTCAAAGCCACCGTCACGGTTCGAGTCGCCACGCTGAAAGAACGGCTGCAACTTGGGCCGGTCGAACGGCGGCAACTCATTCTCGACGCGCGGGTCGGTCAGCGCGTTCTCGAGGAAGTCCACGAGCTGCGAGACTTCGGCGTTCGTCATCTGCGTCAGTGGAAAGATCTGTGGATCCAGATTGGTCACGCCGTTCGAGGGATTGAAGTCGCCGCCTGCCTTGTAGAAGTTCGCGACGTCGAACAGCGTTGCCTTGCTGCCATTGTGGAAGTAAGGCGCACGCAGCTTGACGTTGCGCAGCGGCGGCGTCTTGAAAGCCCCGCGGTCGATCGCCAGTCCAGTCTCGGCCATGCGGCCGATGTCCTCACCCGGCAGGTCGGTCGGGCGCAACCCGATGTTGTGGAACAGGCCGTCGGAGAGCTCATTCCCATCGTGACAGATCTGACAGTTGTCGTTGAAGACCGTGAAGCCGTCGATCTGGACCTGGGTCATTGCCAGCGGGTCTCCGGCCAACCAGTTGTCGAACGGAGTCTGGTCGGGGAGCAGCGTGCGCTCGTAGCTGGCGATCGCGAAGCCGATTCGCACGGCCGTTATCTCCGGAGTCCCGAAGGCGGCTTGAAACAGCGCCGGGTACGTGGGGTTCGCCATCAGAGCAGCGTCCATGTCGGGAGGCAGGTTCTCGGCCAGTGCCATTGGCACGACCGCAGCCAGCTTCGTCTTGACTTCTGCCCAGGTACGCGTGTCGCACGCCATTTCGACGGCTGACATGATCGGTCCCACGGCCTGGTTCTCTAGCGCGCCGCCCGAAGCGATGACAGGCATCGCGGGGTTCGGGTTCTCGGGGTCCAGGAAGACGTCACCGGCCCGACCGTCCCAGAACATCGTCGACGAGAAGCCGATACCGATGAAGCTCGGCGTGCGACGCCCCGTCACTTGCGGCTGCGGAAAGAAGGTTCCGTCATCCATCTCGTTGCCAGAGCAGTCCTGGCTGACCACGCCGATCGATCCAACAACATCATCGACATTACCGAAGATGCCGTCCGGACCCGGATGGACCGAACCCGGCAGATGCACTCGTGGGTCGCTCCCTCCCGAACTCGGGATATGGCACGTACCGCAAGCCGTCGAGTTGTCGCTACTGAGCTGCTCCTCCCAGAAGAGGAACTTACCAAGGATCGCCTTCTCCGGCGTCGTGGGATTCTCGACCGGAGCGACCATCGGCTGCAGCTGTCCGTAGACCGCCGCAGGCAGAGTCACCAACAGCAGGAGTGCCCCGATGCTTGTACAGAGTTGTCGTTTCATTACGCAGACTTTCTTCCCCCCCGTGAACCTACGGACAGACGCTGTTGGTACAGGTCAGCGAGTCGACCGAAACTTCGACACCACACGCCGGGAACGGCGGAGCCAGATCGCCGCCGCCACCAAACAGGTAGCCGAGAATCCGGACCGGGTCGGAGATATCGATCGCGCCGTCATCGTTGGCGTCCAGCGCGCTGAAGCAATCGATCACCGGCGGGGCACCGGACGGGAATAGATGCGTCAGGACGCGGACCGCGTCGGCAACGTTGATGGTCAGGTCGGAGTTCGCATCGCCACGCAGGAAGATCGCGGCGGCATTCGGATCGACTGCCGTGATCAAATCAGTGGCCACTATTGTATCGGTACCACCGGGACCTGTGACGGTGTAGGTCACCGTGTAGGTGCCCGGATTCAGGTAAGTATGGATCGGAGCGTCACTACTGGAGCTAATGTTGTCGCCGAAGTTCCAGTTGTGCGTGTCGATGAAGCCCGTAGACGTGTTCGTGAACGCGACGGTCAGCGGCGCGAGGCCGGCGGTGACGTCAACGCTCATGATCGCTACCGGGGCCGGGAAGCCAGACGGCATGCACTGCAGGTAGAGCCGCACCAGCTCCTTCTTGTCGTGGTTCGTCGCCAACCCGCCGGTCTCGAAACTCTGCGAGACGATCGAGCCGCCACCCGCTTGCGGGTGGAAGACACTCACGTTGAAAGCAGAGCCGTTGGCGCCGACGATGTTCTCACTGCTGCCGGTCGCGACCAGGCGGTCGACGGCCGTGTCTTCACCCGAGAACGGGATCAACGGCAGTTCTGTCAGATCGCAGGTTGCGCCAGCCAGCCCCTGCACGTTCGCAATCGAACCGAAGCCGTCGGTGGCCGTCAGGTTCAGCAACGCGTGCACCGGCGTTTGTGGGTCGAAGAAGTACGTGTCGGCGCCGCTCATGAACAGGTCTTTGCCGCCAATGCCATCCGTGACGAAGTCGGCGAGGATCTGACCTTCCACGCCATTCAAGATCTTGTTGTTCGGCGACGTGCCGAGCTCGACCCAGACGCGTTCGTAGTCGTTGGGGTCCACGTTCAGCGACGGTAGGTCCGTCACGTTCGTCAACAAGAGGTGGTGGACGACCCGCGAGTTCGCTTCGAGCGCATCAACCAGCGCGCGGGCCGAGTTGGTCGCGCCATTGTCGTCGGCAGCAAAGTCGAGGACTAGGTCGGTCGAATTCGTCGCGGCAACGTTGATCGTACACGTACCGGAAGCACTGCGGTCGATGCCAATTACACCGCGCAGCTCGTACAGCGTACTGGCCACCGGCGGCGCCAGGTCGAGGTACGACGTGGTCGACGCTGGCAGCGTGGTCAGCAGCGTACCGTTGCGAAGCAGCTCGATGAAATCGTACGGCGCGCCGGTAATGCCGCCCTGGTTCGTCCAGTTCAGCTGCACATCGACATCGGCTTGCACGCAAGTCACTGGCTCCGGAGCATTCACGGTGCTGACTTCGAGCACACACGACACCGGAGACGAGTCGATCGTGCCGTCGTTACCGACGACCGAGTACGAGTAGCTACCGGATCCCGGCGCCACGTCCAAGTATGAAGCAGTGGCGCCTGAAAGCGTCGCCAACGTCACGCCGTTGCGGCGCACGCTGACACTGACGTACGTCTGCGGGTTGTTCCACGTCAACTGCACGTCGAGGTTGGTCTGGTTACAGGTCAGGCTGTCCACCGGCAGAATCGGCGGCGTTGGGGGCACCTGGAACCACAGGTCGGTACCTGTGCAATGCCCGACGAGAATGTCGAGTGCGCCGTCGCCGTTGAAGTCCGCGATGCACGCATCGTGCACACCCTGTTGGTGAATCGGCTCCAGCACCGTGTACGGATCGGCGAGCGTCGGGTTCGGCGTCACACCGTTGCTCCTGAGGTACGCCGTTTCGCGGGTACAGTTCGGAACATCGCTGTCGTTACCGACGATCGTGACGTCTTGATAGCCGTCCGCGTCCAGATCCGCCAAGTGCACGTTACCGCCGAATCCTGTGGTCAAAGGACTCGTCGTCACCGGAAAGTCGCCCCAGGTCACCGGGATCGTACCCGGCGCTGAGTTGTTGATCTGCCACTTGTCCTGGCCATCCTGAACGATGAAGAAGTCGTTCTTACCATCGTTGTTCAGATCGCCGACGTCGAAGTGGTACGCGGCCGATACAGCCAAGTTCTGCTGAGTCGTGAAGAAGCCGTTCCCGTTGTTGTAGGCGATCCGCACGTTCGGCGTAGTGTTCTTGACGATGTCTGGCAGGCCGTCGGCGTTGACATCGACGATCATGCCGGCCGTCGCGAAGGCAGAGACTTCGAAACCCGCCGGGATGCGAGTCGTGGTCTGGTCGGTGAAGAAGCCAAGGCCGTCGTTGATCAGCAGCTTGTCTTCGAGGCTATTGAGGTAATCCACGAGATAGATGTCGTCAGTACCGTTGCCGGTAACGTCGCCGACACCGACAGCGCAGGCGTTGGGCTGCAAGCCGCCGGGCGTCGCCAGGAACGGAATGCGGTTCGTCTCCTCGCGGAACCCGAGCCACGTCGAACCCGACATCCCCAGGTTGAAGAAGATGCGCGGTTGCTGCCCCGGGCTGGCTTGGTTCCCGGCGTTGGCGACAACGAAGTCCATCCAAGTATCACCGTCGAAGTCGCCGATCATGACGTCGCGCGAGTTGTCGAAGGCCAGGATGAAATCGGCGCACAGCGTAGCCGTGCGATCGGTCAGGACGCCGAAGACGTTCTCGAAGAAAACGTTCTGGCGATCGCCGAACGTCGTGAACGGTAGCTTGCGAACGCAGATAACATCGGGGTCGCCATCCTTGTCGAAGTCGTGCGCAATGTAGTCTTTCTCCTCCACGTCGGAAGCACCAAGACTGGGACTTGCCACGAGATTGGTACTCGTCACAAGTTGCCACTCGACCCATGCCTGTCCATGCGCTGCGCTAGCGAACAGAACCAAAAAACCGCTCAGCAATACACTCAATGACCGGACCACTCGGTCCTCCTCTCAAGGAGATTCAACGCCCAAGCACCAGCAAGAGAGATCAAAGCTTCGCGCACGCTCGCGAGCACGAAGCGGGGGCCCGGGAAGTCTTGGGTTGCGAACGAGATAAGTGTCGCACCGAGAACTCCGGAGATATCTCTTGCTAGCCCTTTGTCTTGCTACCGACGCCCCAATTCCACCAGCGACATCGCAGAAAGTCAAACCGCTAGAAAAGTCGGTCCGAACGCGCTTTCCGCAGCGCCATTGACTCGCGCCCGCGGGCACCTAGACTTGCCTCCATGACGAACCAAGCCTACTTCCACAAACTATTCTCTGGAAACGACTACGGACGACTCAGGCGAGCGGTCTCGGCGGCTGTTGCGGCCGCGATCCTGGCCGTCACCGCCGGACCTGCGCTCGCGCAATCGAAGGCGGCGGCGTGGCACTTCGAACCGCGCCAAGGCGCGGCGACTGGAATTGCGTTTGCGCAACGTTCCGGTACGCCGGAGCAGCGCTACATCGTCGATGTCAAATCGACCGGAGTGGCACTCCTCGACTTCGACAGGGACGGGCTCTTGGACCTCTTCTTCACCGCGGGGTCCACCGTCGATCGCCACCGTAACGGTGAGCCTGGTTTCGGCTGCCGCTTGTTTCGCAACACCGGCGATCTGCGCTTTGTCGATGTCACCGCCGCGGCCGGCATACCAGCGCTCGGTTGGGCTTCGGCGGTAGCGGCCGCCGACTGGGACGGCGACGGGTGGGACGACTTGCTCGTCACGTGCGTCGGGACGGACCGTTTGTTGCGCAACGACGAAGGGCGCTTCGATGGCAACGCGCCTGCTTTGTCAGGCAGCGGTTGGAGTGCTGGCGCGGCATTCGCGGATCTCGACTTGGACGGGGACCTCGACATCTACATCACCGGCTACCTGCAGTTCGACTTCACGAACCCACCCGTCCATGGCGCACCCGGTTGGTCCTGCACGTATCGCGGCGTGCCGATCGCTTGCGGCCCTCGCGGCTTCCCACCTCAGGCCGATCGCGTCTTTCGGCAAGACGGTGGAGAGTTCACCGATGTCTCGAGCAGCTGGGGATTCGCCAGCACGCCACCGCAGTTTGGGCTCGGAGTCTTGATCGCGGACCTTCACGGTGACCCGCGGCCCGAAGTCTTCGTCGCCAACGACGCCAGTCCCAACTTCTTGTTCACGAACAGCAACACACCTGACGACCGAGGTCCCTCGTGGCAAGACAACGGCTTCCTCGCGGGAGTCGCGTACAACGAAGATGGCGAAGAACAAGCCGGGATGGGAGTCGACGCCGCCGATGTCGACAACGACGGCGATCTCGACGTGTTCGTGACCAACTTCGAAGAGGAAAAGAACAACCTCTACGTGAATCAAGGCAACGGCACGTTCGTAGATCGCACCGACCACTACGGCCTCGGCGCGGCGGGCCGCCCCTACCTGTCGTGGGGTACCGCGTTTCGTGACTTCGACAACGACGGGTACTTGGACCTGTTCGTGGCCAACGGCCACGTCTATCCGGAAGCAGATGCCGACGCCAAGTCACCGGGGTACGCGCAGCGCGATCACCTCTTCGTCGGTACGCCGCGCGAGGCTGGGTTTCGCTTCGTCGAACGCGGTTCCGAGCTCGGGATGACACCAAAGGGCGTCGGACGGGGCGCGGCCTTCGGTGACCTCGACAACGACGGCGACGTCGACATCGTTGTCTGCAACCTCAACGCGCAACCGTTGCTGTACGTGAATCACGCTCCGACGTCGCATCGTAGCTTGCAGCTGACACTCGAGCAGCCGGGGGCAAACCGTCAGGCTATTGGCGCACGCGTGACCGTGCGCTGCGGCGACCTTCAACGCACTCTCGAGGTCCGTCGCAATGATTCGTTCCAAGCGAGCAGTGCAGCTCGTTTGCACGTAGGCTTGGGGACGACACAAGTCGCTGGCACCGTAGAGGTGCGCTGGCCCGGCGGCGACACCGAACACTTCACAACGCCGGCAGGAGGTGGCGCCGTCACCCTCGTGCGCGGTAGCGGCAGTCGCGAGCCAATGAACGCAGCCGCCACCTCTGCTGCAACAACCGCTCCCCAGCCGGAGCGTTCTCCATCGGACGCCGACGCAGGCGCCGGGACGCGCAGCGTCCTCATCGCAGTCGGCGCCGGCGTGCTAATGCTCCTCTTAGTCGTGTTGCTACGCAAGAAGCGCTAGCCCTGCACGCGTTCGAGGCTGGCAACGAAGAAGGCGAGCGCTGGCCAATAGCCAAAGCTCGCCTCCGACACAGCTCGTTGTAGTACGGCTCGTTGGACTCCGGCGTCCCGATCAGGTGCAGACCGAGTTAAGCCCCGGAGGGCTCGGTGATGTCCCAGCCCTTTTCCTGCTCTTCCTTCTGTATTTGCGCGAGATCCGCGGCGCCGTCCATGGCACCCTGCTGAGAGGTCATGTTCTCCCCCTCTTCGAACAACTCGCGGTTGCGGTCCACCCACTCGGCGTATTCCGCCGGGAGCTCGTCCTCGGGCCAGATCGCATTCACTGGGCACGCTTCCTGGCACAGCTCACAATCGATGCAGGTATCCGGATCGATCACGAGCATCTGCGGGTCTTTGACTTCGTAGAAGCAATCGACAGGGCAGACCGCGGCGCAGTCGGTGTAGCGGTTGTTGATACAACGACTCGTGACGATATGGGGCATGGACCCATCCTTCCGCGCGCTTAGGCGTACGAACTCTGCCGTTCGCACGAGTGTAGGAATCGGGGTGAGAGGATTCGAACCTCCGGCTTCCAGCTCCCAAAGCTGGCGCTCTAACCAGGCTGAGCTACACCCCGTTTGAATTCTTAGAAAGCGAACCGGACTTCGGCGAAACCTCGGTACCTATGGTTCCTTGCTCCAACCATCGTATGCGTGGGACACCCGACGATCAGAGTACTCGGCATAAGCCTCTCCACTCAAACCCGATCATTGTCCGCCTCGCAGAGAGGCAGCTAGGCTGCCAACCCATTCCCCGCGCGACGCCCCGACAACGACGTGGGCCCGACCTTCCAGATCCCTCCTATTCCCGCTTCAAAGGGGCCGACGATTCCAGTTCCGACTTGCTCACGAACACAAGCTGGTTCTGGCGATCCCGAAAGAGCCACCCTTCAACACCACCGCGGCGAAACATCTCCACTGGGACGATGCCGTGCTGCCTGGCGAAACGGTTCAAATGCTCTGCCATCCTGGACCTTCCCCCATCGAGGGACTTCGTCGAGAGTGCCGGTTCGCTGTGGGCGGAAGAGTAGGGCCGCACCTCGATTGTGTCAAGTCGCCACCCAACAGTCCGGCCCCTCGATGACAACGCAGCCGTTGGCGGGCGCCTACCTGCCTCCTGGGCTACGTCCTGGCCTGGCCGGCAATACAACACGGGCAAACCATGGGCGTGGCGGGTATGATGACAACCGAGAGGAGACCGATCCTTGCCCCGTTCTTCCACGAGCGGAAGTCCCCCTGCTTCGCTGACAATTCCCGAGGACGCCCCCCAGCTCGGTCAGATCACTGTGCTGCACGCAGGCCGGCGCCTGATCTTGCACCGCTGCACGGTGGCGCGTTGCTGTGCGACGGCCAGCCGAGTTCTCGCAATCCTGCTGACGAGCATCGCGTTGTTCTTCGTCGCCGCTCGCGTCCTCGGCACCGCGTCCGCGGCCCCTTCGAGTTACTTGGCGGCCACCGCGCTGGCCGTGGCAGCCGCACTGCTGGCAGCCACGATCGCGGCGCGCCGGGCATACCACGGGGCAGCCGCACGTTGGCCAGAGATCTGGGACCAGCTGCAACAGCTGCCCCAAACGGTCACGACTCTCGAATACGTCCTGCGCACCGAAAGCGACTCTGCGTGGCGAAAGCCGTTCCTGCAGCGGACGCTAGCGACTCTCGAACCGCTCCCGGCCCCGGTGGTCGGCTCCGTCTACCGCTACCGGTCCTGGGCCCTCGTACCGGCTCTGATCCTGAGCGCGGGCTGCGGCTGGTGGCTCAGCGCAGGCACCCACGCCGGCACCGACGGGGCGAATCCGCTCGAGAGAGGTCCGAGCGCGAAATCGTCTCTGCTCGGTCCCTCCGGGCATCCTCCTCAGGGACAACTCCCCGACGAACAACGAGAACTCCGCAGTTGGCAGCAAGCACTGCTGTCCGACCACGAGGACACGCGGGCGCGGGCGAAGAGCAGCGAGGCGATTACCGCCGCGCGACAGGCCACGACAAAGTGGGCGCAGCAGGCTCGCGACCGCGATCGCGTCCGTTGGCGCGCGGCCGCTGAGCTACAGGCGTCCCCTGAACTCGCGGCAGCCGCCGCCTGGTTACGCGGCGACCGCGCGAGCCTGCCAGCGCCTCTTGGAGCACTAACGCCCGACGCCCTCGCGGCACTGTCGCGAGCCACGGTGGCGTTGACGGCAACCTTGAACGACTCGACTTTGAACGACTCAGGGGCCGCGCGTGCAGGACCGCCGCTGGCTCGAGCCGCCACCGCACTGGAGCGCTGGGCCAACGGCGACACGACCGCCGGCGACTTCACGTTGGCCCCGATCGGCGCGGAGTTTCTGCAGGCGCGTGCCTGGAGTGATTGGCTGCGCGCCCCCGGCACCGAACTCGCAGCCCAGTTTCACGGCGCGCCCACAGGCAGTAGCGGCAGCGACTCCAGAGGCGACACTGAGCCGCTGCAGCCCGCGACGACACCGGGGGCTGACAGCAATACTCCGGACACCAGTAGTGCCGCTCACACAGCGGCGCCACAGCAGCCGATCACAGGCACGCGCATCGGTACGACGACGCAGGTCTCCGACACCCCACAGTTCGGTGCCGGCGGCGCCCAGCCCGAGTGGCAATCGCTGCTGGCGCGACCCGAGATCGAGAGTCGTTGGCTCCCTGTCGTACACGAGTATCTGCTACAACAGTCGGCGCAAGAACAGCCCCCCAGGAAGGGAAGACCTTGAGGCAGGAGACACCGCCGAGCCCCGACACCGAGGCTCAAATCGCCGGCTTCGTAACCGATGAAGCGGGTCTGCAAGACGCCGTGCGCCAGCTGTTGGTCGGGCAAGAAGATGCGCTGCACGACCTCGTCACGGTGCTGCTGGCGGGCGGTCACGCGTTGGTCGAAGGAGTTCCCGGGACTGGCAAGACGATGCTCGTCCGATCGGTGGCTCGCGCCGCCGGACTGGACTTTCAACGAGTGCAGTTCACGCCCGACCTGCTCCCCGCAGATGTCATCGGTTGCGACACGCTCGTTGATGGTGCAGGCGCTGAACCGCGCATCGAGTTTCGCCCCGGCCCGGTGTTCACGCAGTTCTTGCTGGCCGACGAAATCAATCGCGGCACGCCACGCACACAGTCGGCATTGCTCGAGGCCATGCAGGAACGAGCCGTGACGATCGGTGGGACCCGTCACGCTTTGGACGCGCTGTTTACGACCTTTGCGACGCGCAACCCGATCGAGATGGAGGGCACTTACCCGCTTCCCGAAGCGCAGCTCGATCGGTTCCTACTTCAGGTGGACGTAGCTCCAGCCAGCGTTTCCGAGATGGTTGCGATCTCTGAACGCACCACCGGCGAAGCGGAACCGGAAGTACCGGTCGTCGTCGATGCGCAGCGGCTCGTCGAAATGCGTTGGCAAGTGCGACAAGTCATCGCAGCCGACAACGTCGTTCGATACGCAGCGCAGTTGGTCAGTGCGACGCAGCCCAAGTCCCCAGACGCGCCAACGATCGTCCGGGAATGTGTCCGCTACGGAGCTGGCGTGCGCGCGCTGCAGAGCCTCGTCTTGTGTGCCAAGGTCGAGGCGTTGCGCGCCGGCCGCCTGCACATTGCCAACAGCGACATCGAACGCCACCTACGCCCAGCGCTCGCTCACCGCGTGTCATTGACACTCGATGGAGAAGCCCGCGGAATCGCGGTCGCTGAGATCGCCGATGGCGTACGGCAACAGATCCGTAGCGGGGCGTGACGATGCGTCGAACATGTTTTTGGGGAACGCGGCTGCTAGCGCTTGCGGCTGCGACAATGCTTCTGGTCTTCGTGCACGGCCGCTCCCATGGATTCGCCCAGCAAGCGCCCATCGCCCGTCTTGCGGCGATGCTGCGCGACGCCCCAGCCGACGAAGCGCTGCTCGCGCGGGTACTCGACCGGCTGTTGCAGGCAGGGGCCGTAGCGTCGTGTGTGGAACTACTGACCGGCGACGATGCCGACGCAGCGGCCTTACATGTCGCCGGCCGACTTCTCGAAGAGTCAGGGCAACGTGCCGCAGCGTTCACTAGCTATGAACGAGCAAACAAGCGCGACGACGCGCTCCCCATCACCCGCGCTCGTCTCGTGCGACTGTACCTCGACGCCGATTGGGGCATGCGAGCGCAACAAGTGTGGCAACAAGGCATCGATGCGCCGTGGGATGATCAAGTCGAACTACAGTATCGACTGCTTCGGGCGCAACAGGACGCGGCGGCAAGTGAGTTTCTCAAGAGCGCTGACAAAGTCGACCCGCTGCGCCGTGCGACGTGGGCCGAGCGCGAGCACGATTGGGCGACTGCAGCGTTTCTATGCCACGCTGCCGGTGCCGTTGGACGCACCGTCGAACTGAGCTTGCGTAGTGGCGCCGTCGACGCTGCGGTCGCGCAGTGGCAGGCCGCACCGACCGCCGACCGCCGAGACGCCGTCGCGATGCTGCTGTCGCGCGTCACTGGCGACTCCAGTTTCTTGCTGCAACACCTCGGCGAACGGCAAGACGATGCAGCTGAGCGGCTGCGCCAACAGCTGCGCGCCTCGACCGAGGGTGTCGTGGGCCTGCCTGCCGGAACGCAGCCGCGAGAGCTGCCACCGGGCGCACTCAACCCAAGTGCCGACAACACTGGTGCCAACAATTCTGGGCCCAATAGTGCAGGTGCACCGCATCCGACCGCGCGCCCACCGTCACCCGCGGATGCGATCCTCGCTGGCGCGCGCGATCCACAGTCGCTGGCGGCTGTCGAAGCGCTGCCGACCCCCAGCCTCGCGCGCGCTGCGGCGCTACTGGCGTTGGGCAAGGAGGCCCGGGCTCGCCGCGAGTTCACGCTGTGGCGAATCGATGGCAGCGACTCATCCCAGCAGGCATGGGTCGGTTATCTCCGCACGCAAGCGCCCACCTGGTTCGCAACAGCGCCACCGACGCCGCAATATGTCGTGCGCGCTGCCGAGTCCCGCGTTGGCGCGCCGCGGATCGTGCGGCGCCTGGATCAGGCACTGGTCACGACCGAGGCAGGCACTGCGCTCGAGGCGCAGCTACTGTTCCATCGCGGGCGACTGTTGTCCGCCGAACACGACCTACTGCGGGCGCGCCGCGTGGCCCCCCAGGCAGCGGTCGGTGTACGTCACGACGGATTTCGCTGCGTCGAGCCGATCGCACAGGCGGTCCACAGAATCCTGGGAGAGTCCGCACCGCTGGCTCAGACACAGCCAACGAGCGATGGCTCGGTTGCAGGGTTGCCCACCGCACCGGTCGGCGCCGTGCGCGGCGAGCCGCTGTTGCTGGGACGCTTTCCGCATGCGGTCCGCGTTCATGAAGGCCCCTGGTTCCTGAGCCGCTGGACGGATGCGCCTCGCGCGGCCGCTCCCGCGGCGCCCGCGACGGGTCGGGCAACAGCCGTCGCCCCGATCCACTCCCACGTAACGGTCCCCGGCTTGGGTACGCTGCGCGTCGGGGTGGGCCTTGTATTGGAGCGTGACGACGGTGGGTGGATGCAGCTGGAAGCCACCGACAGCTGGGAGCTGCGAACGCTCCCTGAGGCGGCGACATCTCTGCTGCCGAAGTCGTGTCAGTCGTTCCTTTCTGCGCTACGCCCTGCAGCGGTTCCTGGTTGGGCCGGGCAAGAAGCGTTCCTGGCTGGCGCGACACTACGCCACCCGGGCGCCACGACCCAGATCGTCTCGACGCTCCATGACGACGGCAAGGACACACTGCTCGTGTGTTTTTCAACGGGAGAACGCGCGTGGTTGACCCGCCACGCACCGACTACGACCGCACAAACCTTCACCGGGATGCGCCCGGAGAGCGACGGGTTCTTCGTCGACGCCAACGCACCGGTAACAGCCCCAGCGCCACCTGCGCCCTTCAGCGATCGCTTGGTCCGCAGCGACCACTTGCGACAATCCCTCGCCAGCGCCACCGCCCCAGCGATCGACGCGGTGCTTCGTCGCGAAGCACGACAACGCCCGCCGGAGCTCGAGGGCGTCGCCGTCGTCGCACGTGCGGGCACCGATCCCCTCATTGAAATTACGTCCGATGGTCACGTCTGCTGCCTCGGGTCCACTGGTTCGTGGATCGCCACGATCGCAACGCCGCTGCCCGGGGCCGGCGCTCTGCAGACAGCCCGCATCCGCAACACGGTGCGTGCCGACGCACCCGTGCCGGGCCCCATCGCGGATGCAGCAACGCCACTGATCCTTCTGCGCGACGATGGGTTCCTGGTCCTGACGAATTCGGTCTACCGCTACAGCTGGAGTGGCCCCCTCTCACGAGTAGACCTGGACGCTACCACGCGCCTTCGCGACGCGACGGTTGCCAACGACACGATCTGGATCCTCGGCGAACGCAACATCTACTTCGCCGACGCAAGTAACGCACACCTGCGAACATTCGGCGCGACACCCTTGGGCGCGTTCGACATCGAGGCTTGCGGCACGACCGTATTCGTGTTGTGCCACCCGCGACACTCGCGCGAGAAGTTTCGATTGCTGCGATCGGACCAGTCAGCCCCTTGGCGCGACTGCGCCGTTCCGGACCTCACTTGGGAGGGCGACCGCGCTTCCCTGTTGCTCACGCGCTTGGCAGTTTGGGATGACCACCTACTGCTGCTGCACGATCATCTCTACGCAGCGGCGACCCGACAATCCCCTCTCGCTTGGCAGACGCTCGTACGCTGGGATGATCAGGATCCGTTCCGCTTTCCGATCTACTGGCAAACGGCACCCCGCGTGACTGCCCGCGGTGTCGTGGTCAGTCGCCCCTGGGGAGTGGTTGAGTTGTGGAGTCCCCCACTGAGCGAGAAACAGTGAAAGGCGAGAGACAATGACCCGTCCCACGCCGGCAGACAGCTGGCAACTGGCCAGTCAGTTGGCGCGCCGGCTCCGCTGGACGGTAGGCAGCACCGCGCAGCGCCTTGGGCGCCACGCGGGACGACGCCTGGGCAGCGCGGGTGAGTTCGAAGGCTACCGCCCCTACGAACCGGGAGACGATCTCGCCGGTCTCGACCTCCGCGCTTACAGTCGTTTGCGACAACGGCTGGTGCGCGTACACCGCGAGGATTCAGTGGTCCCGATCACGCTCCTCGCCGATCGCAGCCCGTCGGCTCTAGTGCCCACGCGGCAACGCTGCGTCGCGCAATGGCTCACGTTGCTGGCCGCCATCGCCGACAGTGCCGGAGACCCAGTGCGTCGCTTCACGTTCGGCACCGGGGCTCTGCGACCGATACCGGAAGACGCCGCGGACGGCGACACCCCGAAGAACACGGTGCCGGCGGCAGCCGCGCCTTCCGATCAGCGCGAGCTACGGTCGCTGCCGCCAGATCCCCACGGGCGCGGCGCCGTCATCCTCCTCGGGGACGGCTTTGGCATCACGGACCCACAGCGTGAGCTCGGCACCCTCTGCCGCGTGGGACTGCCGTTTTGCTTCGCGTTCCTCGACGACGAGGAACTCGCTCCGCAGGTCGAAGCACAACCTGTAACGCTGAGGTCTCGTGAGGCGGAAGCTCCCTGGTCCGGACAGATCACTGCGGCGACGATCGCCGAGTACCGGCAGCACCTGCAGCGCTACCATCAGGGGTTGCAACGCTGGCTCCGATCTCAAGGAGGCGACCTGTTCGTCCTGCGCACGGCAGCCTCCATCGGCGCACAGCTCGAGCAAGTGGCAGCGGTCGGAAGCCTGCTGCGTTGATCGCGCAGCTCGCAGCCTGGTTCTGGAGCGGTGGCGAGCTGTGGCGCCCCGAGGCGCTACTGGCGCTGCCGCTGCTACTGTTGGCGTGGTGGCTGCGCCGCCAACGGTCGCAGGAGCGCGAGGTCGCAACGACGTTCATTTGGCAACGAGTTGTCAGCGGGGCTGGAGCCCACGCGGTCTCCGGGCGCCTACTCGCTTTCATCATCCTCAGCGCGTTGGCACTGACGACGCCGATGGCCTGGGAGCCCCCCCCCGCGCAAAGCGAACTGCCGCGCATTTGGCTGCGCCCACCCACTGCGCCGGGCGCAGGCTGCACTCTGGAAGTCATCCTGCCGGCAGGGCGCGACAACGCACGCATCGAAACGACGAGAACGGCGAACGTGTCTCTGCGCGAAGATCGCCCGACCGCGTGGGCGACGTCAATCGACCCCGCGACACGACAGATGTCGGTCACGGTCCGTATCGGCGACCAGGTGCAGCGCGCGCAATTTGGCGCGCTGCCACGCTACGCGCCGATCGCGGTTCGCGACAACAGCAACGTACCGGCCGTCGGTGCCGCGCTCAGCGCGCTGGCGACCCAGTCCCTCATCGTCGCCACTGCACCGGACGCGCCAAGCGACGTCGTCATCATGATGGCGGCCGCTGAGGAGGCATCTCCTGGGGCTCGTATCGTCTTCGCCGCCGGCGGCAACGGCGTCTTGCCAAGCCCTACGCCACGCCACCCGCTACTGGCCGGGCTACAGTCACGGACGTGGAACATCGTCCAATGCCAGCCAGGAGCGTTGCCCGGGTGGCCCGTCGAAGAGATCCTTCTCGATTCAGATCTCGGGCCCTTGCTGTACCGCAGCGGCGACGCGTACGTCTTCAGCTTCACTCCCGAGGACTCAGACCTGGCCGAACGCGCGGTCTGGCCCGTCTTGCTGGGACGCCTCCTCGAACGATGCGCGGCGACGCCACCAACGATCCTGCCGGATACGAGCAAACCCAGCGCATGGCCGACACGCGTACTCCTGGCTGGAGCCTTGCTGCTCGCGTGGGGACTCGGGCTGCGCCGGCGACGGGCATGGCTCGTGACGCTGTGCCTCGTCGTCGCGGCGTGGTGCGCGCCTGGGATCGGATCACTGGGATCGCCCCGCCGCGCCACCATCGCAACCGACACTCCCACGACTGCCGCACAACTGCTGACGGAAGTACGGTCGTTGGGCGTCGGCGGCACTCTCCGCATCACACAACCCGGCCCGGCGCCGATTGCTACTGAGCAGTGGCGACAGCTCCTCCAACTCCGTGGCGTCACGATCGAGTTGCCGACCGGCGCTCCAACGCTGCTGACGAGCAGCCGTCGAGTCGTTGTCGCCACTCCGGTCGAACTCTCGTCCGTCGCCGCCTCCCCAGACGCCGTCGTCACAGCAATAGGACCCGTCTCTGCTGCAAGCACCGACTCACGGCGCGAGCTCCAGCGCATCCCCGGCGCGACAGCGCGCTGGCGCCACGAACCCGACACTCCCGGTATCTGGCACTACGAGTTGTCCGCCGGAGGTGTCGTCCAAGCACGCTCTTCCATCGTTGTGACACCACCTCTGGAACTGTTGCTGCTGAGCGGTGAAACCACGGCAGGTTTCGACGACGTCGGCACCGCGTCTGAGTTTCGGCAGCGGCACTACACCGCCGCTCGAGATTCGTTGCGGTTGCCAACCACAGACGGCGGCATCGTCGTCTGGAACGGCCTCGACCCAGCCCGAGTCCCCAGCGACGAGCGCGCCCGGCTAGCAGATTGGGTGCACGCAGGAGGCACACTCTTGTCTGCGGTCGGTCCGCCGTTCTTTGCCGACACGCCAGCCGCGGCCGATTGGAACGCGCTGCTTCCAGCGCCGTTGCCGACGACGCCGCAACGGCCCGAAGTCGCGTTCGGTATCATCTTGCTGGATTTGTCGGGAAGTCTTCGCGGCTCCCCGCTGGCCGAGCTGACGACGGCTGTCGGCGGTCTCCTTCGCAGCACACCCGACGGGGGACGCTGGGGTGTTGCCTACTTCCGAGATCAGCCGGGGTGGCTGGCTGCCCCGGGGACCCCCGTCGATGCTGCACTCGTCGAGAGAGTCTCCGGGCTCGCTGTCGGTGGAGGCACTCGGCTCGACCGCGCTCTCCCATTCGTCTTGCAGCAGCTCGCCAATGTTGCTGCCGGTCGCGCACTTGTTGTCCTAACCGACGGACAGGTAACACTTCCTGCACCAAGGGCAGCCGGGCGCCAGCTGGCACAAGCCGACGTCGAGCTGCTCGTCGTCGCGTTCGGCGCAGCGCCCAATACGAAGTTGCTGCAAGAGTTCGTGGCGGGTGCCAGCGGATCCTATGAGTACGCTCCGACTGGAGCGGCTGCAGCCCGGGTGCTCTCCAATGCGCTGCTGCAACAGCCGCAGAGTCAGCGCGCGACGCAAGGTCCATTGCGACATGCCACGCTGACCCCGATCCTCAACGGCGTCGCTGCGTCTGTGCCTGCCCCACGGCAGCATCACGTGTTGACGGAGCAGGCTCCCGACGCGCGGCCGCTGCTCGTCGCAGCCGACGGCACACCGCTACTGCTGCACCGTCCGGTCGGACGTGGCCACACGCTCCTCTGGTGCGCTTCCCTCGAGGCCAGCAACCTCGCCTCGGGAACCAGCACGCGCCATCTCCACAGTGCGTTGCTATCGACAGCGATCAACTGCGTGCGTGGAGCACCCACGGCGTTTCGGGAAGCGCGCGTCGCCGGCGATCGCACCGGCCAGCTCTGGGTTTCGTGGCCACGCAACCCACGCGGTGAGGCCGTGCAGGAAGTCTCTGTCGGAATGCGCGGTGATGACGCCGCGCGACTGGCAACGGCACTGTCTGCTGAGCAGATAGGGCTACCGCTGCAGGATCTAGAGCAAGATTCACTGCGCGCGGTGCGTTTCAATGGCGAAGAAGTGCCGGTGTCTCGCAGTATCGATCGCGGCTGGAATGCACTGGTAGATCAGGGTCGCACAGCGCGCGCGCCGCAGCTGCCGATCGACGTGCTAGCAACCGTCGTCGCAATCCTGTTGACCCTGTCTTCGGGGCGCCCACGGCGACCGCACGCAGCTGCCCCCTAAGGAGCCGGCATGCAGTCGAGGCCATCCGGCGTCGGATCGAGGCCCGGATTCGGAAACGGTGGCGCCGGCGGCATCCCTTGAACGAACAGATACTGCGCCAACGTCACCGGGTCCGTGACGTCGAGCGTCCCGGAGTCGTCGAAGTCCATCGCATCGGGACACGACTGCGATGAGATCCCGAAGATATGGTTCAAAGCCGACGTAACGTCGCTGATGTTGATCGCGCCATCCGAGTTCGAGTCGCCGCGGATGAAGGCTTGGGCATCGAGCGCCAGGCTGCATTCCGCGGCCATGCTGGGATTCGTAGCGTTGAAGCCAACGACCATGTAGGTGGCGGTGCCCACGGTACCCGCTGTGGTATCGAGGTAGCTCTGGGTGACGCCGCTCAACGTGGCCAGCAAGGTCCCGTCGCGCGAAACCTCGACGCTCGAGTACGCCTGCGGGTTCTGCCAAGTCAACGAAACGGAACCTGGAGCCGCGGTCAAGCTGCACGTCAGTAGCTCCGGGGTCGGCACATTGAACGGCATCGTCAACGTGCAAATCTCATACGGTGCCTCGGCGCCGCCGATCACCCCCACGACGGCATAGGTATAGGTCACACCGCGCAACACGTTGAGATCGGTGTACATCGTCTCGATCGGAATGTGGGTACTGACGAGCACGCCGTCACGATAGACGCGGACGCTGTCGTACGGCATCGAATCGTCCCACGAGACCTCCAGCGAGGTTCCCGTTGTGGTGCAGGTGAGGCCCGTCACTGGTGGCAGCGCCGAGACCGACACCGACACACCTTGACGTTGCGTCGGCACGATCGAACCAGAAGGATCGACAACGACACTCGACGGCCAGATGGCGCAGAAGTCTTCGAAGTTGTTGATCTCGAACGTGTCCGTGTCGCCAGCCACTGCGCTCGTGGCGAAGCCGATTCGGCACAGGTGCCCGGTGGCGCCGACGAACGGCTGCCCTGTGGGCATCACCCCGAGAGCCGTGACGATGTCGGTTCCGAGACCGTCGTCCCAGCCGGGGCAGGACGGGAAGCCAGTACCCACCGGCACCGCAGCGCTGAACGCGAAGTTCTGCTGCAGTATCGAGTCTGCCAGCGGCAACGGCGCGTTGATCAACGTCGTGTTGTCGGTCGGGTAACGCACGGCAACCTGATAACCCCCAAGAGGCAAGTTGCTCTGCCCCGGATTGTCCACGTAGACGTCGATGAAGACGTCATCACCCGGTGCGATCACAGGGCGGTCCGTACCGAGGCGTAGCGTCGCGGTCTGAGCCTCGACAACACCGGAGAACGACAAGGCACAGAGCAAAAGAGCGGCAGTACGAGCGCGTCGCACCAACTTGCTGAAATCAACCAGCATTGCGATCGACCTCCTAGAGCCGCACACCAGCGGCTGGACTTGCAGGGTTTTCCATCAGCTCGGCACGGAGTCGAGCCTTCGCTGTGCTTTCGTTGCGCCTGCTACGAAGAACACCCGGCAGCAGATCAACCAGATCTAGGTGCCGGCGGACCGAAGCCCCTATTATAGCACAGCTACTGGCGCCCACACGGCAGCCTTGCAAGCTCCCACGGTGGCGCCACATCCGCAGTTCGAAGCGACTCGGGCTGGGCTATCTGCGCGGGCGGGTCGAGGGCTGCGTCGTGGCGGACCCCTTGTTGCTCTTCTTCGACGCCTCCAACTTGCGATCGATCGCACCGAGCTCGACCTGCAGTGCCCTGCGAACGCTGTCATCCGTTACCTGCAGCGCGGCGGTGAGGACCTCCTTCGCTGCGGCAAGCTTCCCTTGCTGGTGCATCGCCTTGCCGTAGAAGAGACCCGCGCGCGCATCTTTGTGACCGCTGCCCTTCCAGGCGGCGCCGGCCGCCCGCTCTGCGAGCGCAGTGTCCCGGTCCTTCAGCGCCGGGGCGATCAGGATGATTCGCGCGAGCGCAACCAGGGCGTCGGGGCGTCGCGCCCCCACTTCGAAGATCTTGTTTGCGACTTCATGGGTTTGCTCACGCGCGGCCCCGTTGCGCACGAGCTCGACGTATTCCTTCACCAACTGCTCACTGACCCCACGGTCCGCCCGTTCTTGACGCGCGACTTCGATGCTGAAGGTACCAGCCTTGACCGTCGCAAGAACGGCTGCAACATCGCGCGCCGGTCCCACCCACAGGATCTGTTTGGTCTTGCTGACAATGACACACGAGTCACCGCCGCGGCGATTCACCATTTTCTCCATGAACGCCAGAGTCGTCTTCTTCTTCGCATCGAGTGCCACGGGGTAGTGCGGTACATCGTCTTTCTTGCGGCGCAGGAACGCCTTCATCGCGTCGCCGTCGTCGAGCGTGATCGCGACGACCACGGGTGGGTCTTCCTGCTCGAGTAGCGGATTGAGTCGTTGCGGATTGCCACGCAGCAGCGGGTTGTTCGGGGTCCAGAAATCGATGACGTGGATCCGTCCGCTGGTGATTGCGGTCTCTTGTCCCTGCAGCCATTCGGCCACCGTCAGCGCCGGAGCTGCTTCGCCCAGGCCATCCGCAAACAGCGCACACGGCAACATCGAAGCGGCGAACAGCACCAGCGCAAACTGCATTGACTTCATCTTGGTAACTCCTCGGTTGTTTCTTGTCTCTTGTTGCGTACCCGGCTGCCAGCACCGCAGCAGTTGGCGGGGCTCCAGACAAAGGACCAACAAGCACCCACCAGGTCGCATGATCACGGTCGCGATCGGCATACCGAAGGCCGCTTCGACGACAGGATACTAGGAAGGGATCATCAATCGCCGGGAGTTCGGAAGAGATCGAGGAATCGGTCCTCGTACTGCTCGTAAACCCCGAGCCGGTCAAGCTCTCCCTTGAGCTCGACGGCTCGATCGCGATCGTCGCCGACGCGGGCGAAGAGGCGTTCGATTCGGTTGCGCTGCCCCGCTGACAGCCCCGCGTCGCCAGCGACGGTGTCGTCGTCTTCGACCTCGGGAAGCTCGCTAACTTCGGTGAGTTCGCTGGGTGGGAACTCAGCGGCCTCCGGATCCATGCGGAGCTGCTGCGCCGCTTGCACGGCTTGCGTCATCTTGTCGAGCAACTCGAACAGTCCGCGCTGAGCCGCCTCGGCCTCGCGCCGCAGCGGCGCGAGATCGAGCTCGATCCCAGAGATCGATGAGAACGCCTCGAGGACCCGCAGCGACGCCTTCGGGTTCGGGATGCCACTCGCAAAGACCGGCATCTCACCGAGCAGTCCGATCCCCGGCAGCGACCGTTCAACCGCTGCTGCCAGCAGGACGCCGTTGAGGCCGGTGATCTGTCCCCCATCGAGAATGTCGACAGGCGCGGTCTCCGCGAGCTCGTCGACGAGGCTACGTTGGTTCGCAACCGCAAAGACGCGCGGCTCGCGAGCCAGGTGTTGCTGGGTGCCGAACGCCGCGAAGGTGTACACGCGTGAGACATCGAAATTCGACGCGGCATCGAGCATATGCCGGCAATACTCGAAACCGTGGTGGCTCGGCTGCGCCTCGGCAATGAACAGCAGCAAGTCTGGTCCACCCGCTGGATTCTTCCAGCCGTAGAACGAATTGCGAGGGAGTCCACCACTCACGGCCAAGCCGCGCTCGACCTCGATCTTGTCGATCTCGAAGAACGGCTCGGCCGGCACTTCTTCGAGATAGGTCGCACCGAGGTACTGCTGTAGAAAGCGCCCAGCCTTGACGGAAACGCTACCAATCCCTGGCCAAGTCGCGACGAGCCAGGGTCTGTCGAGATGAATCACGCTGCCTCCACGGGTTTCTCATTCAACATAGACGAACCCGTATCATACGAACCATGGGCGGCGCGTACAGTGGCAGCCAGAGACAATCTTCTCACCTGCCGCAAAATCAGCACGAGCGGCGAAAATAAAGATTCGTTGCCGGGGACGCAGAACGCACAACGCCGGCGTGTTGCGGATTCTGCAACACTCCGGCGTTGTTCGAAAAGAGGCGGCGGTCCGCTACGGGCAGATACCCTGTTGCTGGCAATCCAAGAAGTCGACGTCCGTGTCAAAGCCGCAGTTGGGATAAGGATCCTGCGGAAACTGTCCCTGGCCGGCGAACAAGAACGTCAGCTCGTAGATCACGTCGGCGATATCCACCCCGCCGTCGTTGTTGAGATCAGCGGCGTCCATGCACGGCGGCGCGAGCCCCGATTGAAAGAGGAAGCTCAACAACCAGATCGCATCGGCGATATCAGGTGCTACGTCATCGTTGATCTCACCGCGCACGAAGCTCTTCGTGCCGGCGCGAACGACTGGAAAGTGATCGCCGAAAGTGTCGTCGACGATCGTCATCCGGACGCTGCGATCACCAATGTCGCCGTTGGGCACGAACTGAATCGGGCTCGACAGCGCTACCTGCGGCGAATCGAACTGCACGAGGCCGAGCGTACGCGCGCCTGAGCCAGGCAGCAGCGTCGCGCCGTAGTCGTAGACGGTAACCATGATCTGGTTGCCGTCGAGACGCGTTGTGATCTGCGCCGTCGCCGAGACTCCCGGGTCCAGCGTCAGAATGGGCGCGTGTGGCGTCAATCCGTTCGGGATGCGCAGCGTGAACGTGACGCCCCGCACGGGACCGGGCGTGTCGACGCCAATCGTAAAGCGCGCCCGTATGTCGAACGGCGTGAGGATCGCAAACTGCAAGTCGCCCGTCACCAGGCCATAGGCTGGATCGGGGGCGTCGAAACCACCCGTCGAGTCGTCGGGATCGGGGCCGCACGTCGCTGGCGGTGCCAGCGGCGACACAGCTGCGCCACCGACCACGGCGTTGAGGAGCAGCGCGTCGGCAATCGTCACGAACTCGTTGTCGTTCGTGTCCATCGGTTCGATCGTCCGCACCTGGCCGCAATCTGGGAACGTGCCCGGAGCGTTGTCCCACAGGTAGTGCTGCAGATAGCTGAGATCACCGACGTCGACGACTCCGTCCCCTTCGGCAAGAATACCAATGAGCCCGGTCGAGCAGTCCCCGCGCAGGAACAGCGGCGATGTCATTGCCGTGAACTCCGGATGGTGATCCGCGCCGTCGGTATCGACGAGGGTCGCCCGTCGCAGGAAGCCTGAGATGTAGGACGGCAACCACAGCAAGTCCGGCGGCGTCGCGCCCACGGCGAGCTCATACTCGAGAAAACCCAAGAAGCCGGTACCACCCGGCAACGTATCGATCAACGTGCTGGGGCTGACCAGAGACAGCACCGTAAGGCCAAGGATCGGCGAGGTCGCCTGCACAGCGGGAGTCCCCGAGAACGAAGGGTTCGAAACGACGGCCGCGTTGACGGGGTTGAAATAGATCTCGAGGGCGACGATCTCTGTCGGAGCATCGATGTACAGCGGGTAGCGAACGGTTCGAGGCGCCCCTTCGATGACGATCGGAGGCGCCTGCAAGACGCGGTAGAGGGGATCGACGACGTTGAAACCGCGTTCGCTGTTGTCGGGGTCCACACCACAGGAGGTCGGTGCGAACAGCGGCGGCACGGTCGGTCCAAAAAGGTTCAACGACAGCTTCACGGGATCGGCGATCGTCAGGAACTCGTTGTCGTTGAAGTCCGCCGCATCGATCGAGATCTCGCCAGGATTGGCTGCGCAGCCGGTCATCGGTCCCGGGTTCGCCACCGGGTTGGTCAAGTAGCCGTACATCTGAATGACATCGGATATCTCAGTCAGGCCATCGGCATTGGTGTCGCCGCGAATGAACTCCGTCGCCTGTGCCGGCGCCAAGCTCGGAAACGCGAGGAGCAGCAACAGCGCTGCGGGAACCAAGCGGTTTGCATAAGTCAGACGTAGACCCATCGGGGATCTCCCTTCCCAAGTGGCCAAGGACGCATTCCGCCCAAAGGAATCGACGACTCGCCAACGAATTGTCCACAACATGGTCAATTGCCCGTCACGCTCCTTGTAACCTAGCCATTGCGGAAACGCAATTCCGAACCGGCCACAATTCTGCGAAACGCAGTCTGATTCTGCGACGGGACCTTCAGGAGATGAAATCGCGGGAGGTCTTAGGCCAGGCCGAGATACGTCGCGACCGCCCAACCGAGGACACATAGCCAAAGCGTTGGGGTACGCAGCAACGTCTCGACTGGGGTCCCGCCCTCCCCCTCGCAGTGGACCAAACGCAGGTACTCGAGGATCCCGAACGCGACGAACGGCACGCCCCAAAACTCGCGGCCACGGATCAAGACCTGCGCGTCCATCGCGTAGAGGGCGTAGCAGACCAAGGCCCCCCCGCCGGAGATCGCCAACGCTTGATCCACGAACCGCACGTCGTAGCCACGCAACGCGGGCCGATGCGACGTACCAAACTGCAGATCCGCCCGACGCTTTGCCAACCCCAAGAAGAGCGCAAGGGCCGACGTACACAGGAGCAGCCAGCTCGACGGAGTCGCCGCTGCCAACGCGCAGCCAAAGACAACGCGCAGCACGTACCCGAGAGCGAGCAAGAAGACATCGACGAGTGGCACTCTCTTGCCGAGGAGCGTGTAGAAGAGCTGCAAGGCCAGGTAGGTGCCGCCAATCGCCACCGCGCCGTCGCGCCCGGTCGCGGCGCACAGCAGTAGCCCAACGACGACCAAGACGGCACTGCATGACAGCGCTCGCCCCGGAGAGATCGCGCCAGCGGCGACAGGACGCAGCCGCTTACGCGGATGCTGCCGATCCGAGCGCCGGTCCCACACGTCATTGAATGCATAGACAGCGGAAGCGAGCGCACTGAATCCGGAAACGCCGAGGAGCGTTACTCCCAGGGACCACGGCCCTCCTTGCTGGGCAGCGATCGCAAACGGGATCGGCACCAGTATGAAGAGATTCTTGGTCCAGTGGAGTGGGCGCAGCAGCCGCCACAGGCTCTCGGGAACGGGGGTTTCGTGCAAGGTGCTCTTTCGTCAAAGGCTCGCTGCCGCACGCTGCACAGCGACGGCCTCACTCAGGACATGATAGGATCTGACTGCCGCGGCCGGTAGAGATGCCCGCCACGGATACGTCGAGTCCTACTCTTTCTTCGGTCGGTCGCTCGACGACGACGACCCTGTTTCCGGCCTCGGTCGGATCTGACGGCTCGGTAGCGGGCGCAACAGACAGAAGTTGGCGGCAACGGCGGTTTGCGGCTCCAGCCGCAGAGGCAAGGGACTGGCATTCGATGGACCTGACAACGCTGCGGCAGCGCGCTCTGGAACTCGGCTTCCCCCGCCTGGCCGTCGCCAGAGCGGGCCGCTCCCCCAACGCCGATCGCTACCTCGAGTGGCTCGAACAAGGGCGTCATGCGACGATGGACTACATGGCCCGACACGTCGCACGGCGCATCGATCCGCGCGAGACGGTAGCCGACGCGAAGAGCGTCATCGTCGTAACTCTCCCCTACGAAGACGACGTGGCGTTCGCGCCTACCCCGGGGAACGGCAAGATCGCGCGCTACGCCCGCGGCCGCG
Source organism: Planctomycetota bacterium (assembly GCA_039028735.1). Lineage (GTDB taxonomy): Bacteria > Planctomycetota > UBA8108 > UBA1146 > JAJFFE01 > JBCCHQ01. The sequence continues at coordinate 846 of JBCCHQ010000079.1, read as the reverse complement.
ACTACCACAAAGTGATGACCCCGCGCCTGCGTCAGCTGGCGCAGGCCATCGAAAGCAGCGGGCCGTGGCAAGCCTGGTACTCCGTCGATACGGGCCCGGTGTTGGAGCGCGACTGGGCAGCGGCAGCCGGCATTGGCTGGATCGGGCGCAACGGATTGATCATCGACGCGACGCACGGTTCCTACTTCTTCCTCGGCGTGCTGGTCACGGATCGCGAGTACCCCGCCGACGCCCCAGCGACCGATCATTGCGGCCAATGCACGGCCTGCGTCGATGCTTGTCCGACGGACGCGCTACACGACCACCACACTGTCGATGCGCGCCGCTGCATCTCGTACCTGACCATCGAACACCGAGGGGCGCTGGAGAGCTATGGCGAGCAGCTTCACGACTGGGTCTTCGGGTGCGATATCTGCCAGGAAGTCTGTCCCTTCAATACTCGCACAGCACGTCCGCGTCGCTCGATTCATCCCGACCTCGAGCCCCGCGACCTGCCGCAGGAGCTCGCCACACTCACCCGCCTTGACCGGGAGTCCTTCCTCGCTGCATTCGCCGGGACGGCATTGACCCGCGCCGGCGTCGATTCACTGCGCCGCAACGCGACGCTGGTGCAGCGCATGCAAGAACGCGAGGTCCCTGACACGCCTTAGGCGGCGATGAAGGCATGATTCGGCGCGTTCCCGTTCCCGCCTCCGCGTCGCTCTGCTATCGTGCGCGCTGCTTCGGAACCAATCCCGCAATCGGCTACCTCGAGGAACCCGTGCCTGTCATCAACGAACAACCCCCCACCGTGCGCTGGGGCCGGCTTTCGTTCTACTGCTACTTCCCGGCTGTCGTTGTGTCGGT
>JBCCHQ010000078.1:0-27853 GCA_039028735.1 Planctomycetota bacterium | reverse complement strand
TGGAACTACCGACTTCAAAAACTTAAACATGCGCCAGCGCCTTGCATTTTGTGCCGCAATGGCCGGACACAACATATTCATCACTGGTGGCTGGCGATGGGATCGGCGATCTCGTGGTTGGAGCGTGGCAGAACAACGAGGGCGCAAAGAGCGGCGGCAAGGTGTACCTGTTCGACGCTGCCACTGGGAAGACGATCCGCACTTGGACCTGCCGAGAGCCCGGAGACACGTTCGGCTTCGACGCTTGCGGCATCGGCGATGTCGACGGTGATGGCAAGATCGACTTCCTGCTGACCAGCGCGTGGAGTGCTGTGAAAGGAAAGCAGACAGGGCGCGTCTTTATCGTCGCGGGGGACTGAGCCCTGGGGCGAGTCTGTCTACAGGCGGCGTAGGACGACGCCGGTGCGCGGCTGGAGGGGGAGGCTGACCTCGTGGTAGACGTGTTCTTCGCGGGTTGTGGCTGTGGTTGCGACCGGGCCGCGTCGCTGCTGATCGCGTTTGCCACCAAACTCGACCAGATCGGTGTCCAGAACCACTTCGTACTTCCCCGGTGGCAGCTCGAACGGAGCGTCGGCAACTCGGGTCGGGTGTAGGTTGACCAGCGCGAAGAGACTTCCGCGAAAGAACGTCAGCAACTGATGGTCGGTGTGATCGCGCAGCAGAGTCGCGGGGGTGGACGTGAAGGCGCCATGGTCACAAGCGACCTCTAGCAGCTGTCGATCGAAAGCGGCAAGCAAGCGGTAGCGCAGCGTCCCATCGTCGGCCAAGTGCCAGAGGCGTTTGGCGTGCTCGTAGGACCAGTTGTTGCCCTCACGAGGGAAGTCGATCCAGTCGGGATGGCCGAATTCGTTGCCGATGAAGTTCAGGTAACCCTCGCCGCCCACAAGGACGGTGATCAATCGGATCAACTTGCTCAACGCGATCCCGCGATCAATCAGGTGATTCTCGGTGAACACGCTCATGCCGGTGTACATCTCGGTGCCCAGCAAGCGGAAGATCAGCGTCTGGTCACCGACGATGGCCTGATCGTGGCTCTCTGAATAGGCAATCGTCGGCTCTTCATGGCGGCGGTTGCCGATGCGATGAAACAGCTCCCCAACGGGCCATTCTTCGTCGCGGCGCTCTTTGATCAGTTCGATCCAGTAGTCTGGGATGCCCATCCCCAACCGGTAGTCGAAGCCATAGCCGCCCGCTTCGCCAGGAATCGCGAGTCCCGGCATGCCGCTCATGTCCTCGGCGATTGTGATCGCATCGGGGCGCAGATCGTGGACGAGCCGATTGGCCAGCGTCAGATACGCCAGCGCATCTTCATCGACGCTGCGCGAGAAGTAGTCCTCGTAGGCACCGAAGTCACGGTAGAGGCCGTGATGGTCGTAGAGCATGCTGGTGACGCCGTCGAAGCGAAAGCCGTCGCAGCGGAACTCGTCGAGCCAATAGCGGACGTTGGACAGGAGGAAGCGCAGGACGCCGGGCTTGCCGTAGTCGAAGCAGCGCGTGTCCCAAGCGTCATGGTAGCCACGAGGACCGGCATGGAAGTACTGGTCCTCTGTTCCGTCAAAGCGTGCCAGCCCTTCGACCTCGTTCTTGGCAGTGTGCGAATGGACCAGATCAAAGACTACGCGCAAGCCCATGCCATGGGCCGCATCGACGAGTTCGCGCAGGTCGTCGGGTGTGCCGTAGCGCGAAGATGGCGCAAAGAAGCTGGTCACGTGATAGCCGAATGATCCGTAGTACGGGTGCTCGGCGACCGCCATGAGCTGCACCGTGTTGTAGCCGGCAGCGACGACTCGCGGCAGAACGTTCTCGCGAAACTCAGACCACGTGCCCACACGATCTTCACTCGTTGCGATCCCCGGGTGGGCCTCGTAGATCAGCGGCACGTCCGGCCGCGGCGGTGTTGCGTGACGCCAAGCGTACGGCGTAGGAGGATCCCAGACCTCGGCATCGAACTCAGCCGTGTTGGGGATCTGAATCACGCGCTGCGCGTACGTGGGGATCCGTTTGCCGACGCCGCCCGGCCACTGTAGGTGGAGGTGATAGCGGTCGCCGTGCTGCAGATGCTCGGCGTCCAGGTGCAGTTCCCAGATTGCGGGGTTCTGCGTCGGTTGCAGTGCGAAGCGATCATCGCTACGCCAGCCACTGAAGGGTCCGCGCAGATGGATCGCTGTGGCGTTCGGGGCCCATTCGCGCAGCGTCCAGCCGCGGTCGGTGCGATGCAAGCCGAAGCGTAGGTACTGGCTGGCGGCGTCGTGGAGGCCGCCGAGTCGGCGGCGCACGTCTTCGGCGTAGCGCAGCCGGCGACAGATCGTCTCAACATAGGGAGTCAGTGCGGCGTCGTTCCGCACGTACTCGGGGACTTCTGTCATGAGATCCCGAGAAGCCGCTTGTAGATGTCGATGTAGCGCTCCGCCGTGACCGTGTGACTGAACTGCGCGGCGCTCTCTTCCATGATGCGACGGATCTCTTTGTCGCGGGTCTTCTGCGGCAACGTGTGAAATTCCATGGCCTGCTCGATCGCCCACGCCAGCCCCGCGCTGTCGTAGCTCTCGAACAAGAAGCCGTTGCCGGTACCTGCGGCTGCGTCGACGTGGCTGATCGTGTCATGGATACCGCCGGTGTCGCGACCGACGGGCAATGTGCCGTAGATGGGCCCGATCATCTGCGGCAGTCCGCAAGGTTCGAACAGTGAAGGCATGAAGACATAATCTGCCGACGCGTATGCCATCCTGGAGACGCGTTCGTCGAATGCGGATACCGAAACACTGCGATGCAGCTCATGCCGTTCGACGATCTCGTGGAAATGTACCTGATAGGGCCCGTTGGCGACGAGTACGATCTGCACTCGCGGGTTCTGATAGCGCGTGCAGACCGAGTGCAGGATCTCTGTCAGCAGCTGGCAACCCTTCTGCATCGGATCGAGACGCGAGGGCCAAAAGAACAGCGCGGCGTCAGGGTCGACATCGAGGCCGAGGTACTCCTGGAAGACCTTCTTGTTCTTGGCCTTGCCGGCGGCCGCATCCGCAGGGCCGAACTGGAATTCGATCGCCGTGTCTGTTTGCGGCGAGTAGCTGGGATCGGGTGAGTTCAGGACTCCTTCTGCTTGCCCTTGCTGCACCTTGTGCGTGATCTCTTTCAGAATGTTGGGCTTCACGAACGAGTGCTGCTCTTCGACGATCTCGGCGAGGAATCGGGGACTCACGGTGTTGATGTAGTCGGACGCGAAGATTCCGGTCGACAAGAAGTCGACGTAGTTGTCGCCGTAGCTCTCGTCGAAGGATTGCGGCATTCGGTCGTAGTAGAGGTTGCCCCAGAACTCTCGGCAGTCGATTCCGGTCTTTTCGATGTGCTCGACCGTCGTCTTCAGCGAGTGAATGTTGTGCAAAGTAAAAAGTGATTTGATCCCCAGTCGCGACGCCACCGCTGGCACCAGGCCGGTCATCCAGTCGTTGCAGTGCACGAGGTCGGGATTGACGCGCGGAATGATGTTGTTGATCACTTCCCGCTGAAACGTCAGCGCCAGCTCCATGTTCGTCGCAGCATAGTTGTCGTAGACGTTGTTGCGGTAGTAGAAGATGCGGTCTTCGGCCAGGTGGATGCGGTCCTCTGGCATCTTGCTCTTGTAGATCCGCAGCTCTTCGTTGATGAAGCGTCCCACGTTGACACTGAACATCTGTCGATAGTGGGGGAGCGCGACGTGGACGTCTGCGCCCTGCTTGTAGAGTGCGGCCGCGAGCGACGCGGACACGTCGGCGAGACCACCGGCTTTCGCCTGCAAGTGGTTCGCCATGTTGCCCATGCCCTGCGGGAGATACGTGATCTCGGGCGTGACGATCAGGATCCGCTTCTTCTTCCGCCCCTTCTTGGCTGGTTCGGTGTTCGCCACTGGATCCTCTCGGTCGCTGTTTAGGGCTCGACTCAGTTCGGTCGATCTAGTCTTCGACAATAACGCGGCTGTTCAACGAGCCGAACGGATTGGGGGCCCAGGCGGTCGCGTTGGGATCCGCCTGCCAGCGGCCATTGCAGACGAACTTGTATTCATGCTCGCCGGTGGGGAGCTGCAGGGTGACCCGATACTCACCCGGAGCGGCTTCCTCGAGCGGTGTTTGCGTAGCGTTCCAATCGTTGAAGGAACCGACGACGAAAACGCTCGACCCAGGGGTCGTCGTGAAACTGAGAACCACGTCGTGGAGGGGTTGGCCTTGGTCGCCTCTCGTGATCATCGCTTCTCCGTTCAGCTTGCGCGTACCTGGACCGTACGGCCCACATCGTCGAGGATACTGCGTAGCGTATCGTAGTCCGGGTGCCGTAGTCTCATCCATGCATTGGCCCAATATCCACCCTCAACGGGCTGTGTCGGCGACCCCGTTGGGGGGAAGTGTTCATCGATGATGCAATCGCCGTACTTCTGACGGATCGTATGGATCCCCTCGACGCCTGCGATGCGGCCATCGCGGTCGGGTCGCAGTGAAATCATCCCCGCCGCAAAGCCACGGGTCGAGCGCGCTGCGATCTGCCCATGCACGATGGCGTTGGCCCATTCACGGTAGACGTCGATCTCGTGGGCGGCGCAGTAGAGGTCCCAGGCGCCGACTCCCGGAGGGCGGCAACCGATCTCAGAGAAGCGCAGCCCCTTCGGGCCGTAGAACCACTCCATGTGAGTCGGCGACGTGCCGATCCCCAACGCTCGGTTCACGTTCTGGGCCATCTGCCGCACTTCGCCATACGCCTCGGCATCGAGTCGATTGGTCGCAATGATCTGCGGCGAGATCCACCGCGAGCGCATCGCTTCCAAGACGTTGGGATAGTAGTGCGAGATGAACTCGTGATGGATTTCGCCACCGATCGAGATCGTATCGTAGAAGCCTTCGTGTCCTTCGACGAACTCTTCCACCGCGACCGTGACACCCCGGTCGACGTGGCTACGGTCGATCGCCCCATCGAGGGCCGCCGCGTCGTCGACGCGTTCGACGCCGGCGGCTCCTGCAGCGTCGGGTGGCTTGATGATCAGAGGAAAGCCGACCTCGGCGGCGAACTTGCGCACTTCGTCTCCTGACGTTGCGCCCGTCGATTGTGCACAGGGGACGCCAGCGGCGCGCAACGCTTCCTTCATCGCGGGCTTGTCGCGGCAGAGGAACGCGGTCTTTGTCGACGTGCCAGGGATCCCACACTGCTCGCGGACCCGCGCGGTCGGGAAGATGTGCGCTTCGATCGTGGCCTCGAGGCGATCGACCCATTCGCGCTGTTGGCAGCGTTGGACCGCTTCCAAGAGAGCTCCTTCGTGGACGACCGTCGCGACTTGCTCGTAGGCATGGAGACAGTTGCGAACAGACGACGGCAACGCCTCCAGTGGGGCTTCGCCGATCCCCGTGACGCGGGCACCGACGTCGGCGAGCGCGCGTACGAAGTTCGCTTGATTGGATGGAAAACCAGGTTCGACGAAGAGTACGTGCATCAGTGGGTTCCCTTCGTCTCTTGGGCTAGCTGCCCGCGCCACTCTTGGATACGCCCCCAGAAGAGCTCGGTGAATTCTTCGATCTCGTGCTCCGGAAACAACGCCTCGACTTTCAGGCGCACCGCGTCTTTCGCGCGCGTAGATCCGAAGAACTCGAAGGCGACGTCATCGAGGTGGCCCAGGTGGGTCGCGCAGAATTCGTTGAACTTGTCGGCCTCGAGGCGCTCTCGGGCTAGGTCACCGTAGGCCGCCAGGCGCTCGCGGTAGGGGAGGTTCTTCTCGGCAATGTCATAGAACGGTTGCCAGTCGAGATTCTGGCGCATCTTTCGTCGCGTTACCGCGCAGAAGACAGACCAGCGAATGTTCGACAACACGATCCATGGAAAATGATAGTGCGTCGAAGTGACTTGCGAGTCTGGGCATGGATTCGCGAAGTCGATGGGGTACCAGACGCCATCCTGACGCAGCGTCTCGCAAGAGTTGAAGTCCCACCCGAAGAAGGCATTGATCGTTAGCGTGATGTCTTCGAGGAGGCGTTGCTCTTCTTGGCTGATCTCGAGATCGGCGCGATAGCGGTCATGCAACGGAGCACCAGGATCGTAGTTGATGCTGCGAACTTGCGGTCCGAGGCCGACCGTGCGCACGAACAGGTCATGCGGCAGCACTGCCTTCTGCAAGTGCATGAGCTGTTTGCCACTTTGTTCGTACGCGGCGCGCAGCGCGTCTTCGTCGTTGATCTTGCTGACCCCGACCCAGCCACCTCCGTCGTACGGCTTCATGAACATCGGGTAGCCCAGCTGCTCGCCGACGTTACCGAGGTCGAACAGCTTTGCGTACTGAGTCAGCGTCGGGCGCAGGTCACTGGTGGGTTCGTGTTCTTTCGGCGGAACCATCCATGTGGGTGGAATCGGCAGGCCCAGGCGCAGCATCGCGCAGTACGAAGTCTGCTTCTCCATTGACTGGACCGACCACGGGTTGTTGAAGACGTAGAGGTCATCGAGGATGACAGCCTTCTTGATCCACTCGCGGCTCGTGTGGAACCAATGCGTCAGGCGATCGATGACAACGTCGTAGCGACACGTTTGATCCAGTGCAAACGGACGAATCGCCAGTCGTTCGACGTCCACCGTGACCCGGTCACCGCCGTCGGGGATGTCGATACGAGCTGCCCGGAGGATCTCCTCGTAGCAGATCGGCCAGCAGATATCGGCACCTAGTGACAGGCCGATCTTGCGAATCTGTTGCCCCATGGCGTGCCCCACCTTCGAATGTGCACCAAGTCGGTAGCAGCCTACGAGTCTGCGTTTACTCGTAGACCACCCAGAGCGGACCGGGGAAGACCCACGACAAAGCGTCGCGCAGCCGGTCGCGCCAGTTCTCCCAATTGTGACCGTCGCGGTCTTCGCTGTACTTCACGTCGAAGCCAGCCTGCTGCAAGATCGGAACGAGAGAGCGATTCTCGTAAATGAGCGACTCGTAAACGCCGCATCCGACGAAGACCTTCGAGGCCGCTGCGCCAGGTTCCTCGCGGAACGCATTGACGAAGTCGACGACTGGGTCGAAGGCCGGGCTGCGTGTGTGTTCACCGATGTCTGTGAATGCGAAGGAGCCCGACAGCAGCACGAGACGGTCGAACATCTCCGGATAGTACCATGCCGAAGACAGGGATGCGACAGCTCCAAAGCTCGCTCCCAGTAAGGCCCGAGTCGCTGGTGTCCCGGTCAGCGGGTAGTGCTTCTCGAGGTGCGGGACCAGGTCCTGCGCCAAGAATTGCGCATGTCGGCGGTCTGCAGCGTACTCATTGAGCCGATCGTTGGAGTGTGTCATTGCGACGATCATCGGCGCGATCTCCAAGCGATGGATCAGGTTGTCGAGCACGGTCTTGAACGCGGCGAAGCGCATGAAGTCAGGCCCGTCATGGACGATCAGCAGCGGATAGCGCCGCCACGATCGAAAGCGATGCGGCAAGTAGACGGTTACAGGGCGTGTGTGACCGAACGCGGCGCTAGGGACCTGGATCTCTTGTAGGGTTCCCGGGCTTGCTTCGGGATCTGGTTCGACCCAATCGGGAACTTCGTAGCCGTCGGTCGTGCAGACTGAATTCGCACCGAACGGGTCCCTGGCAAGGCGGTCGTTGAGGGGGTCGCGAATCCACTGGCCGTGCCCGCCCTGCTCGACGTTGATCTTGTACTCGAGCCGCGACTCGCGAGGGAACTCGAGCGTGAGATACCACAGGTCAGTGTCTGCAACGCGGTGGAATGGCTGCGACGTCGGCAAACCGTAGACAAAGTGTTGCAGTGTGACATGGTCGGCGCCACCCCGGAACACGAACGTGACGGAAGTTCCCTCGACGATCGGAAAAGTGTTGGCGTCGACGAAGCCGTCGATGGCGGCGCTCGAAAAATCAGCGGCTCGCTCGAAGCGGCGGATGGCTAGGGGCATGAACCCTCCAATGGGACGGCGTCGCCTGCGGGTGTCAACAGCCGCGGAGCGCTGTCGGAGGTTCCGTGCCCATGCCACTGCTGACCATCCCAATCGACGCGTTGTCCGGCGTCGAGAGCGATGCAACGCGCCGGCGCAAAGCGTCGCGCCAACAGCGCTACTCGCCCAGGTGAATCCAGATCCAAGCGATGACGCGCGTTCGGAAACGGCACGATGCCCGGAGCGATCCCGACCCCGGCGGCGGCGACAGCCGTGTTGTTCGAACCTTGTGCCGGGAAGTGGTGGAAGAGCACGACTCGCTCGCTCAGCGCCATCGCTCCCGCCGACCACCCGATCACCGGAATCTGTGTCAGGAGCTCGGCGATCGCGAAGATTCGCAATCGGTTCAAAAGGACCAGCACATGGCCACCGGCCACGAGCAGAGCTGACGACCCTTCGATGATCTGCCGGATCTCCTCACGGTGACGAACGATCTCTGAGTTCGCGCCGTAGCCTTGGTCAGAATCGAACTCCGCGGTGACCTGCGCCATACGCTCGAAGTGGCGGCGGTCAATCTCCTGCAGAGTTGCGATGGCATCGGCGAGGTACGGCGACAACACGGCTGGGTTGTCCGACTCCACCTCCTGCAGTGTCCGAATCGAGTCGAGTGCTCCTGCGAGTTGCACCTTGTAGCCGGCATGCATCTGGTCGAGGAGTGCCTTACGTTCCCAGAGGCCAGCACGGAACTGTGGGTACTTTGCAAATACCAGGTCCGAACGTTGGTACAGCGCCAGGTTGCGTGTCGGTCTTCCTAGCTGGGCGTCGAGTTCTGCGACGTCGTTCTCGTCCTCTTGCCACCCAGCCGTGATCACGGCGAGCGGCTGTGCCGAGGAGCCGGTGATGTCTGCGACGGTGCTGTGTAGCACCGACTTTGGCTTCTGTGGGCCGAGGAGAACTACGGTCGGAGGGGCCATGAAGGAGTCTCTGTAGCAGGAGGTTGCGCAAACCCTCCGGGTTTCCCAAAAATGTCTCGATGTCGGTGCCTGGATGCAGGTAGTCCTTATAGTTGGTCCAATGTGCGAATGCAACGAGTGCAGAGCGAGAGAAGGTCAGCGACTTGTCCAAGCGCCATGAGATGCTGGAGTGCTCCTCCATGGGGCGGCGGGTGCATGTCTGGTGCTACGGTCACTGGGGCGTGCCGGTTGTCGCGTTTCCGACAGCGGCCGGGTTCGCGCACGAATGGGAGCGCCAAGGGATGGTTTCGACGCTGGGCCACCTGATCGGCTCCGGACGGATCAAACTGTACTGCCCCGAGAGCAACGTAGCGCAGAGCTGGACCAACAAAGAGGACGACCCACGCACTCGCGTGCAGCGTCACCAAGCCTATGAGGGTTTTGTGACCCACACTCTTGTTCCTTGGATCCGCAGCGAGTGTGGCGCGAACATCAAGATGTCTGCGGTGGGTGCTAGCGTCGGTGGCTACTACGCCGCGAACTTCGCGCTGAAGTATCCCGAAGTCTTCGAGTACGCGCTGTGCCTCAGTGGCCGCTACGACATCACCGAGTTCACGAACGGCTACAGCGACAACGATGTCTACTTCAACAATCCACTGGCCTATCTACCGAACCTCGAAGGGGAGGCCCTCGAGCACGTGCGCAACAATACGCACCTCAGCTTGGTATGTGGCCAAGGGCCTTATGAAGAAGGCTGCATCGAGGAGACACAAGCGCTTGCAGATCTGTGTGTCGAGAAGGGAATCAGTCACACCCGCGACATCTGGGGTCGTGACGTCGCCCACGACTGGGGGTGGTGGAAACGGCAAACGTTGTTTCACTTCCACCAACGCTTCGGCGCCTGAGGCGCCGCCGCCTAAGAAGTACCCAGTGGAGCTACGCCCACAGAGGTTAAGCCCACTTGGCCAGCGCGAAGTCGAGCTCCATACGCCGATCCTCGGGAGAACTTCGCAGCGCAGGCACAACGCGAACTCCGAACGCTCGGGCCCCCGACCTCTCCGGCTGGTAGCAGCCGTGCCACTTCGAGCTACCGACGCTGACTGACTCCAGCGTGAGTTCCACGACCCGCTGCGTGTCGCGGCCGGGAGCGCCGATCACTAGCTGTACATGAATGTCGGTAGCTTCGAGTCCGGCGTGATCCACCGAAACCGTTGCCCACAGTTCGTCGCCAGCGTAGATCGAATCTTCCTCGAGCCCGCTCATGCGGACATCGTTGATCCGCACATCGCGCCAGCTCTTGCGCACCCGCTGTTTGTCGCTGGCAGTCGCTCGCGCTTGACCATAGTCGTCGGCGCTGTAGGTCGACGCGTCGTGGCCACCGGGTGCGTAGAACATGCGGCCGTAGTCACCAAGCATCCGGGTCGCACTGAAGGCGTGTAGCGACGTAGTCATGGCTCGTCGCAGCATCTGCAGCCAACCATCGGACATGCCACCGCCACCCGCGAGGTGTAGCGGTAGAACTTCCTCTTCGAGCAACTGGTAGAGATGTTGACTGTCGTAGTCGTCTTGATGCTCGACGTTTTCGAACTGCTCGCCGCCGATGACCCAGCCGTTCGTACCATCGTACGCTTCCGCCCACCAGCCGTCGGCGATGCTCAAGTTCAGGGCGCCGTTCATGGCCGCCTTCATTCCTGAAGTTCCGCTGGCTTCGAGCGGCGGTGTGGGTGTGTTCAGCCAGATATCGCAGCCTTGCACGAGGCGCCGTGCGAGTGCCATGTCGTAGTCCTCCAGCAAGACAATCTTGCCAAGGTATTCGGGCTTGCGCGACAGTTCGAAGATTCGCTGGATGAGTTCCTGCCCCATTTGATCAGCGGGGTGCGCCTTGCCGGCGAACAGGAACAGCACTGGTTGCTGTAGGATTCGGTCCAGTGCTTCGAGGTCTCGAAAGAGCAACGTCGCGCGTTTGTACGGAGCGAATCGGCGCGCGAAGCCGATCACGAGCGCCTTCTCGTCGAGCGCGCTGCTGATCTGCCGTCGCAGGGCCGGCGACTCGCCGCGACGGTTGCCGCCGGCCTCGACCCGCTTGCGAATCTCGGCGAGCAGGTCGCTCTTGAGTTGAGCACGGGCGCTGCGAATTGCGTCGTCGGGAATGCCAGCAATCGCTCCATCGAGGCAGCTTGGCCAGTCGCGATCGCTCGCAGCGATGGCCTCCTCGAGCAGGCGCTGATAAGGCGCGGCAACCCACGTGCGTCGGTGCACGCCGTTCGTAATGGCATCGATGGCGAGCTCGGAGGGGTCGAAGCCCGGCGCAACAGGTGCCAAGTTCTTACGGCTGACACCCGCGTGAATCTTGCTGACCCCGTTGATTCGTGCGGCACCGTGCAAGCCGAGGAGGGTCATCGAGAACGGCGCTTCGCCCCCTTCGCCGGCGTTGCGCCCCAGCGACATGATGCGATCCCAGGGAATGTGCAGCTGTTCTTCGTAGGGCGCGAAGTAGGGACGCACCATGGCTTCTGGGAACGCGTCGTGTCCAGCAGCGACGGGAGTGTGCGTCGTGAAGACCGTTGTGCGCCGGACGTACTCGAATGCACTGTCGAAGTCGAGGTCGGATCCGGTGACCAGTTTGTGCGTACGGCTGAGGATCAGGAAGGCTGCGTGCCCTTCGTTGATGTGGAACACGCTAGGCTGTAGACCGAGGCGGTCCAGCAGCGCCCGGCCGCCGACACCGAGCACGATCTCCTGTTGCAGGCGCCATTCTTGGTCCCCTGAGTAGAGCTGCGCGGTGAGCGTGCGGTCGCCTTCCTCGTTCTCCTCGAGGTCGCAGTCCAGCAGGTATAGCGTGACGGCACCGACGCGCACCTGCCACGCGCCCACCAGCAAGTCGCGCCCTGGAAAGCGGAGGGACACGAGGATCGGATCGCCGTTGTCGTCACGGAGGCGCCGCATCGGCAGCGTCCGAGGGTCCGTCAATGTCGCCTCGCTCAGCTGGCGGCCATGCCGATCGAGACGCTGGCGGAAGTATCCGGACCGATACGCCAACCCCACGGCGACAAGGCCGGCGTTCTCATCGCTTGCGGCTTTCAAGTGGTCCCCGGCAAGGACACCCAAGCCACCGGAGTAAAGAGGCATGCTTTCGTGGATCCCGTACTCCATGCAGAAGTATGCTACGTGGACGGGTTGGGCGGCGCGCTGGGCGAGATAGTCGTCGAAGCGACCCAGCACATCGTGGAGCCGAGACACATAGCCGCTGTCGGAAGCGCGCTCGTCGAACGCACTTTGGGGTAGCTCTTCGAGTAGCGTTACCGGGTTGTGCCCACAGCGTTGCCAGGCTGCCTCATCGAGGTCTCGAAAAACAGCTTCTGCTTCGGGATGCCACGACCACCACAGGTTCTGCGAAAGGTCTCGCAGGCGCGCCAGCGACTCAGGGATGCGATTGCGGACCGTAAATCCGAGCATGTGCGGGCGATCGCGGTCGCCGACGACGAAGTCGAGCGGCGCCGTGTCGGGCCGTTCCGCGCGACGCCGTTCCCGCAGGCGTCCCATGTCGGCTGCGAAACGACCCCGTTCGCTGATCAGAGCTCGCTCGTGTGCGTCCTTGTAGTAGGCGCCAAAGTGCTCCCAACGAGCCAGCTGCGACAGGCGATATGCTTCCTGTCCAAGCTGCGATCGCATCTCAGCATCGAGGGCGACGAACCGTTCCAGGTGGTCGACCAGAGCTGCTTGGGATTCTTCGTATGACGCATTGGCGCGTGGCAGCACGTAAACGGCCTGCGGGTCGCGCGTGCCGCTGGCGGCCGCCCACTGGCCGAAGCCAGCCAGATCCGACGTAACGGTGGGGATTCCGTAACCGATGCTCTCATGCGGCGTGTAACCCCACGGCTCGTAGTACGACGGGAAGATCGAGATGTCGAAACCGGCCAACAGCTCGTAGTAGGGCGCAGTGATCATTGGGTCGGTGCCGTCGAGGTAGATGGGCACGAGGACGACGTGGACGTTGTCGCCTGGGTCGTTGTTGACAGCCAGCCGTTGCAGAGCCTCCAGTGTTGGATCGTTCTCGGGGTGCCGGAGCAAGTGAGAAGTGCTGCCCTGCGGTCCGGCGGCGTCTTCTCGAAACGCGTTTGCGACTTCCGGGACCGGACCGGTGGCATCGGAGGGTGTGCAGACGAAACAGACCAGACGCCGGGGCTTGTCCGCCATGCGGTCGCGGAGTGTGGCCAGGGAATCGAGCACTAGGTCGATGCCCTTGTTGATGAATTCATAGCGTCCGGACGTGATCGCGAGGATGTCGTCGCTAGCGTAGTCAGTGCCTGTCACAGCCTTGGCGAGGCGAAACAGAGTTGCGCGAGTTTGCGCGCGTCGCTCGGGTTCGGTGTAGGTCGGGTCGGGAAACTTGTCTCCGAGGGCGTTCAGCAGGATTACATCTGGTGACCGGTCGAGGACCGATCGCGATTCGTCGGCCGTTGCAGGGGATACCGTCGTGAAGCAATCCGCTTCTCGTGCCAGGGCCGATTCGAGCGACGCCTTGGCGCCGATGCCGAGGTGGCGTGCGCGTTCGATGGTGTCGTCGTGGAGAAGCGCATCGTCGAGCCGTTCGCCACGGCCTGAGATGGCGCGCCCGAGCACGGTGGCGTGCGTCGTGAACACTCCGGCAACCTGCGGACGGTTGCGCTTCAGGTACAGGAGTCCTGAGCCGACCATCCACTCGTGCCATTGGGCGATCACGTCGCAGTGCGGTGCAATCGCCCGCGTCTCGACGAAAGACTCGATAACGCGCCCACACGTGTAGCCAAACAACACGGGTTCGATGTAGTCCCAGCCTCCCGACAGGGAGTCGACGCCGTAATGGCTCCACATCCACTCGAGGACTTCGTCCTTGTTCTTGTAGGCACGCGAGAAATCGACCAGCACGCAGCGGGGCGAACCGGGTACGTCCCAACGACCGGTGTGGATCGGAATTCCCTGCTTCGCGAGCGCCTCTCGGACGTGCGGAAACAGATCTTCTTCGATCAGGGATCGTGTGTCGTCGTTGGGAAGCCACGGTCCGACGACGATGTAGCCGTCGCCGTAGAGCTTCTGCATCTGCTCTACCTTGGTCGCGAGCACCGTGTAGATGCCGCCGACCATGTTGCAGACCTCCCAGCTGACTTCGAAAAGTAGTCGCGGGTGATCGAGATGATGCGCCTGTGATGTCATGGTGCGATTCTACTTCCTGGGATGGGTCCGTCCGGCTGCAAGCGCGGGTTTTAGCGCAATCATGGAACGAGGGACAGGCCAGCTAATGGGTCTATCGGCGCAAACCGCGACGCATCTTGGCGATCCGTAGCAACTCGGAGACGCTCCAGGCCTGGGCCGGGGCCCCCCTGGGCGTGTGGGGCGCGTCCCCGTCGAAGATTTCGGAGACGTGACCTATGCAACCCAGCTCCAGGTGGGGGCGGAAGTTCGTGATGATTCGCCGTGCTTCGGCGCGCGCTGCCCGTGCCCCTTCGACGGTCACGACTGCGTCAACGTACGGTCCCAGCAGCCACGGCCAGACCGTGCCTTGGTGGTACGTCTGATCCCTCTCGGGCTGGGTCCCCTCGCAGCGCCCTCGGTAGTCGGGGTGGGTAGGTTCCAGTGTGCGCAGCCCGAACGGGGTCAACAGCTCTCTGCGGACGCTGGCCAAGACCGCGCGGGCGAGGTCGCCAGCCACCAGCGGGTGGTCACCACTGACCGCAAATAGCTGATTCGGACGTACGGCCGCGTCCACCACGGTGCCGTCACTCGAGTCCGCAAGGTGGGTCCCTTGGTCGAACATCTCCAGAAAGCTCGTCTGGAGCAGCTGCGGTACGTCGCCCCAGGCCTGTGCAAAGTTGCTGTCGTCGAGCGCACCTGCGATCTGCAGCCCATAGTGCACCGCGTCATGAAACAGCGCCTGGATCTCGACGGCGTAGGGGGCTCGTGGCGTCACCGCTTTGCCGTCGATCAGTGCGTCCATCCAGGTCATTGCGCGGGGGCGCCGATCGGCAGCGAGCAGTCCGGAGCTCTCGACGGCGATTCCGCGTGCTCGACCAGAGCGGAGCACTTCCAGCAATGCGAGAACATCTGGCCACCAGCGACGAGTGAAGTCCGAGCCGCAGGTCTGCTCGACTCGTTGCACGGCTCGGATGAAGAACAGCGTGGCATCGACGGAGTGGTCGTCGCCACCGTCGCCTTCGGGGCCGACGATGTTCGGGATCAGTCCATGTTGACGGTGATCTCGAAAGTGGTCGAGCACTTGGCCCGCGAGCGCATGCTGACCGCGTGCCAGTGTGAGTCCTGGGAGCGCGATGAAAGCATCGCGACCCCATTCGCCGAACCACGGGAAGCCGGCGACGATCGAGGCGGTACCGGCGGGGCTCTGCGCCGTGCTGGGGCGTGCGACACAGTAGGCGGCGGCTGCAGTCATCAGTTGACCGACGACACTGCTGTTGGCGCCGCGATCGGCGTCGCCGTCCCGCTGCTCGGTCGTAGTTGGTTCGCTAGTCGCTTGGGTAGGGCCGACCTCAGCATGCAGCCCACGGTCGCGAGGGACGCCGTAGGCGACTCGGAGTGCGATGCGATCGCCGCTGCGAACGGACAGCCGAAAACAGGCTGGGGCATAGAGGTCCTCGACGTGCGGGTAACCTCGCCGCTCTTCCTCGGTGTAGTGCACCCGCCGGTTCCAGTACGCCGCATGCTCGACTCGAGCGGTTGGAGTGGTGCCCAGAGCCACGGCTTCACGCACGCCGGGGAACGTGACCTCGACCGTCTCGTTCCAACACGCCTGTGACCGCACGGCGCTGTTCTCTTGCGTGAGGTCGTGGACGCGCCGCCCGGTTAGGAGCGGCGTCAACAACAGCTCGACGTCGCCTGGGGCCGCCAACACTTGGTAGTGGATCGTAGCGCTGCTGTGGCCTTCGTCGAGGCTCAGGCGCCTTTCCAGCTGCACGTCGCCGCAGGTGTAGCGCCAGGTTGGCGGCGCGGCTATGAATCCCGTCTGGTACTGCGCTCCGTCGGGGTGTACGCAACTGTCGTACTGAAACGATGCCAACGCGTACTCGGCGTCCCCGACCAGAATTCGTTCGTCGACCTCGGCCAGAATGTGCTGCGGTGTACCACCGTCGACGGGGCGAGCGATCAGCAGGCCGTGGTACTTGCGTGTTGGGCACCGCTGCGGAGTGCCCATGGCAAAGCTGCCGACCGTGTTGGTCAGTAGCCACTCTGAAGGCGTGCCGGATGGGGTCGCTGCGGTTGCTTGCATGGAAGCAGGCTAGCACCAACTTGCTCCGCGAGCGAGAGATCAGGTATTGTCAGGGCTACGCTCCTGCGAGCAGAGTTGGATCTGCTGTAGAGCCGCTCTCTTCTCGGAAGCTATGATCCTCAATTCTCGTGGAGGCTGCGACACTGCCATGCGCCCAGTTGTCTTTGTTGCTCCGTTCTTTGCTGACGCGACGCTCCGGTTCATCGACGCTGCGGCTCGGCTCGAAGGCGCCCGCGTTGGCCTGATCAGCCAGGACTCGTCCGCCAAGATTCCACCGGGGTTGCGGCGCCATCTGGCCGCTCACGAACAGATCCACGACGGGCTCGATTCTCGCCAGATCCACGATGCGGTGCGCGCGATGGCGCAGCGTCTCGGCGGATGCGCGCGACTCCTCGGGACGCTGGAACAGCTGCAAGAGCCGCTAGGTCTGATCCGCGAAGCGCTCGACATCCCGGGGATGCGCCGCGCTGCCGCCCACAACTTCCGCGACAAGTCGCAGATGAAGGACGTTTTCCGGCGCGCAGGCGTGCCGTGTGCAAAGTACGGACTCGCAGCGACGGTTGCTGAAGCGCGCGCCTTTGCCAGCGACTGTGGCTTCCCGTTGGTCGTGAAACCGCCCGCGGGCGCCGGAGCGCGCAACACGATGCGCGTCAACAGTATGGAAGAACTCGATCAGTGTCTGCGCCTGATACCGCCGCGACCGAGCGATCCAGTGATGCTCGAAGAGTTCGTCATCGGTAGCGAACACTCCTTCGACACGGTTTCGCTCAATGGCCGGCACATTTGGCATTCACTGACGCACTACACTCCGGGGCCGCTTGCTGTCATGGAGAATCCCTGGATCCAGTGGACCGTGTTGTTGCCGCGGGAGGTCGATCACCCTCGCTATGACGACATTCGTAGCGTTGCCGTGCGTGCGCTCGATTCGCTGGGGATGGGCACCGGGTTGACCCACATGGAGTGGTTCCGACGTCCCGATGGCAGTCTGGCGATCTCTGAAGTCGCGGCGCGGCCGCCGGGAGCGCAGTTCACTACGTTGATCTCTCATGCTCACGGCATCGACTTCTATCGTGCCTGGGCGCGGCTGATGATCTTCGACGCGTTCGATCCGCCGCCGCGGCGCTACGCGGCCGGAATCGCGTTTCTGCGCGGCCAGGGGCGCGGCCGGGTGAAAGCGGTGCATGGGCTCGACGAAGCACAGGAGGAGATGAGCGGCCTCGTCGCCGAAGTCCAGCTGCCGCACGAGGGGCAGCCGCGGGCGAACGGCTACGAAGGGGAGGGGTTCGTCGTCTTGCGCCACCCCGAAACCGCGGTCGTCGAACGAGCACTCGCGCGAGTCGTGCAGTTGGTGCAGGTCGAGCTGTCAGAGTAAGAAGAGCCTGGGAGTAGTCATGAACGTTCTGTTCCTGTCGCCAAGTTTCCCTGTCGAGATGCCGCACTTCGTGAAGGCTCTGGCCCAGGTCGGGGCAAATGTGATTGGGATGGGTGAGCACCCCGAAGGCGCACTACCGGCCGACGTGCGGCATTGTCTCAGCGCCTACGTCCAGACGGGATCGCTGGCCGATGAGGCGCGCTGGGTCGAGGACGCCAAAGCCGTCGCCAAGAAGGTCAACGTCGACCGCGTCGAGTGCCTCTGGGAGCCCGGCGTCATGCTGGCCGCTCGAGTCCGAGAGGCACTCGAGCTCCCCGGGATGGGAGTGGAGCAGGCCCGCCTCTTTCGAGACAAGGAGCTGATGAAGCAAGCGCTCGACAAGGCGGGGATTCGGACCCCCCGGCACGTGCGTGCGCGGACCGAGGATGAATGTCGCACCGCTGCCGAACAGATCGGCTATCCGTTGATCATCAAACCGATCTCTGGTGCTGGTTCAGCGGATACTCACCGCGTCGACCGCGCAGAAGATCTCGAAGGGGTGCTGCAACAGGTCGCACACGTACGAGAAGTCAGTGTCGAGGAGTTCATCACAGGTCAGGAATACACCTACGACACGATCTGCGCCAACGACCGGTTGTTGTTTGCGAACACGTCATGGTATCGCCCGCAGCCGCTGGTCGGTCGTACCCTCGAATGGGTCAGTCCGCAAACCATTTGCTTTCGCCACCCCGACCAGCCGATGCTCCGATCGGGGCGCGAGATGGGAAAGGCAGTGTTGACGGCACTCGGTTTCGAAACTGGTTTCACTCACATGGAGTGGTTCCTGACCGATGCCGGCGAGGCCGTGTTCGGCGAGATTGCGGCGCGTCCCCCCGGAGCGCTGTCGGTCGACATCATGAATCACGCCTACGACACCAGTTTGTTCCGCGCCTGGGCCGAAGCGGTGACCTTCGGACGTTTTCAACACCCGGTCGAACCGCACTACAACGCTGCGGTGATCTTCAAACGTGCTAGCGGCCAAGGGCGGATCCAATCGATCCAGGGACTCGAGCGCCTCGTCGCTCGCTATCGGCCATACATCGTCGAAGTCGACTTGAATCCCATCGGTGCGCCACGACGCAACTGGAAGCAGACGCTGCTGTCCGACGGCCACGTCATGCTGCGTCACCCCGACGTGCACGCGATCTTGGAGATGGCTGACCGAGTTGGCATGGATCTGCAGATACAGGCAGGCTAGTTGGCTCTGGCTGGTGCCGCAGAGAATGACCATGCCTGCAGTAGCCGGTAGGTAGCCAGCATCTTGTAACCGCCGCGGCTGCAACGCCAGTTGTAGGTCGGGAGCGATCGCGGAGCCCGCTCCGAAACCCGAGAATTCCTGTCCAGTTCCTCGAGTTGGCTGCAAGTCTCCATATCGGCCGGAACTTCCGGCGGCGATGGCGATGGTTGGCAACGTGAAAGGAGCTCCCATGCAGGCGCTCATGAAGGTTTCCAGAGTGATGTGTGCGATGTTGATCTCGATTGCGAGCGTAGCGGCGCAAGGCCCCGGAAGCGTGCCGGGTGGTGGCGTCGCGACTCCCGGAAATGGCAATGGACTGGCGATTCGCGGCCCTGTTGTTCACTCGGGCTTCGGCGCGATCGACATGACGTGGGTGCCGCTGAGTCCGACGAACCTGCTCGTCGTCGATGTCTCCGGGATTGCCCAGTACTACGACGCGGCGCTGAATCCGACGCAGACGATTCCGGTACCGGGGCGGACTGCCGTGATCACTGGCGTTGCCTACAACCCCAACAATGCGCACCTGTACTGGTACGATCCTTCGGGAGTCGGAGCTCTCTACGAGACAGCGATCGACGGCACGCCGCTACAAAGCAACTTGATGCTGAAACCGACGCCAGGGACGCTTGCCGGAATGACGGTGGACCCAACCACGAACACTCTGTGGATCCAGAACATCAGCAACGATGTGTTCTACGAGTTCACTCTGGCAGGAGTCGCTACAGGAAACTCGGCATCGAATCCTGGTGGTTCACCCACGTACGGTATG
Source organism: Planctomycetota bacterium (assembly GCA_039028735.1). GTDB lineage: Bacteria > Planctomycetota > UBA8108 > UBA1146 > JAJFFE01 > JBCCHQ01. The sequence continues at coordinate 8,352 of JBCCHQ010000078.1, read as the reverse complement.
GGGCTGGCGCTGGACACGACGCGTGGGCAGCGGCTGGTCACGCATGGCTCGGTCGCTGGCGGCCGTGCCACCGAGATCACCGCATTGGACCCGACGGGCTCTGCGACGGCGCTCAGCTTCTCGATCGCTGCGTACGGTACCTTTGTCACAGGCATCTCGTACTCTCCCGCGGGGAGCGACGGTGATCCGTCGGTCTATATCTACGACAATGGTTCGAACACGATCTGGGAGATCGATCTGCCCGCTTGTTTCATTCGTGGAGATTGCAATGGCGACGGCGTCAACGATCTTGCTGACGTGATCTTCATGTTGTCGCTGCTGTTTGCCGGCGGAGTGGTCTCGTCTTGTGACGCGGCTTGCGACAGTAACAGTGACGGCTTGATGAACCTCGGCGATGTGATCTATGCCCTGACGCATCTGTTCGCGATGGGGCCGCCCCCTGCAGCACCGTATCCAGGATGCGGTATCGATCCGACCGGTGCGCTGCCGTGTGGTTTCGCCGCGGGTTGCCCGTCCAGTTGCCCGTAGACCTCTTGGTCCAAGGCAGGAATCTCACGCAAGGGGCCACCGACCCGGTGGCCCCTTGTTGCGTTCGATCGCCGTAGATCGCAGCAGCGACGAAACCAGCAGAACGTTGTCGGCGTCCCCAGCATCTGGTACTTCTGCGACTCCAGACGTTTGCAGTCTGTCTCCTTGGTCGCAACCGCAGTGAGGTCTCGATGTCGAAGGGCGTGATCGCTGCTGGATCACACGCAGCTACTTCAGCAGGTGCCGAGATCCTGGCGGCAGGAGGCAATGCCGTAGATGCGGCAGTCGCGGCCTGCTTTGCCGTTGGCGCTGGGGAGCCCACGCTGACCAGTCTGGCGGGTGGCGGCGCGATGTTGCACCGCGACGGGGCCAGTGGCGAAGTGACGATCTGCGACTTCTTCGCGAACGCACCTGGGCTTGGCCTGGCACCGGCCACCTCTCGCGCCTACGAAAGCGTGCACATTGACTTCGGTCCGACCACCCAGCGCTTTCACGTGGGCGCAGCGGCGGCGGCGATGCCGGGGACGATCCCAGGTCTGTGTCTGGCCGCGGAGAAGTGGGGGCGACTCCCGCTCGAGGATCTGGTCGCTCCCGCCTGCCGCATGCTCCACGACGGTACGAAGCTCGAGCCGATGGGGGCGTGGGTCACCGCGCTACTAGAGCCTATTGTCAAACTGCATGCTGTCGATGATCACAGCCCCTTCGTCGTTGATGGTCGCTTGATCGAGGCCGGCGAGAGGTTTGCTGCGCCGCAGCTTGCCGCCACGCTGGAGGCGCTGGTAGCGCGAGGCTGGCGCGACTATCTCGACAAAGTGCTGCACCCTCTGCTCGTTGCGCAGTGCGGACCTGCGATGGGGGGATCGGTCACCGATGAGGATGTTGCCTCGTACCAAGTGCAGTTTCGACGCCCGCTGGAGATGGACTTCGAGGGGTGTCGAGTGTTCACGAACCCGCAGCCCGCGGCTGGCGGCGTCATGATCGGGTCGATCCTCGACTTGCTGGGTCAACGTCCGTCGCGCAGCGCGGCTCCTGGCAGCCTCGAGCGTATCCGCAGTTTGGCGGTCGCCATGAAGGTGGCAGACGAAGCGCGCGCGGTTGGCGCGTCGGTGCTTGCAGATCCAGCGAGCTGGCGGCAGCGGTTCCGGGCAGCACATGCGGCGCCGCTGGCTGCAGGCGGTGCTGCGTCGGGGCCCGGGTCGACGACGCACGTCAGTGTCTTGGATGCTGCAGGCAACTGTGCGGCCGTGACCTTCACGTACGGCGAGGGCAACGGTCAAGTACTCGGTGATACGGGGATCTTGATGAACAACCTCATGGGAGAAGAGGATCTCTTTCCGGACGGCCTCGGCATTTGGCCAGCCGGCAAGCGGTTGGCCACGATGATGGCGCCCACGCTCGTCGCTACTCCCACAGGCGATCTGATCGTCATCGGCGGCGGCGGATCCAATCGCATCCGTAGCGCGCTTGCGCAAGTGCTGCTGCATTTGGTCGACGACGGGATGAGTCTTGGCGATGCGGTGGCTGCAGAACGGGTCCACTTCGAGGCGGGTGTCTTGAACGTCGAACGTGTCGGTGCGCTCGCTGCCATCGACTGCCGGCAGCTGCAACCGGCGCAGCTCGTCGAGTTCGACGCCCCGAACATGTTCTTTGGCGGTGTCAACGTTGTGCGCCGAGATTCCGCTGGAGTGCTAACCGGCGCCGGAGATCCACGTCGCGGTGGATGTCACATCGTCGTTGACTAGGGCGCCGTCAGCGAGGTCGGAAAGTGACCTGCGAACACGGTCTCGGCCGGCCCCGTCATCCACGTTGTGCCTTCCTTGATCTCGATGACGAGGTCGCCACCGAGCAGTGCTACGTTGGCACGTGTGTCGGTACGGCCATGGTGATGAAGTGCGGCAGCGGCCGCCGTCGCGCCGGTCCCGCAAGCCTGGGTCTCGCCCGACCCGCGCTCCCAGACGCGAAAGAGAATCTGGTCGGGGGCTGCGACGAAGACGAACTCAATGTTGGCTCGGTTCGGAAAACGATCGTGCCGTTCCAGTAGCGGGCCGTACTGCTCGACGGCGAACTCGGCCGGTGGGTGCGGCAATTCAATGACGAAGTGTGGGTTGCCGAGCAAGACCGGGGTTCCGGTGAATTCTCGATCTGCCGCGGTGAGCGTGCACACGTCGTCCATCGTTGCCGCTCCCATGTCAACCGCCACGGTGCGACCTCGATCGCTGACCTCCACAGCTCGTAGACCCGAGTCGGTTGCGATCGAGAAGCGCGTCGACGCCGCATAGCCACGCTCCCATGCGAGTCTTGCGACGCAGCGGATACCGTTGCCGCACATCTCCGCGCGGCTGCCGTCAGCGTTGTACATCTCCATACGAACGGGCGCAGTAGTATCTTCGTGGACGACGATCAACCCGTCGCCGCCAACACCGCGGTGACGGTCTGCGAGGCGTTGCGACCAGCGTGCCGAATCGTCGATCTGGATTCCGGCTGCGCGGAGCTCTCTCGCGTCGAGGTAGACGTAGTCGTTGCCGAGCCCGTGCATCTTCACGAAAGGGACGTCGCGCGTCATTCTGTGGGCTCCAGGAATCGCGCCGCCTGCATCCAGAACTGTTGCCACGCGTCCGTTGTGACGGAGGCCAAGTCGAGGAGCGTCGCGCGCAATTCAGCCTCGGGCGCGGAGCTGATCTTCGTGCCGTGCTCGTTGAGCGCTGCCGCGACGGCGACGAAGTAGCCAGCAGTGGCGTGGGTCGCACTGCTGCCCGCGGCCGCGCTGCTGCCGTGTTGCTTGGCTTGTTCCTTCAGCGCTTCCAGCTGTTCGAGCGTGTGAGTGCCGGCAGGGAATGGTTCCGCGCCTTGCAGGCAGTCGTGAGCATCGAGTGCGCCGGCGAGCCACGCAGCCGCGTCTACCCGTTCCAGGAGCTCGACCAACTGGTCGAGCGGACGCCCTGGGCTGCTGAGGCCTAACCGGAGCAAGTCTTTGCTGGTGCCTTGGCGAAACTGCATGGAGTCGTGCTGCTCGGTCATGCGTCCATCAACTCTCGGATCTCCGCGTCGATCTTCTCCGCTGAAGTACCATCGCGCTGCAGCTGCTCGCGAAGCGCACGGATGAATGCGCGGCGAGCGATTCGAACCATGACAGCAGCCTGGGTTTCGTCGATCCCCATCTCGCCGACGAAGTCGGCGTAACGTTCTTGCTGGCAGTGATGGCGCTCGAAGACTTGCCAGTTCGCCGCATAGCCCTTGGCTTCGCACTCGGCGCGTGCGGTGGCAAGCGCCGTCTGGACGATGCTGTCCCGGAAGGCTCGATCCACCTCCTGCTCGGGACTGGGTCCACCGTGAGTGACGTCGAACTCCTGCGGGAGGTGCCCGATCCTCTTGTCTCGCTTGCGGCGACGGAGCTCTTCCTTCAGGTAGAAATGAAACGCGTTGATCAGCCAATGTCGAAGCCGCTTGCCACTCTGCTGCCAGTCGCTGAAGAAGTCCTCGCGATCGAGGCGGTCACTGAAGAAGCCGCCGACGATGTCCTCTGGCTCGCCGATGTTTCGCACCGAAGAGCCCAGGAAGTAGATCCGCAGCGGATCGGCGTAGACTTGCATGATGTGGCGATTCAGGTCGGCGCGCCCCTGCGGGCCTTCGTGGATGCGGTCCCCGACCCAGGTCTGTTGCGTTTGCGGGAAATGATCCTTTTTCCCCGTCGACGTGCGCCCGTCGGTGGTTGCCGCCGATTCTGGCGAGCCTGGTGCCTCAGGAGGGCTCGATTCAGGTGTGCTCATGGTCCCCGATCGTAGATGGCGCCCGCGCGAATGCAAGGCGACAAATGCAAGGTAGCAAAGAGGTTCCGTGGCGCGTTAGACTAGAGCCCGTGGAATGCCGCGGGTTTCCGCCGGTGCAAGCGTCCCTGTCTCTTGGGGGAGCATGGTGTGTGTTGAGCCAGCTTGCGACGCTGGCTCCACTAGAGCAAGCACGGAAGGTAGATTCGTGAATCGAGCGATCGCTGCGACGATCTGTCTATTTGCATTGGTCGTTGGGCTCGGCTGTGAGTCGAACAGTCAGGTGCCCCGCCCTCTCGACAAAGGGAGCTTTCATCTCGCGATCCCCGAGACGTTGGAGGGGGAAGTCACAGACATCAACGTGACGGAGCTGTTCCTGACGCGGCGTCTCTTGTACATGGGGTACCAGCGTGTCGAGGAAGCAGCGAAGGCGGACATCCTCATCACCGGGTCCGTTGATTGCACGTACTACCAAGATCACAAGTTCCATTTCTACGATCACTCGGTGCACCTCGAGCATCAGTTCAAGGCGCTCGTCAAGTGCACGGTTGTTGATACGCGAAAGCCCGCGGACGCGGAGGATCGCAAGGAGATCCTCGACTTCCCGGAACCGCTGATCTACGGCCGTGACAAGATGGAGGACGCCCGCCTCGACATCCGGCGCGACGCCGGTACGCTTCTCGCCAAGCATGTGTTCCACGGCAAGATCTTCGGTGATGCTCGAGTCGTTGCCCTCGTCGACGCCGTTGGCGACTACCGCGACGTTCGCCCGATCCATGTGTTGATCCATGAGTTCGTCAAATGTGGTCATGATGCGGTGCCGTATCTTCTCGAGATGCTCGACGATGATCGCAAGGTCGACCGGGCAGGCGACTACCCCGGGATGGACGACAGCAATCGCGAGTTGTTGTCCTATCCTCATATCGCCGATGCTGCGCTGCGGCAGATCCTAGGCCGGGATAGCGGCTTGGGGATCGACTCGACGAGTGACTACATCCAGGACGTGCAGAAGGCGTGGACGTGGGCCTGGGAAGATCTCCAGCAGGTGCCACAGAAGTACCGTATCCTCACAAAGGAGCGGCAGAACACGCGCAAGGCTGCCCAGTGGGGGACCTACCAAGAGAACGAGGCGATCACCGGCGACGAGTAGGTCGGGTGTCGAACGAGCGAGCGAGGGGATCAGTTTGACGCGCGAGATCTTGTGGCAGCCGCCGGCGCACCGAGCGGCTGCAAGTCAGATGCAGTCCTTCCTGAACAGAGTCGCCAAGAACCGTACCGTACCAGCGGTCTCCGCTGACAGCTGGGACTCGCTGTGGCAGTGGTCCGTGCAGGACCGCGGCGCCTTCTGGGAAGAGCTACGGGCTTTTGCCGACGTCGAGTTCTCCGCGGCAGCTTCGGCTGCGACCGCGGGCTCGGGGATGCTCGGCACCGAGTGGTTCCCGGACAGCCGACTGAGCTACCCACGGCACTTATTGCGTTGGCGTGGGTCGCAAGCCGCGATCGTCTTCGAGTCGGAACGGGGCGAGCGGCGCGAACTCTCTCGCGACGAGCTCCGGCAACAGGTCGCTCGCTGCGCGGCCGCCCTGCGCCGCGATGGAGTGGAAGCCGGGGATCGCGTGGCAGGCTACATGCCCAACGTACCCGAGACTGTAGTTGCGATGCTGGCGGCCACGAGTATCGGAGCCATTTGGTCCTCTTGCTCGCCAGACTTCGGCGTCAACGCCGTTGTCGACCGTTTTGGCCAGATCACTCCGAAGGTGCTCTTCGTCCCAGACGGCTATAGCTACAACGGCAAGCCCTTCCCTGCCGACGAACGGGTGCGCGAGATCGTGCCGCAGCTCTCCGGGCTGCTGCGAGTCGTAGAGGTCGCGTACCTCGACCCACAACAGCAGGCTCCGGGCCATCGCGACATTGCCGGCGTCGCCTGCGTGGGGTGGGAGGACTATCTCGGTGACTGCGACGCCGAGTTGACATTCACCGAGGTGCCGTTTGGTCATCCTCTGTACGTTTTGTATTCATCGGGTACGACGGGGGTCCCCAAGTGCATCGTGCACGGACATGGGGGGACGTTGTTGCAGCATATGAAGGAGCTGATGCTGCACTGCGACCTGCGAGCTGAAGAGAGGATCTTCTACTTCACCACTTGCGGTTGGATGATGTGGAATTGGCTCGTCAGCGCGTTGGGTGTTGGCGCGACGGTGCTCCTCTTCGATGGCAATCCCGCCTATCCGTCGATCTCTCACCTCTGGGAGTTTGCAGCCCGTGAACGAGCCGCAGTATTCGGGACCAGCCCGAAGTTCATCGCAGCGTGTCAAAACAACGACCTGCACCCAGCCGACCAGCACGACTTGGCGGCACTGCGTTGTGTGTTGTCGACAGGCGCACCGCTCGTCGAAGAGCAGTTTCGTTGGATCTATGCGGAGGTCGGGGCGGAGCTGCAGCTGTCGTCGATTTCGGGGGGCACCGACATCGTCAGCTGCTTTGCGCTGGGCAATCCACTGTTGCCGGTGCGTGTCGGTGAGCTGCAATGTCGCGGTTTGGGCATGGACGTCGCCGCGTGGAGCGAGGCAGGCGAATCGCTCGTCGGCGAGAAGGGTGAGTTGGTTTGCTGCTCACCCTTTCCTAGCCAGCCTGTAGGCTTTTGGAATGACCCGGACGGCAGTCGGTACGAAGCGGCCTACTTCGAAGAGCACGACGGTGTCTGGCATCACGGGGATTTCGTGGAGATCACCGACGACGGCGGCGTTGTCATCTATGGGCGTTCCGACGCGACACTGAATCCCGGCGGTGTGCGGATCGGTACTGCCGAGATCTATCGCATCGTCGAAGATCAACCAGAGATCGCCGACAGCATCGTCGTGGGCCACAACACTGACGACGACGTCGAGATTTGTCTGTTCGTCGTCGTGCAAGACGGTGTCGAGCTCGACGATGCGCTGCGCAAGAAGCTGCGGGGCGCGATCGCCGAACGCGCGACACGCCGTCACATGCCAAGTCACATCGTTGCGGTGCCTGCCATCCCGTACACGATCAGCGGCAAGAAGGTCGAGCTTGCCGTGCAGCAAGTCTTGAACGGCGAAACGCCGAAGAACCGTGAGGCGCTCGTGAACCCAGAAGCACTCGACCACTTCCACCTGTAGCGGACAGCAGCGCCTGTAGCCTCAAGGTCTAGCTGAGGTTCAGGCCACAGTCCGGGCAGGCAGGCGGGCCAGCGGTGAACGTGTGTGTGCACGCGGGACAGGTGACCTCGTCGCTGTCATGGTCGATGAAGTGACTGGCCGCGGCGAGTTCTTCGTCGCTGGCCTGTGACTGCCACGCGGACTCGAGGGTCTTCGTTGCGGCTTCGGCATCGGGGCTGGCGACCGCCAGCCAGAGTGTGACGTTTCAGCCGTTGGCTGCTTGATCGGGCGGGTGCACGATCTGCGCGGTGAAGCCGGCGCCTTGTAGCGTGGCAAGCTGTTCTTTGAGGGCGGGCAGTCGCCCCGCAGCGAGGACCACGAACTGCGGTTCACTGCTCGCATTGTCTACGTTCTCTGCGTTGTCCGCGCTCGAGCTACCAGCGCTTGATTCCTGATTCATGCGACTTCCTCCTGCAAAAAAGGACACCGCCGGGTCGGGGGTCGGACCGAGCCCGGCGGTGCAAGCGTACGCTGGAAGCGTTGTCTTTGCTATGGCGTTCCCCAGACCGAGAAGATACAGCTGAGGTTGTCATCGGTGGGGTCGACGTCGGTGACGTGGAACGGGTACAGCGGCTCTGCCCCCAGGCTGAACAAGTAGGTGGCCATGTACACCGGGTCCGAGATGTCAATGCCGCCGTCATCGTTCATGTCGGCGGCGTCGAAGCAGGTCGGTGCGGCGCCGTTCGCGAACAGGTACTGCAACACGTATACGACGTCGGCGATGTTGAACTGCGAATCGTTGTTCACGTCGGAGCGCCGAAATGCGGACTGCTGCGGAACGACGACCGAGCACGACTCGCTTGCCGTTGTGTCGCAGTTCGGTGCCCCGATTACGCCGACGACTTCGTAGGCGACCGGGCCCGCGGTCGGCGTGGTGTCGA
>JBCCHQ010000077.1:0-27926 GCA_039028735.1 Planctomycetota bacterium | reverse complement strand
GCCCTTGGCAATTGCACGCTTGGCAGACGACGCCTCATGTCTGACGATCAGATGCCGGGATCCCGGCGCCATGAGCGCGCGCTCTATGATGGTCCCGACGAACTCGAACGTTTTGCCCGACCGGCTTCCACCGAAGATCAGCCTCTCCCAGCCGAATGTCGACGCTTGTTCGATGGCTACTCGGGCAGTCACGTCGGCTGGTAGGACGGACTCACGGTACTGATCGTCTTGTTGTTCAAAGAGCTCCCATGACGGCATGCTGACGACACGGCTACGGATTCCTTCCGCCGCGAGCGTTTCGTGGGCGGCCAAGCACAGCTGTACTTCGCTGCCGCTCGCGAGCAGTAGCACCTGTGGATCGCCGTCGTCGGCGTCCGCCAGCACATAGGCTCCTTGTGCGACACCACTCGCAGCTCCGTACTTGGTGCGGTCGATCGTTGGGACCGCTTGGCGGCTCAGGACGAGTGCGGCGGGCTCGTGGCGCAGCTGCATGATGACGCGCCAGGCTTCGGTGACTTCGTTGGCGTCGGCCGGGCGCAGCGTGATCATCCCTGGGACAGCACGCAACAGCGGGAGATGCTCGACTGGCTGGTGAGTCGGACCGTCTTCGCCGACACCAATCGAGTCATGTGTGAAGATGTGAATGACTGGGAGTTCCATCAGCGCACTCAGCCGCATGGGCGGGCGCGCATAGTCGCTAAACACCATGAAGCCAGATCCGTAGGCCCGGATCTTGGACAGCGCGAGTCCGTTCAACACGGCGCCCATCGCATGCTCACGAATGCCAAAGTGGAAGTTGCGCCCACCCGGCTCAGCGGCGGAGTAGTCGCCCGCTCCGTCGAAGTTGAGGTAAGTCTTCGTCGACGGGTGTAGATCGGCCGAGCCCCCGATCAACCATGGTACGTTCTCCGCGACCGAGTTGAGAACTTGCGAAGATGCTTGGCGTCCAGCGACACCTTTCGGGTCGGTCGGAAACTGTGGCAGATCATGGTCCCAGCCGGCGGGCAACTGTCGACGCTGCATCCGCGACAATTCGTCGGCAAGTTCGGAGTGCTGCTCTTTGTAGGACTCGAACTGCTCCATCCATTGCGATTGTGCCTTCTCGCCGCGACTTCCCATGCCTTCTCGAAAACACTCGCGGACTTCGTCGGGGACCAAGAACTGAGCATCCTCGGGCCAGCCGTAGTTGCGCTTCGTCAGGCGGATCTCGTCATCACCGAGAGGGGAACCGTGGGCCGCGCTGGTGTTCTCCATGTTCGGAGACCCGTAGGCGATGTGGCTATCCACGATGATCAGCGTCGGCCGATCATTGGTACTCTTGAACGTCGTGAAGGCGCGACGCAGCATGTCGAGATCGTTGGCGTCTCCGACTCTTGTTACGTTCCAGCCGTAGCCTATGAAACAGGTCGCGACGTCATCGGAGAAGGCGAGGTCAGTGCTGCCTTCGATCGTGATCTTGTTGTTGTCGTAGATCCAGCAGAGGTTGCCCAGTCCCAGGTGGCCGGCCATCGAGGCGGCTTCCCGCGACACGCCTTCCATGAGACAGCCATCTCCACATAGGGAATAGACGTCATAGTCGAACATCTCAAAGCCAGGGCGGTTGAATCGCTCTGCCATCCAATGACGAGCGATGGCCATGCCGACACTGGTCGCGACGCCCTGGCCCAAGGGGCCAGTCGTCGTCTCGACGCCGGAGGTCCAGCGATACTCGGGGTGGCCAGGGCACTTGCTGTCGAGCTGTCGGAAGTTCTTGATGTCATCGATGGAGACCGACAGTTCGCCGAGGCGTTCGTACTTCGGATTCACGGCCTTCACCTCTGCGAGGTGTAGCAGCGAGTAGAGCAACATTGAGGCGTGCCCGCACGACAACACGAAACGATCTCGGTTCGGCCAGATCGGATCGTCCGGCGCGAAGCGGAGGTGGTTTTGCCACAGCTCATAAGCAACCGGAGCGAGCGCCATGGGTGTGCCCGGGTGCCCTGAGTTCGCCGCTTGAACAGCGTCGATGCTCAGTGTGCGGATCGTGTTGATACACAGCTGGTCGAGTTGCGTGGCCGTGGCCATGGGAACCTCCTAGGCGATCACGCTGCGGATGATGGTCTTCAAAGTGGCGAGCCCCTCTTGCACGTTAGGACCGAGATGAACTCGGAGTGCGCGCCGGTTACGCTCGGCGAGCACGTCGAAGTCTCCGAGTGCTTGCGCTTGCTTGAGAATGCCAAAGCTGTATTCGCGGCCCGGAATCGGCAGCTCTGCCGCGTCGTCGCTGGTCACTTGCAGGAACACTCCAGTGTTGGGACCACCCTTGTGGAGCTGTCCGGTGGAGTGCAGGAACCGTGGACCGTAGCCAACGGTGGTCGCGACGCTGCGTCCGTCGCGCACGGCGTGCCGCATTGCCTGCAGCTCGCGATGGTTGACCTCGTCCATCTCGACGTATGCGTTGATCGCGAAGTAGTCGCCAGGCTCCAAACGCTGGAGATGGGCTGCGATCAATCCCGCGACCGAAGAATCGTCCGCCATGTCGCGCAGTTGTGCCGCGTTGGCGTCGTCGGCATACAGCCGAATGCCATTCTCTTCGGCGATCGGATCTTGGGTCGGCAACGCGCCGCTGTCTGCGTACTGTTCCATCACAGAACGGGTCGCAATCTTGCTGGCTTCGACGTCGGGCTGGTCGAATGGGTTAATCCCCAAGACCGAGCCCGCCGCGGCCGTGGCGATCTCCCAACGGAAGAACTCCTGCCCGAGGGCGTCGCGGGAATCGAGGTGGATGCGAACGACCGGGTGTCCCGCGTGTTCGAGGGCATCGACGCGCAGGTCGGTTTCGGCTTGTGCTGTGTTCTTCTCGCGCAGGTAGACGAAGACGCGGTCTTGCCCGTACACCTGCGGGGCGCCGAGGTTCTCCTCGGCGACCGGAATCAGGCCTTTGCCGAGCTTGCCGGTCGACTCAGCGATCAACTGCTCGAGCCAAGCGCCGATCGAGGCTACGGCCGGCGCTGCGACAACCGTAATCTTGTCACGTCCTTGTTGCGCCAAAGTCCCGAAGATCACACCAAGCTGCACGCCAGGGTTCGATGAAGGTGGGACAGGCGCGCCACACGCATGCGCCATCAGCTGTGCACTGTCGAGAAGTGCCTGAACATCGACACCCATCAGCGCCGAAGGCACCATCCCGAATGGTGAGAAGGCTGAGTAGCGCCCCCCGATCGACGGCTCGCCGCGGCAGATTGCCCGGAAGCTGTGCTGCGTCGCGAATGCTTCCAGGTCGGATCCAGGATCGGTGACGGCGATGAAGTGAGCACCGATGTTTTTTGGATCGACGGCGGCGACCTGCTCGAGGAAGTGCTCCATCAAGACGTTGGGTTCGGTCGTGCTGCCGGACTTCGATGCTACGATGAACACCGTGCTGGCCGGGTCGACCGCGTCGGTGATGGTTTGTACCTGCGCCGGGACAATCGAATCCAAGACGTGCAGTTCCGGGGCCCCGGTCTGCTGGCCGAAGGTTTCACGAACGACCCAAGGACACAAGCTGGACCCGCCCATACCTAGCAGCACAACGCTCTGGAAGCCGGCTTCCTGGATCTCGGCACGGAGCGCCTCGAATTCGGCGCACGCAGCGAGCTGATCGCGAACTCCGTCGAGCCACCCCAGCCACTGATCCTCGTCGGCGCCGCTCCAGATGGAAGTGTCGCGCTGCCATAGTGAGCGGACAGTGCCAGCGCTACGCCACTCTTCGAGCTGTGCGTCGACTGCGCCCTGGTAGGCTCCCAAGCTGGGTGCCATCCGTGCTAGTCGCCCTTGGAGGAGAGCGGCGCGTTTGTCTTCGACCGCGGCCAGCAGGTTGTCGAAAGCGTCGGAGAACTTCGAAACGCCCTCTGCCAGGAGTTGGTCGGTACCTTGCTCGAGGCTGATGCCGAACTCTGCGAGCTGCGCGAGGATCGTGGGCGCTGCCGGCTGGCCGCTGACCAGTTCAGCGCGGATCTTCGCTTCTGCGCGCGTTGCGTGATACGTATCGGTTGGGAGCGTGTTCACGGTCTCGGGACCATTGAGTGCGTGCACGTACATCGTGCTTGGGTAGCTGGGGTTCTTCGTGCTGGTACTGGCCCAGAGCAACCTCTGTGGCTGCGCGCCGAGCTTGACGAGCCGCTGCCAGCGCTCGGAAGCCACGAGCTCTTGGTAGTGCGAGTACGCCACCCGGGCGTTGGCGATCGCGACTTGTCCGCAAAGGGCACGACACTTCTCGGCAGCATCGCCGGTCAGCGTGGCCGCATGCTCTTCGAGCCAGCTATCGAGAAGAGAGTCGATGCGACTGATGAAGAAGCTGGCGACGGAGGCAACGCGCGTTACGTCGCCTCCTTCCTCGGCGAGTTGCTCGAGTCCGGATACGTACGCCTCTGCGCATGCCTTGTACGCGTCGACCGAGAACAACAGCGTCACGTTGACCGGGATGCCGTCTGCGATCAGTTGCTCGATGGCCGGGAGGCCAGCCGGTGTGGCTGGCACTTTGATCATGACATTGTTGCGATCCACGGTTTGGTAGAGGCGTCGCGCTTCCTCGAGCGTCGCAGCGGTGTCGTTCGCTCGATACGGCGATACTTCGAGGCTGACGTAGCCGTCGCGCGCGTCCGTCTCTTCATAGACCGGCAGCAACAGGTCGGCCGCTTCCTGGATGTCAGCAATCGCGACGCGTTCGTAGATTTCTTTTGCATCGAGCGACTCGTGCTCGACCAGATTGGCGAGGATCGAGTCGTAGTCCGCGCTGCCGGCAATCGCCTTCTCGAAGATCGACGGGTTGGACGTGACCCCAAGGAGGCCGTCCTCCTTGATCATCCGCTCGAGCTCCCCCGATTCGATGAGGTCGCGGCTGATGTTGTCGAACCAGATGCTCTGTCCGGTCTTTTGAAGTTCCAGTAACGCCTGACTGCTCATGCTTCGTGCTCCCGGTTCTGCTAGTGATGGTCCATCGACTCGCTATCGACAGTCGGAGATGCGCGACTGAAGGGGAGTTGGAGCAGCTTGTCGCAGCGTCGGGTGGCCAGCGCGCGTCGCGGCCGCGCGGCTCGCGGGAACGTGGTGTCGCAGCACGACTTCGGGGAGGGACCGGGCGACAGGGTGAGCTGGTGCACCAGCGCGCGTCTGTTAGAATTCAGGGCTGCTCACCGTGCGGTGCCGTCAGACGACTTTGGCGTCGACTTGGCGACCCGCCTGCCACCGGCTCACCAAGGAGGCCGTCCATTGGAACGCGACCCGAAGTATGGCGCCGTGCTCCTTTGCGGTGGGGGCTCGCGTCGCATGGGGCGCGCCAAGGCGTTACTCCCCTGGCGGGGTAAGACGATGCTCGAGTACGTCATCGATACCCTCGCCACGGTGACCGATCAGATCGTCGTCGTGGGCGCCCCCGGTTTGACGTTGCCGGACCTCGGAAGCCGCGCCCGGGTCGTCGAGGATCGGGTCGCCGACAAAGGACCGTTGGCTGGTATTCGAGAGGGGCTGGAAGCCTGCCCAGCCGAGTTCGCCTTCGTCACAGCCACCGACGCCCCGTTCTTGACGGCTGAATTCGTGCGCTACCTGTTGTCGTTCGACCGGGCCGTCGCGCCCGAAGTCGACGGCTACGTGCAGTCGCTGACGGCTGTCTATCCGACCGCGGCCGCCGCGACTGCTGCCGATTTGTTGGCCCGTGACCGCGGGCGCCCCCTGTTTCTGCTCGAGGCGTGCGACTACCTACGGGTGGGGGAAGCCGAACTGCCGAGCCGCGAGCCTTTTCGCAATCTCAACAACCCCGACGCCTACCTGGCCGCGGTGCAAGTCGAGGAAGGGGCTGCGACCGCCGAGGTCGAGTTTCTCGGTACGACCCGCAGTCGCGCCGACCGCGCGACGCTGACCGTGCCGATTGGCACCGTGCAGCAAGCGGTGGAGTCGATCGAGTCGCAGTGCCCAGCCGTTTCGCTTCGCGAGGGCGGAGCATTGGCGCCGCACTACTTGTTGTCGTTCGATGGCCGTGAGTTCGTGCGTTCCTTGGCGGCGCCGCTCGGTCCCGGGGAGCGCCTGTTGGTCATGGACGCGGCGGCGGGGGGCTAGGGCATGGCGGGTTTCCACGGCTACTACCTGCGGGTAGACCTGACTACGGGGGATCGCCAGCGGGTCCCGATTGCCCCGCGGATCCTACGCCGCTTCCTCGGAGGTGTCGGGCTGGGGACGTGGATCCTGCACGCGGAGGCGCCGGATGAGAACTACGATGCCCTCGGGGCGTCGGCGCCTTTGGTGTTTGCATTCTCGCCACTCGTCGGGACGCCGCTGACGACTTCTGCCAAGTTCGCGGTCATCGCGAAGTCACCGTTGACCGGGATGATCTGCGACTCGCTGTCCAGTTCTCAGTTCGCGATCCACGGCAAACGCCTGGGTGTCGATGCGATCGTCTTGCTGGGTGCCTGCGCCGCGCCGAGTATCGTCGTCAATGGCGAAGTGCGTCCTACCGACTTATGGGGGCAATCAGCGACCGCGGCGGAAGCCGCCTTGGCGCCGCTGGGCAAGGCTGCAGCGATCGGCGTTGCCGGCGAGAACGGTGTCTTGTACGCGACGATCTCCAACGACGGACGCCACGCCGGTCGCGGAGGCTTGGGCGCGGTTCTGGGCGCGAAGAACGTGAAAGCGGTCGTCGTGCGCGGCTCGGAGAAGACACAACTTGCAGCTCCCGAGCGAGTCATGGAGCTCGCGCGTGATCTCTCCCAGCGGTCTTTGGGTGCCGCCACAGCGAAGTACCGCGAACTGGGGACGGTAGCGAACCTGCTGACCTTCAATCGCCTCGCTGCGCTGCCGACGCGCAACTTCCAGCAGGGGAGTTTCGAAAGTGCCGAGCGCCTGTCGGCGGAAGAGCTGGCGCCGGTGCGTGAGAAGGCGCGCCGTTCGTGCGCGGCGTGTACGATCGGGTGCGAACACATCTACGGCTTCGGTGACGGAAAGAGCGTCCGTCTCGAGTACGAAAGCCTGTTTGCATTTGGATCTCTGTGCGGCGTCGACACGCCGGAACAGGTGCTGGCGGCCGTCGCCGAGTGTGACCGCCTGGGTCTCGACACGATCTCGACGGGCGGCACGATTGCGTTCGCAATGGAGTGCCGAGAGCGCGGATTTCTCCCTGACGGCCCAAGCTTTGGCGATGCCGCGGCGCTGTTACCGACGATTCAGGCGATCGCGACCCGGCAGGGGATCGGTGACCTGTTGGCGGACGGGTCACGCCGGGCTGCTTGGGCGCTGGGCAACAACACGATCGACTTTGCGCCGCAGGTGAAGGGGCTCGAGATCCCTGGCTACGAGCCGCGAGCGCTGCAGGCGATGGCCCTTGGCTTTGCGGTGGGCACCCGTGGCGCTGATCACAACAAGAGCTCGGCGTATGAACTAGACTTCGACAAGAGCGGCAATCGTTTGCACGGGGACGCCGAGATTGCGACTCGTGCTGTGGCCCCTGAGAATCGGGCGGCCCTCTTCGATGCGTTGATCCTGTGCAAGTTTCTACGTGGCGTCTTCGAGGACGTGTATGGAGAGTGTGCGACGTTGTTGCAAGCAGTGACTGGCTGGGACGTCGACGCGACAGAACTGGAAGCGACCGCTGCGCGGATCGTGAACTTGAAGAAGGCCTTCAACGTGCAGCAGGGGTGGGTGCCAGCCGATGACGTGTTGCCACGGCGTTTTCTCAGCGAAAGGCTCCCAGACGCGGCTGCCAATGGCGCCGTGCTCCCCAGGGAACGGTTGCAGGCGATGATTGGCTCCTATAACTTGGCACGCGGTTGGACCGCAGACGGCTATCTGCCTGCGGAGGTCTGGGATGACCTCGACCTCTAGCACGCGGTGGGAGCAGCAAAGTCGTACCGGCATGGTCGTGCGGCCTCAGGTTGGCCAACGAGAGGGCGCTTGATGACAGCAGCAACAACAAAAACGGTATCCCTGACGATCGACGGGAAGGACGTGACGGTGCCCGCCGGCACCACGATCTGGAACGCCGCCCGCGAAGTCGGCATCGAGATCCCGATCCTTTGCCACAGCGAGCGACTCGAGCCAGTCGGCGTCTGCCGCATGTGCGCGGTCGATGTGGGTGGGCGCGTGCTGGCCGCCGCGTGTGTGCGGGAGTGCGAAGAGGGGATGGCCGTCGACACGTCGTCAGACAAAGTCGAGCGCAGCCGAGCGATGCTGACTGAGCTGCTGATGGCTGATCAACCCGCAGACGATCCTAAAGAACAGACGGTCGGCGGTAACGAGCTGCTGGCGTTGGCCCGCCGCTACGACGCCTGGGGCAAGCGTTTCGCGGGTCAGAACGGGCGCCCGCACGATTCGACGTCGCCGGTCATCGATGTCAATCATCAAGCCTGCATCATGTGTGATCGCTGTATCCGGGCATGCGACGACATCCAGAACAACGAAGTCATCGGTCGCACCGGCAAAGGCTACGAAGCGCGTATCGCGTTCGATCTCGACAATCCGATGGGCGACAGCACTTGTGTCTCCTGCGGCGAGTGCGCGGCAGTGTGTCCGACGGGCGCCCTGGTCCACAAAGAGATCTCAGCGCCGATGCGACCCGAGGAACAGCTGAAACAAGTCGATAGCGTTTGTCCGTATTGTGGCGTCGGGTGCGCGCTGACGTACCACGTCGACGAGAAGGAGAATCGTATCGCCTACGCCGATGGGCGACCGAGTCCTGGAAATCAAGAACGACTGTGCGTCAAGGGGCGCTACGGTTTCGACTATGCCCAGCATCCCCAACGATTGACGAAACCGTTGATCCGCATCGATAGCGCCTACCCCAAGGGTGGACTGTCGAAGGACGTTCGCGGTGAGCACGATGGACGGCGCAAGGCCGGTGGCATTGTCGACTACGACGAGGTGATGCCTGCGTTTCGTGAGGCGTCCTGGGACGAGGCCTTGGACCTTGTTGCTGCGCGTTTGGCCGGGATTCGCGACGAACATGGCAGTTCAGCGATCGCAGGATTCGGCAGCGCAAAGTGCTCGAACGAAGAAGCCTACCTTTTTCAGAAACTGATTCGTGCCGGTTTCGGGACGAACAACGTGGATCACTGCACCCGTCTCTGCCACGCGTCGAGTGTCGCCGCTTTGCTCGAAGGGATTGGGAGTGGTGCTGTCACGACAACGTATGCAGACATCAAGAACTCGGATGTCGCGATTTTGACAGGCACCAATACTGCAGCCAACCACCCGGTCGCCGCGAGTTTCTTCAAAGAGGCGCACAAGAACGGCACCAAGCTGATCTTGATCGATCCGCGTCAGGGAGACATGGCGCAACATTGCGACTACTTCTGCCAGATCAAGCCGGGCACCGATGTGGCGTTCTACAACTCGCTGATGCAGGTCATCCTCGCAGAAGGCCTGC
Organism: Planctomycetota bacterium; assembly: GCA_039028735.1. Classification (GTDB taxonomy): domain Bacteria; phylum Planctomycetota; class UBA8108; order UBA1146; family JAJFFE01; genus JBCCHQ01. Next base: position 18,556 of record JBCCHQ010000077.1, on the reverse strand, counting down.
AAGATGATGCCTACATCGAACGCTTCACCGAAAACCTCGAGGCGTTGCGCGAAAGCGTTCAGGAGTACAAGCCCGAAGTTGCCGCCAAGATCTGCGGTATCGACGCCGACAGTATCCGCGATGTCGCACGCGTGATTGGCAACGCGTCTGCGGCAGTCGTCTTCTGGGGAATGGGGATCTCGCAGCACGTGTATGGGACCAACAACGCCCGTTGTCTGATCGCCCTGATGCTGCTGACCGGCAACGTCGGGCGCCCCGGGACCGGCTTGCACCCGTTGCGTGGTCAAAACAACGTCCAAGGGGCCAGCGACGCTGGCCTGATTCCGATGATGTACCCGGATTACCAGAAGGTCTCAGATCCGGAGATTCGAGCGAAGTTCGAAGCCGCCTGGGGCAAGAGTCTCGACCCAGAGCCAGGGCTGACGGTCGTCGAGATCACGCGCGGTGCGCTCGAAGGCAGCATCAAAGGCATGTACGTGATGGGGGAGAATCCGTTCCTCTCCGATCCCAACGTCAACAAGGTCCGCAAGGCGCTGGCTAACCTCGACTTCCTGGTCGTGCAGGACATCTTCATGACGGAGACGGCCGAGTTTGCCGACGTCGTGCTACCAGCGAGCGCCTACCTCGAGAAGCTGGGTACGTACACCAATACCGATCGCCGTGTGCAGGTGGGGCGGCCGGCGTTGGAGATGCCCGGCGAAGCGCGCATCGATTGGGAGATCGTAGCCGAGATCTCGAACCGTATTGGTTATCCGATGGACTACTCGGGCCCCGAGGAGATCTTCGCCGAATTCGCGTCGGTGACGGATGCGTATCACTATTTCACCTACGACAATCTCGGTGAGACCGGCAAGCTGTGGCCGAATGAAAAGCCTGAAGAGAGCGACGGTCCGATCGTGCTCTTCGGCGATGGTTTCCCTACTGCCAACGGTCTGGCCAAGTTCGTACCCGCAAAGTGGGAAGCAGCGCCCGAGCTCCCCGACGACGAGTACCCGTGGGTCTTGAATACGGGGCGTCTGCTGGAGCACTGGCATACAGGTTCGATGACCAGAAGATCGTACGCGTTGGACGCGATCGCACCAGAAGCCAACGTTTCGATGAACGCCGAAGATGCTGCCGACCTCGGTCTCGAGCATGGGCAGTATGTGCGCGTCACGAGTCGGCGTGGCAGCGTGGCACTGAAGTTGAAGATCTCGCCGCGTGAACAGCGCGGGTCGGTTTTCATTCCGTTTCACTTTCGCGAGGCGGCTGCAAACCTGTTGACGCTCGACGAGATCGACCCCTGGGGCAAGATTCCAGAGTTCAAGTTCTGCGCGGTCAAAGTTGAAGCGGACTAGAGGTCGTTTGTGAACGAGTCGCGGCAAGGTCGACTCTCGGTCAGTGAGACGTGCGTCGAGGCGTGGGAACTGGCACGCAAGCGCTACGGCGTCTTTGTCGGCGCCGGCTTTCTCTGTGCGCTGCTACAGTCGCCGCAGGCGCTAATGAGCAGCTGGCCAGGAGTGCCGGCCTGGCTCAGCAGTCAGTACACGATCGCGGCAACTACGGTTTTTGTCTTCGGTCCCCTCACCGCGGGTGCATTGTTGGTAGCTGCACACAGCGCCTATCGGCCCACGCCGATGTTGCGCTTGTTCGCAGGCTACCGGCGCTATCTCCCGATCGTGGGTATCCAGCTGTTACTGATGATCTTGTCTCTTCCCACTTTGCTCATGATGCCGTCCGAGGCGGAGCTGATGGAGGGCCAATTCGGTACGTTCTGGATCGTGATCATGTGCCAGTTCTGCGTCGACTTGGTGTTGCAGCCGCGCTTGATCCTTGCGTACCCGCTGTGCCTCGACAAGGAACTCGGTAGTTTGGCCGCCTTGCGCCTGAGTTGGCAGATCACGCGTGGGTCTGGTTTTCGGCTGTCGCTGATCTACATCCTGACCAGTGTCGTCCTCGCCGTTAGCGCAATCTTGTTGCTTCTACCGCTGTTCTTGTTCGGGGTGCCGTTCGTATTCGGAGTTGTCGGCGTCTTGTACCTGCGCTTCGTCGGGGGCGAGTCCGACGAATTGGTCGAAGTCTTTTCGTGAGACAGCGGACGCTCGGGCGTAGCGACTCACGCTCCAGTTGCGGAGTCGTCGCTTCCGGCCGCACTGCTCGAGGCTTGCTCGCTGTCGCTGTTTGCGGGGTTCGAGGTAGGCGTGCTCGAAGTCGGTCCTTGGTTGGCGTCGCGAATGGCGACGTGCCGGACCAGTAGTGTGATCTCGCGCTTCATGTTCGTCATGCCGCGGTAGACGAAGAAGAAGCCGACGACGACGATCAAGAAAGTCAGGTAGACGACCAGGTTCGTACCCCGGTCGATACCCAACATCCGAGCAACGCGTTGGGTCAGATCCGGTAGTAGGATCGACACGCCAATGGCCAGCCACAACAGGGTCAGCAATACTGCTTCGCGCTTGTTGAGCCAGCTGCGTACTCCAGCAACGATAGTGGCTACCGTCAGGAACCCCATGATCGGGACGACGACTTGTTGGAACAGGTTGAGTTCCACGTGGCTCACTACCTCGCTGTCTGCGTTTGCGGGCCCCCGAAAGGCGCCGGCAATCTCGTGTCATCGCTTCGAAGCACCATTTCACCGCCACATGGCCGTGCACGCCATTTTGCGATTCCGCGACGGGGCGTCAACCGGCATCCACTCGCGGTCCAAGGCAACCCTTCGCTGGCGCTAGCGCATGATCTTCCCGAGTAAGTACTCAAAGGCGATGCGGGCCGCCCCGCGCGTCGATTGTCCCTTGTGCATCGACCACTCGGTGTAGTGGATCTGCACGGGCACCTCTCGATATGGCAGACCTGAGTGATGCACTTGGTCGATGATCTCGCTGGCATGAGCCATGCGGTCGAGTGTGATGTTGATCTTCTCGGCACCGCGCCGTGAGAACGCACGAAATCCGTTGTGCGTGTCGGTCAAAGCGACGCCGCTGAAGACTCGCGTGAACAGGACGCCACCTCGCAACAACCAAGAGCGCATCCGCGGCATGTTGACCGCGTCTTCCCCGAGGAAACGCGATCCCAACGTGATCTCGGCTTCGCCCGCCACCAGCGGTGCCAGTAGTGCGTCGATGCTGCTCGGCTGATGCTGGCCGTCGGCATCGAATGTGACGATGTACTGCGCGCCGTGGTGTAGCGCGAAGGTGATCCCGGTTTGGAGCGCCGCACCCTGCCCACGATTGATCATGTGTCTGAGCGCGTAAGGGGCAGCGCTGCGTGCCGCCGTGTACGTGTCGTCGCTCGAGCCATCGTCGACGACGACGACATTCGGAAAGCGCTCACTGACACCGCGGATCACGTCGGCCAGGACTTGGCCTTCGTTGTACGCCGCAATCACGATGAACGTACCGTCGCGGACGGCGTCGTCGACGAGCGGCGCGCCGGCTGGAGTCGGTTGGCTGGTGGTGGTGTTGGCTGAGCGGATCATCGTTTTCTGTCGCTTGCGACGGGGCCAACGCCACCGGGAGCTTCTTGCGAAGCCGCTGGAGCCTGGCATAACGTCTACGCTGCGAATGGTTTACTCTATCGCAGTAGAGTGCTGGGAGGCGAGGAGCCAAGCGCCGATGATAGCACCGGTTTGCGGAATTGTCGCCTGCGATTAGTATGCCGCCCGTCGCCCCGAGAGGAGATTCATGGAAGAGGGCCCACGCCCTGCCGTTAGTATCGTCATACCTGGTCGCAACTGCGCTGCGACGCTTGCGCCCTGCCTGGAGGCACTGACCCCTCAGATCGAGTCGGGTGCGGTCGCGGAGATCTTGTTCGTCGACGATGGCAGTACCGATGACAGCGCTTCGATCGCGGGGCGCTACCCGGTTCGGGTCGTGGCAGGAGAGGGCAAAGGGCCGGGGGCCGCGCGCAATCTTGGATGGCGCGAAGCGAGCTCGCCGTTGATCTGGTTTCTCGATTCCGACTGCGTGGCCGAACCCGATGCACTGCAGTTGCTGCTGCCGCACCTGCAAGATCCTCAGGTGGGTGGGGTTGGCGGCAGCTACGGCAATATGCGTCCCGATTCGCTGCTCGCGACGCTGATCCAGGAGGAGATCGTCGAGCGCCATCTGCGGATGCCGTCTCGTGTCGACTTTCTGGCGACCTTCAACGTCGTCTATCGCCGCTCGGTGCTCGAACAGGTTGGCGGCTTCGACGAGCGCTACCTCAAGGGGCAGGACGCGGAGCTTGCGTGGCGCGTCCTCGAGCATGGGCACGAGCTGGGATTCGATGTTCGATCGCGCGTGAAGCACTTTCACCCGGTCGGACTGATGTCGTACCTGCGCACGCAGCGGCAGCAGGGCTTCTGGCGCGGCTGGCTTTTGCTGGCGCACCGCGATCGTTCGGTGAAGAACCAATACAGCAACACGCTCGATCATCTGGCGCCGCCGTTGGGGGTGTTACTCGTGGCGAGCTTGCCGTTCGTTGCGGTCGCTGGCTTCTGGTTGGCGTCGCCTTGGGGGCTGACTCTGTGGAGCGGATGGTGCCTCGCGGCGCTGTTGTTGCTGGCGCTGCAGCTACCGTTGACGCGCCGTCTACTGCGGCGTACGCGAGACTGGCGATTGTTGTCGTTTGCGCCGATGGCGGCCGTACGCGCGATCTACCGTGGCGTTGGCTTGACTCACGGTGTCTTGGACGCGCGTCTGAAGGGGGCTAGCTCCCGGGAACCAGCAACCCCGGATGGAACGATCCATTCTTGACCTGTTCGAGCAGTCGTTGCGGCTGTTCGAAGTCGGGAGCGCCGCGCTTCAAGTTCTCGAGGATTTGCACCGCGGGTCCGTTCAGCCCCTGTCTCAGCAGGATCTTGGCAAGTGCATAGAGAGCGTCGCGATCCCGTGGGTTCTGCTGCACCAGCGGCCGAATTGCCTCTTCGGCCTCGGCGACCCGATCCATGTAGAGGAGCGCCTCAGCGATCAGCACCTGAGCGTGCAGTAGGGTTGGAGAGGCCTCGAACGCCCGCTGCAAGTGCGGGATGGCTTCCTTGTACTTGCCCGTCATGACGAGCGCCTTGCCGAGGAAGTAGTTGCCCTGGGCTGCTTGCGGGTTGGCCCCGACCGATTTGACGAGGTAGGGGATTGCTTCGGCGTTGCGGCCCTTGGCCATCAGGCAGCTGCTGAGATTTGTCAAAGCCGCTGCGAACGGGATGTCGGGGCGAATCTTCAGTACGTCATAGTAGACCGCGATCGCATCGTCGAGCCGCCCCTGCATCTGTAGTGCGAGGCCGACCTGGAACAGGTTGCCGCGTCGCGCTGGACTGTTCGGAAGACTGAGCTCGACACCCTTGCGCGCGTGCTGTTCCTGTTCGACGTGGCGCTTCGCGCGATGCAGCTGCTTGGCAAGTCGTTCCCGCACGGCTGGAGACTTGCTGTATCGCTTGACCAGCGCGTTCAATTCAGCGAGTGCTTCGTCGCTGCGCCCGACGCGCCCCAGTGAAGCTGCGTAGTTCAACCACGGCGTTTCGCGGCGCTCGAATTCGAGGGACTTGCGGTACGACGCCAGCGCTTCCTCTTCGCGCCCGGACTTCATCAATGCATTGCCGAGGTTCATGTACGCGATCGCATAGTCTTCGCGCGTTGCAATCGCCTTCTCGTACCATTCGATCGCCTTCGGCAAGTTGTTCTCGTACTCAAACACCGTACCGAGGTTGGCCATGAACGAGGCGCGGTCGTGGAGGTTGTCGGGTTCCTCGGCCGTGATGACAGCGAGGCCCTTGGCATAGGCGGCGACCGCTTCGCGGGCTTTCTTCTCACCACCCATGTTGTAGTGGTTCCCCAGGTGGCTCCAAGCGCGCCAGTTTCGGGGGCGCTTCTCACAGACGTCTTGCCACAGCCGTTCCTCGTCGGCGTAGTCCAGATTACGCACGTACGTCGTCGCACCGAGTGCGAGCGCGACAACGATCAATGGTCCCACCGGGCTCCACCCCTTGGCGAACTGCAGCAGCAGCTGATGCCCACCGACGACGAGGAGGACCAGCAGCGGGGCGAGCGAGAGGTACATCCGGTGCTCGAAGATCAGATCCTTGATCGGCACGATCGAACTCGTGGGTGCCAAGAAAACGAAGAACAAGAGGAGAGTACCCGCGAACCAGGGGACGCTATTCTCGCCGCCCTGGATCAGGCGCGGTCGAAAGAGTCCAGCGAGCGCCACGGACAGCAGCGCGAGGATCACCGCGCCCGTGGCGATGACGAGCGGTAGACCAAAATCCGACGGACTGAGGTCCTTGTAGTCGAGACTCTGCCCAACCGGGAGTACCGACAACTTCAGGTAGCGCAAGATCACGTACGGCTGCGTCTTGGCATAGTCGTACGAGCTGGTTTCCGATCCGAAACCCACTGTCGGCGCTTGCGCGATCCCGCCGCCGCGCAGTTTGCGCGGTCCCGTGTACTTGGGATACAGGACCCCAGACACGAGGTTGATCTGAAACAAGATCGTCAGGGTTGCGAACAATCCCGCGTACAGCGGCAAACGGCTCTTCAGCACTCCGCCGAGTCGGCCGCTCGAGAAGCCGCCGGCCAGAAACACGATGTCGAAGAGAATGATCGCGACCGGCGCGGTCACCATGACTGCTTTGGTCCACATACCAAGTGCGCAGGCGAGGACGGCTGCTACGAGCCACAGCCAGCGACCGACGGCCGCGGCAGTCCAGGAGCGAATGCTGCAGTAGAACGTCAATAGATAGAAGAGTCCCATCAACGCTTCGTAGCGCTGGACGATGTAGGTGACGCTCTGCGTCTGTAACGGATGCAGTAACCACAGGAGAGCGACGGCCCCCGCGAAGCCTGATGCGGTCTTGGTGTATCTGGTCGCAAAGGCTGGTAGCAACAGCGTGCGGCGGATGACCCCGAACAGAGCGAGGCCGGCTAGCATGTGCACCAATAGGTTGACGACGTGATACCCGAACGGGTCGGGATGTCCTGTGCGACCATCCCATGTCGCTGCACTGCCGTTGAGCGCAAAGGTTGCGTCGCCGATGGCCCGGCGATTGCGCTTCGAGAAGACACCCCAGTCGAAGCTGTGGGTATCCTTGCGTTGCAAGATCTGGGCGATGTCGTCGAGGATGAACGGACCTCGAAAACTGTTGGAGTACGCCACGAACGTTGCAATGACGAGGACCACTGGGATCAGAAAACGGAGGTAGGTGTCATCCCCGCTCTGCGTGTCAGTCGACAAGATCTACAGCTCCTCAGGCGTGCTTGCGCTGCCTTCGTCCTTGGCTTGTTGCGCGAAACGGTCGGCAAAGGGTGCGTACCCCGGGATCTCCCGCGCGTCAGATCCCAGCTCTTTGAGTGCGTGGACGATTGCCCGCTGCAACAGCACGTCGTCTGCGAAATCACACGCGTACTCGCGCCCGCGTTCGTCTTCGAAGTTGCGGCGGATCCGTTCCCGCAAGCGTAGCCGAATGTCATTCGGGTTGGCATGGTACTTGTTTCGCGCGTCGAAGAACGAGTCAAAATCGGGATAACGAGCCGTGTCGCCGCCATCCCCGACTTCGGCGATCTGGCGGAACTCGTCGGCATTGGCTTCCAGATACTGCTGCAGGTACTCGGAAAAGGCGTTGTCGGCATCGAGCTTCGCCAGCGCGTCGATGCGCCAGCGCGGGATACGGTCTGGTTTGACGGCGAGATCCGGCACGACACCACCTTTCTTCGTGATAGCACCGTTGTCGTCACGCTCTGAGTGAATCGAGCGATTGGACGGTAGGTAGTAGCGCTTGATGGTCAACCGCAGCAGGCTCTCGCCGCCGAGGATGCGGTTGATCTCCTCCGGGAGTGTCAGGAGCTGTTGCACGCTCCCTTTGCCGAATGTGCGTTCACCCACGACCGTCGCACGCTCGAAGTCCTGTAGCGCCCCAGATACGATCTCGGACGCGCTTGCGGAACGGCGGTTGACGATGACCACGACGGGATAGTCGGCACGCTGCCGCGCGGTTGTCTTGCGCGGGGGAGCTTCTCCGTCGCGGCCGCGCTGGCGTACGATGGGGCGCTCGTCTTCGGGTACGAACTGATCGACGATCTCGCAGGCTGCTGACAGCAGGCCCCCCGGATTGTCGCGGAGGTCGAACACCAGCGCCTTCATGCCCAGCTTCTCGAGACCGTCGACGGCCTTCTCGAACTCTGCTGTGGCCGTGTCACCGAACTGGGTCAAATGGACGTAGCCGATGTAGCCGGGCAGCATCGTCGAGTAGACGGAGTCGAGTTTGATCACCTCGCGGAGAATCGTGCGTTCTTGGGCCTCGGTCCAGCCGTAACGACGGATCTTGATGTTGACCGGTGTTCCGGGCTTCCCCTTCAGCAACTGCAGAACGTCGTCTAGCGACACGTCGGCTGTGCGAACGCCCTCGACTTCGACGATGCGATCGTTGCTGAGGATGTCGGCCTTGTAGGCCGGGCCTTGGTAGACCGGGCGCGTGATGACCAGAGTTTGATCGTCGGGATCCTTGACGACGCGTGCACCGATGCCGGCATACTCGCCGCTCATCCCTTCGCGAAAGTCCTTCGTGTCGCTGGCGTCCATGAACGACGAGAACGGGTCGAGGCTGGCCACCATACCCTTGGCAGCAGCCACGACGAGGTCGTCGCGGTCGACCTGTTTCGGATCGACGTAGTGCGCGTCGATCATCTCCATCAGTTTGGGGACCAAAGGGTGACCCTCGATCCCTTGGCTCTGCGTGATGCGCTCACGAAGCCGGGCGATGGTCTTGTCCTTGTCGCGACTCTCACGTTCGAGCTTCTCGATCAAGCGGTTCTGCGCTGGCGAGCTCGTGACTGCGCCGGAATCCATCATGCGCTCGAGCTTGCGCATCAAGAGGTCGTACTGCAGCAGCAGCCGCGCTTGTGCGCCCTGCGGTGTTGGCTCGTTCTCGAGGCTGACGAGAATTCGCTTCACGCCCGAACCCAGGTACCCAAGTTGCGCAAGGGCGAGCGCACTGGCGTTGCGCACTGCGGGGTCGTCGACGTCGAGCAACGGCTTCAATGCCTCGCTAGCCGTCGTCTGATCGCGACTCATTTCGAACAACGTGACGGCCGCCGTGATGCGCACCTGTGGATCGTAGGCGTCGTCGCTCGACAAGAGCTTTTGCAACACCTTCTCGTTGCGCGCCCCCGAGTAGCTACCGAGCAGACGGATCGCAGCGAGGCGCTCGTCGTCGGAACAGGCTGGGTCTTCGGCCAATTTGCGCAGCTGCCGGTCGACGCCTTCGGGTGCACCCAACGATGTCAGCGTCTTTGCAGCCAGCAGCTTTTGAACCTTGGTCGAGTCGCCGTCGAGCAGATTCTGCACGTACGGAATGACGTCATCGCCGAGCTGCTCGAGCGCTTGCGCGCCGCGCCAGGCGCGCGTGAGGTCGCTGTCGCCGTAGCGTTCGATCAGCTTCTTGGCGCGATTTGCGAGATCCGCACTCGCGTCGGCAGTCGTCGCTTCTTGGGCGGTGAGCCATGGCAACGGTGCGGCTGCAAAGAGGAGCGCCAGCAGTAGTTTTGCGGGCCAGGCTCGGTCGTGAGCTACGGGCGGATTCTGAATCGGCTTGGTCTCTGACGGCATTAGTGCCTCTTTCAAGGTGCCAACGGCAAGGGCTCACAAGCGGACGCCAAGCTGTCAACGCCAAGGGGTTACGCGCGGCGGGTCGGGGGTGACCCCGGGCAAATCATAGCACTGACCCATCCGAGAGACCAGGAACCGCGTGCTCCAGGGCGGCGTGTTCGCTACTGTAGCTGCCGACCTACCGAGAAGGCTGCCCCCCGACGCGACGGGAGGGTTTTCATGGTCGTGCGACTCGTCTCTGGGGATGTCTTCGGCATTGAAGGGAGGGCCGTTGACGTCGAGGTGGCGCTGTTGAAGGCGCTCCACTCGTTCGTCGTAACGGGCCTCGCGGGCAAAGGGATCCGAGAAAGTCGCGAGCGGGTCCGCTCGGCGATTGTGAGCTGCGGCCTCCCATACCCCGACAATCGACGCGTCGTCGTGAATCTGGCCCCCGCCACGTGGGAGAAGGACGGCTGTGTCTTCGACCTGGCGATCGCGCTCGGAATCCTGATCCAGAACGATCAAATGACGGCATCTGGCTGCTGGGGAGTCTTGGGGGAGTTGTCTCTCGATGGCTCGGTTCGGCCGGTACCGGGGATCCTCGGGATGGTGGCTGCGTTGCGGGACGCCGGCGTGGCTCGCGTGCTCGTGCCCGCCGGGGCGCTGGCGGAAGCGGCAGCCGTTCCCGGGGTGCGCGTGATCGGCGTCGGTGGCCTGCGCGCAGCCATCGATGTCATGGAGGGCTCGTGTTCGGGGATTGCGCCGGCGGCCCCGACCGTTGTCGACGCCGCACCGCCCACGCTTCCCGATTTCTCGGAAGTTATCGGCCACGAGCGAATCAAGCGGGCCTTTGCCGTGGCCGCAGCCGGCGGGCACAACGTTTTGTTGGTGGGGCCACCGGGAGCCGGCAAGACTTTGCTGGCCCGGCGACTGCCGGCGCTGTTGCCACCCATGTCGTCTGAGGAGCAGCGGATCGTGACGCAGATTCACTCGGCAGCCGGGCTAGGAGCCGGTGACGGCCTGTTGCTCCAGCGGCCGTTTCGATCGCCGCACCACACCGTGTCGTGGGCGGGTCTCGTCGGTGGGGGTTCGATGCCGCGTCCCGGCGAAGTTACGTTGGCTCATCGTGGCGTGTTGTTCCTCGATGAGCTGCCTGAGTTTCCTAGGTCATCGCTCGAGGCGCTGCGGGAGCCGCTCGAAGGTGGCCAGATTACGATTGCTCGTTCACGCGCGACACTGACGTTCCCGGCGGACTTTTTGTTGGTCGCGGCGATGAACCCGTGCCCGTGTGGTCACGCGATGAGTCGCAAGCGAGTTTGCGAGTGTCGACCGGATCGGATTCGCAAGTACATCGAGAAGGTCTCGGGGCCCTTGCTCGATCGGATCGACATGCGACTGGAGGTCCAGTCGGTGCCAGGGCACGAACTCCTCCAGTCCGCAACCAGGAGCCCGGGCGATACCGCGGCGCTGCGCCAGAGCGTGCGCACGGCGACCGACTTTCGCATCAAGGCAGGGAGGCAGTGCGCCAACTGTGCTCTGGAATGGGCGGATCGCGCCAGCTGGGCGCAGCTGACCCGTCCAGCTGAAGATTTGCTCCGTGTGACTTCCGACGAGCTGGACCTATCGACGCGATCACTGACGCGCATGCTGCGCCTGGCGCGCACGATTGCCGACATCGACGAAGTTGGCAGGCTCGAGGAACGCCATATTCTCGAGGCGGTGGAGTATCATTCGCCGCGCAGCGGCGGTAGCTTCTTGCGTTGGTTGGCCGCGCACTAGCGGATTCGCAATGTCGGTGATGGGGATGGAGCGGAAGATGGAGCAGCGACAACTCGACGCTAGTGCGCACGCGGCCGACGTTGCATCTGACTCCGGGCCAGCCGCATTGCAGATCGGTTCCTTGCGGCTCGACGTCCCTGTGTTGTCGGCGCCGGTCGCCGGATTCAGCGACCTCGTGTTTCGAGGAATCGTGCGCGACTTCGGTGGTTGCGGCTTGATCTATGCCGAGATGGTGTCGGCGGGTGGTTGGCTCAGCAGCGCCAAGGAACCGGTGCGTCTACGTGGTGTCCGCGACGAGGCCAAGCCGGTCGGTGTGCAGCTGTGGGATCGCGAACCAGCGCACGTCGAAGAAGCTGCGCGCCGCCTCCGCGACTATGGCGTGTCTGTGATCGATTTGAACTTCGGCTGTCCGAAACAACGGATCATGGGCAAGCAGGGGGCGGGTGCAAAGCTGCTGCGTGACCCTGAGACTGTCGGCCGGATGGTCGCCGCGACCGTACGTGGGGCTGGCGAGACTCCGGTGACTGCGAAGATTCGGCTGGGACCGCACCGGCACCAGCAGACCGCGGTCGCGGTTGCGCAGTGTGCCGCAGACAACGGGGCCGCCGCCGTGACCGTGCATGGCCGGAGCGCCGGGGATGGCTATGGGGTGCCGGCGCGCAGAGAGGCGATCGCCGAGGTGGTCGCGGCAGTCGACGTGCCGGTGATTGCCAACGGCGATGTCGATAGCGGCGCGGCTGCGCTGGCGACTCTGCGCGACACGGGAGCAGCGGCTGTCATGGTCGCGCGGGCCGCTCTCAGTCGCCCGTGGATCTTTCGCGAGATTGCTGCGGCGTTGCGTGGCGAGGCGATCCCCGCGCCGCCAACGTTGGCGCAACAGCGCGAGCAGCTACTGCGGCATTTCGACGCCGTGCTGGCCCTCGATGGGGACATCGAAGGTACGATTCGCATGCGCAAGTTCGCGTGTCGGTACTTGGCTGGGGTGCGCGGGGCACGAGCATTTCGGGCCGCGATCTCGCAGGCGAACGATCCGCGCGACTTCCACCGGATCGTTGCCGAGACGTTCCCAGAGATCGATCCACGCGACGACGACCCCGCGCACGTGTCGTACCCAGAGGAGCGTTGCGCTTGAAGCTACTGGTCATCAACACCGTCGGACTGCGCCCCAAGGACCTGACTCTGGCGCCGTCGATCGCAGCGCTGGGGGACCAGGGGTTCTGCGCGCCGTTGGAGACGGTGTTCCCGGCCGTCACCTGCACGGTGCAAGCGAGCTGGTTGACCGGTCTCTTGCCGCGAGATCATGGCGTCGTCGCGAACGGTTGGTACTTCCGCGATCTGGCCGAGGTCTGGTTGTGGCGGCAGTCGAACCACCTCGTTCAGGGGGAGAAATTCTACGAGAAAGCCCGGCGGGCAGACCCATCCTTTCGCTGCGCCAAGCTCTTCTGGTGGTACAACATGTATGCCCAGGTTTCGCAGAGCGTGACGCCGCGCCCCGAATACTACGCCAACGGTCTCAAACGCCCCGGACTGTATTCAGAGCCGCCAGAGCTACAAGATCGACTGCAGCAGCGTCTCGGCGACTTCCCACTGTTTCACTTTTGGGGCCCCGCGGCGGATCTACGGTCGACGACATGGATCGCCGATGCGGCTCTCGATGTCATGCAAAGCGACGACCCCGATCTCTGCCTCGTCTACCTGCCGCACCTCGACTACAGCCATCAGCGTTTCGGTCCCGATGATCCGCGCTCGCAAGACGCGGTGCGCGAACTCGACCGCGAAGTTGGGCGTCTGGCCGACGAAGCGCGGGCCCGGGGGGCGCACGTGATCGTGCTGTCTGAGTACGGCATCGAACCGGTGCGCGACGTAGTTTTTCCGAACCGGCTCCTGCACCAGCGTGGGTTCCTGCGCGTACAGGAGCGCAGTCACGGGCAGTTGCTCGACGCCGGGGCTTCTCGCGCGTTCGCGGTCGCCGACCATCAAGTCGCTCACGTCTACGTGCGGGATGCTGGCGATCTCTCGGCGGTCCGGCGGCTGTTTCGGGACACCGGCGGAGTCGCTGCCGTGCTCGATCGCGGCGAGCAGCGCGAATGGGGGATCGATCACGAGCGGAGCGGCGAGCTGGTGTTGGTCAGCGAGCCGGGGAGTTGGTTTGCCTACCACTACTGGCTGGACGAGGCGCGCCGCCCTGATTTCGCGCCGACGGTCGACATCCACCGCAAGCCCGGCTACGACCCCACCGAGCTCTTTCTGGATCCCGGACTCCAGTTTCCGAAGTTACGGATAGCAAAGAACTTGCTGAAGAAGAAGTTGGGCTTTCGTTACCTGATGGACGTGATTTCGACGGACCCGACGCAGGTGCGTGGTTCGCACGGACGCTTGCCGACAGATCCCGACGCCGGGCCGGTCTTCGTCAGCAGCGCCACCCAGGGTGCCGCGGACACGATCTCAGCGCTCGAGGTGGGGGACCTCATCCTGCGAGGAATTGCCGATCCGTAAGTTTTTTTGCCGATCGACGCCATTTTTTCGACGGCGCACTTGCAGCGCTCCGCGCGAGCGATACCTTCGTGCGCTGGTGGGTTGGAAGTCTTCCGTGGTTTGGTTCGAAGGGAGAACCGCGCTCGTGTCGCGAGCGTGTCACTGGAGCCTATAGGTAATAGCCACTCTCTCAGGTCTGAACGTCCTTATCGCGACAATGTGACAGCCTGTTCGAGCGACTCTCGGAAGTGACGAGAACCGCCCGTAGGGCAGACTCCACAGCCAGCGCACGCTGGTCGGAGTCCCGTTGCAACCCTCAGACCTGCGCAGCGTGGGAGCATGGCGGCTGTCGCTGCCATAGTTGGAACCGTGACCGGCGATTGCGCCGGAAGGAGTCACGAGATGCGGAGTAGTTTCCTGTTGTGCCTAGCGGCACTTTGTCTGTGGGCCGCGCCTGTCGCTGCTCAGCCAGCGAACGACGACTGCGCCAGCGCGATCGCCGTTGCGACCGGCCCAGCCGCTGTCGGGTTCGATACCACGAGCGCGACGACGGATGGCCCCGCGCCCGCGATCTGCTTCGGCGTGATCGCGAAGGACATCTGGTATACGTACACCCCGGCCGTCGGGGTGACCGAGCTGCAGCTCGACGTCTGTGGCGCCAACTTCGATACGAAGCTGGCCGTCTACGACGACACCGGCTGCCCGCAGGTGGCGACCGAGCTGGCTTGCAACGACGACTTCTGCGGCCTGCAGTCGCAGGTCAACGTCACCGTTGTCGGTGGTCAGTCCTACCGGATCCGTGTCGGCTCCTTCAGCGAGACGCAGACCCCGCCGACCGGTATGGGCACGCTGACGATCACGCCGCTCGCCGGTCCCGTGACGAACCTCAGTTGCTCCGGTACCGGTGACAACTACTCGTTGAGCTTCGACTACCCGGCCGGCGCTGCTGCTCCGGATACCGTCGAGATCAACAGTACCGAGCCCGGTGTCGTGAACCCGATCGCGACGCTGACGTTCCCGACGAACACGTTCAACGGCACGTTGCTCGTCGCCAACCAGGGCCTCCCGAACAACCTGACGTTCACGTTCAACTACAGCGGCGCTGTGGGGTCCTCCACGGCGACCTGTGATGTGGCCTTGAACCCACAAGTGGGTGAGGACTGCGCCAGCGCGATCGCGCTGACTGCGTCGAGTTTCCCGGTTTCGTGGGACAACTCCACATTCGCGTCGAACGGCCCGGTTCCGTCTTGTGCGGGCCAGATCGGCGCCGACATCTACTACACCTACACGCCGACTGCCCCGAACAACTTCCTCGACGTCACGCTGACGACGACGTTGGACACGCTCTTGGTTGCGTACTCGGGCACCTGCGGCAACCTGACCGAGATCGATTGCTCGGACTTCCCGAACGCCGTTGGGTTCCCGGTCACGCCCGGCGATACCTACACGATTCGGGTTGCGTCGTGGTCGACCGTAACGACTGGTTCCGGTTCGCTCGACATCACCGAGAGCATGTTCACGCTGCCGACGAACGACGACTGCGTGGACGCGATCCAGTTGGCCGGTTCGAACTTCACGGTCGGTTTCAACTCGACCCTGTTCACGACCGATGGTCCGGCCAACTGTGGCGGTCTCGGTAGCGATGGTTGGTTCGAGTACATTCCAGCTGCAGGTAGCGAAGCCACGGTTTCGCTGTGTGGATCGAGCTTCGACACGGTGCTGTCGGTCTACGACGGTGCGACCTGTCCGCCGACGGCCTTGATCGAATGCAGCGATGACGACTGCGGCACGCAGTCGGAGATCACTATCTCGATCACGCCCGGCAACTCCTACCTGATCCAGGTCGGTGGTTTCAACGGTGCCTCCGGCACCGGCTCGCTGGTCATCACGCCGAACCAAGACCCGGTCACGAACCTGGCCTGTTCCGCTACCGGCGACATGTACGACATTAGCTGGGACAACCCAGTGACCGGTGGCGCCGGTGACATGATCGAGATCAACAGCACCGAGCCCGGTGCCGTCAACCCGATCGCCACGGTTGCCTGGCCGGCCACGTCGATCCCGACCGGCACTCTGCTGCCGTCGAACCAAGGAATGTTCATCAACGTCACGTTCGACGTTGTCTACAACGGCGCCGTTGGCTCGGCGACCGTGACCTGCGTCCAGCCGTTCAACGCACCTCCGGGTGACAACTGTGGCAACCCGCTGGTCCTGGTTGCGCCGATGGACATGGCCGGTTTCGATACCAACACCGGCACCACCGACGGCCCTGCCGTCTCGTGTGGCTTGGGTCAGATCAACAACGACTCATGGTTCCAGTACACGCCGATCGCCGGCACCGACCAGATCCGCGTGTCCCTCTGTGGTTCGTCGATCGACACGGTCCTTGCGGTCTACGAAGGTACGGGCTGTCCGCCGGCTGCCGAACTTGTCTGCAACGACGATTCTTGCGGTCTGCAGTCCGAGGTCGAGATCGGTGTTACGCCGGGAATCGACTACCTGATCCGCGTCGGTGGCTTTGGTACTGGCAGCTTGGGTACCGGTACCGTCACGGTCGAGCCGGTGCAGGCGCAAGTCAGCGCCCTCACGTGCGTGGCTTCGGCGACGCCGGACACGGCCGACGTCAGCTGGACCAACCCGGCGACGGGTGCAGCCGGTGACATGATCGAGATCAGCAGCAACGAGCCGGGCGTCACGAACCCCGTGGCGACCGTCGCTTGGCCTGCGACTTCGACTTCGATCACGCTGCTCGCCGCCAACGCCGGCTTGCCGATCGGGCTCACGTTCGACGTGGTCTACATCGGTGCCGTCGGTACGTCGACGCCCGTCAGCTGTGACGTCAACCTGAACCCGCCCGCGAACGATCTGTGTGCGAACGCGATCGATCTCGGTACCGGTACAGTAAGCACGACGTGGAACAACACCGGTGCAGGCACCGATGGTTTGCCTTCCACGTGCGCCGACGGTGACGCCGATATCTGGTACCTCTACACGCCGTCCGCTGGTACGAACGTCGTCGAAGTGTCGACCTGTGGTGTTGCTACCGTCGACACCATGATCGCGGTCTACGAAGACAACGGCACGTGCCCGCCAGCCGCAGCGCAAGAGATTGCCTGTAACGACCAGTTCTGTGGCAACCAGTCGCAGGTCACGGTCAACGTCACGCCGGGTCAGGCCTACCTCGTCCGCGTCGCCGGCTGGATCGCCGGTACTGCGCAAGGCGACGGAGTCCTCGACATCGGTCCGGTTTGTACCGACATCACCAACTTCACGGCGACGTTCGACTGCAACACGCAAGTTGTTTCGCTGGCGTGGGACGAGAACGATGCTTACACGACGCTGGCCCTGACCGCCAACGGTACCCCGACCGCGAGTCAGCCGACTCCGCTCGGTATCGGTTCGTCGAACTCCGCGACCGATTCGCCGGCCACCGGGATGATCGTGACCTACGAGCTGACGGCGACCTGCGCCAACGGTGGGGTTTCGGTCGTGACCGCTACGGTCAACACGACGGTACCGAGTGGTGCCCGTCACTTGATCGTGCAGCTGGAAGGGGCTGATGACGTCGACAGTGGTGCATCGTTGGAAGCGTCGCTGCTCGCTGCCAGCGAGACGGTTGACCGCATCTCCAGCGACACCGATCCGTGCATGGCCGCCTACCTGGCCGCCGCGGACGTGATCTGGGTCCTGCTCGGCACGTTCCCGAACGACGGTGAGTTGACGACTGCGTTCGGTAACCAGCTCCACTTCGAAGCGCAAACCAACGGTAAGCACATCTATCTCGAGGGTGGCGATCACTGGGTCTTCGACGATCCGTCGCTGTTCGACCAGATCGATGGTCAAGACAGCTTTGCCGCTGCTGACGGTGACGACTCCTTGACGTCGCTGACCGCGTTCAACGCGACCGGCGTCATGCTGGATCTCGCTTCCGTCTTCCCGCTGCCGGTGACCTACAACCAGGCCAACCTCGGTGGTAACGACTGGACCGAGCAGTTGACGCTGGCTGCGCCGGGTACCGGTGACGTCGACGTCGTTTCGTCGGAGGTGCTCTTCCGCAACAACCCCGACCCGGGCGAAACCAACTACCTGACCGGTAGTGTCGCCGAGACGACCTCGGGCGCGTGCGTCATCTGCGCGTCGTTCGAGTTCGGTGGCTTCGGGACGACGGCTGACCAGGATGCTCTGGTCGTGGCGTACCTCGGCCACTTCGGTGGTCCGCCGCCAGCGGGTGGTTTCCAGCGTGGTGACTGTAACGACGACGATGCGAAGAACATCGCCGACCCAGTCCGCCTGTTGAACTTCCTGTTCCCGCCGTCGGGTACCCCGACGCCGCTGCCGTGTGACAGCTCGTGCGACGCCAACGACGACGGTGGTCTCAACATCGCCGACGCCGTGGCCATGCTGAACGTGCTGTTCCCGGTTGGTCCTCCGATCGCCTGGATCGCTCCCGATCTGTGCGGTGTGGATCCGACCCCGGATGCCCTGACTTGTGTCGGCTACACCAGCTGTCCGTAGTCAGTTCATTCCGAGCGACACGCCTAGCGTTGAGCAGCCGAGAGAGCGCCATGCTCTCTCGGCTGTTTTTTTTGATCAGTAGCTAGCGGATCAGTAGCTCGCGGATCAGTAGCTAGCAATGTCACGGGGCTTGCACTTCGTGCGGGATCAGTAGCTAGCAATGTCACGGGGCTTGCACTTCGTGCGAACCCCCGCGCCAATGCTTGGTCGCTACTGATCATGTCTTTGGCTCGTCGCCTGACGGCGACGACGCGGG
>JBCCHQ010000076.1:0-28128 GCA_039028735.1 Planctomycetota bacterium | reverse complement strand
GGTCTCGATTTTTATTCGGGCGCACAGCGAGGACGGTGTTAGCGCAGCTTTGGAGTATAAGAGGCAACAATCGGACAGGGACGCTGGCTTGGGCTGCGTGTTGGCGCAAGGCGTCGGGCCTGGCGTCGTCGACGTCATCGTGTCGTCGCGTGACTACGAAGATGGCATCACGACGATTGAGTTGCGGCGAGGGGTGCTGTCTGAGGTCACCGCTGTGATGGGTGCGGCCAAGAGAGAGGTCGAGTGCTTGGTCACGGTCGTCGACGACGACGGAGCGCCGATCGTTGGGGCAGTCGTTGCGATCGCTGAGATCTCAGCTGCCAAGCCCGTGCAGTCCGACGCCAGGGGTGTGGCGCGGTTGTTGTTACGCGACGGTACGGATTATGAGATTGTCGTGCGACGCAAGGGCTACGGTGCTGAGTTCCTGTTCCTGGCCGGGGGCGAGCCCACTGCCAGGGCAGTCTTGAAACCTCCCGAGGAATATTAGGATTCAACAGCTAGAGGCACATCGTGAAGCCCGCGCACGTCAGTGCGTCGGGGGTGCCGTCGATGCCGCAAGTGACGTGCGGGGGAGGTGGCGGTGTGCCGCCGAGGAATAGCGCGTCCAGAATTCTGATCGCATCGCTGAGGTTGATCGCGCCATCGTCGTCTGCGTCGCAGGCCTTTTCACACGCGAGGTTCGGGGGCGGGCCCTGAGGGAACAGGTACAGCAAGGTCGTCACGGCGTCGGTGATGTTCGTCGCGCCATCGTCGTTGCAGTCGCCACGCCGAAAGCCTGCAATGCTCAGAGTCAATCCGGTCTGAACCGGGATGTCTCCAGGTAGCCCTATCTCGTTGACGCGGACTACGACCGGCGGTGTCGAGAGTACCTCACAGAACTCGAGCGATAGCACAGCAGGTCCGAGCCCCAGGTAGGTCGCCACGTTGAACTCGTAGCCGGTGCCGGGCAGCAGGTTGAAGTTGCCGGTGAGATCGATAATGACTCCTACGATGAAGCCTTGGTTAGGGCCCGGTGACGGAAAAGGCGGTGTGGAAACTGGCATCGTTTGAATGGCGTTGAACGCCGGTCCGATCCCGCTGTTGATGGTCGCAGTCGTTGCACCGTCGACCACGCTGACCAGCTGTGCGAAGGTATTGTCGTGACACACACCATACGACCAACCATGAAGCAGTCCCGGGGCGCCTGCCGTACCAGGTACAGAGTCGAAGAGGATGCTGACGCTACCCGTGGCCTGCTCTGCAATATTCGTGGGGCCAGCCATCGACAGATGGTAGCGATCATCGACTTGCGCGACGAGCGGCAGGCTTGGCAGCAGTAGGATCGCGGCCAGAATGCGAGAAGTAGTGCTCATGTTGCTTCCTATCACTGCCTCGGTGCCATCGCCAACCAGGCCCTCATGCCGAATCGGCGAAAGAGCTCACGCTCGAGGACGCGACAATTCGCCCGCGACTGACGGTAGGTATCCTCAGCTTCGTAGACCTCGGGTGGCACTCTCTGGTCTCTGAACTCGTGTTGCTGGTCCGTCAGGTATCGTTTGGTTGCTGTGATCTCGGCGATCAGACCTTTGGCCTCGGCGACGCTCAGATTCTCGCGATCGCCACTCAGCTTGACCATGGTCAACGCGCCGGAGTCGACATGAAAGTAGTCGTAGCTGCGCATGCCCGGGGCTTGGAACTCCGAGGGGAGTTCCTCGTAGGTGAGTAGGTCGTAAGTTGACGGGCTGTGGCCTTCTTGCGGCGGGACTTGGGCGCAGCCCGACGATAAGACAGCAACTGCGGCCACCAGCCACGTCTTCGCGACGCGAGGTACGGCTGCAAGGTTCTTGGTCGTGACCGCCATGGGGGCCTCCTCTTGCTAGCAGTATAGCAAGTGGGCTTGCTGAGCAGGGGTAGAAGTCGCACAGGGCTGCTAGAAAGCTGTGTTTCTCGCCTATTCTATAGTGTATGACCAACGCTTGGTGGTCAGTAGAACAGCAGCGAGAGCACGGGGGCAAGCTTGAACGACAGCTCGGATACGAAACGCGGCGGTGGTCTGTGGCGCATTCTGCTGGCCGTGGGGGTTGTGGTTAGCTTGCTTGTGATTATCGCGGGCGGTGCGATCTACTGGTACTCGACTCGAATCATCACCGACTGGGAATCGCGCGGGTTTGTTGCGGTGTCGCCCGGTGAGTACATCGACCTCAATGCTGTTCACACTGAGAAAAAGTGGTACTGGGCCGATTCCGTGACGATCAGTGGCCACGTGCAAAACGACGTGGCTCTGTTTGTGAACAAGGCAGAAGTCTTCGGGAAGGTCGACGGCGACCTGGAGTTCTTTGGTCGCGCACTGATCGTCCATCCCGAAGCGGAAGTCGGTGGCAAGATCATCATACAGTCCGCCAGCGAGGTCGTCGTTCCCGAGGCACTGCGCGCGAAGACGCGTGGCACCGCGGCCAACTTCCAGACGACTCCAGACGTCACGCCGGAGCCTGCGCCGAAGTAGTGTGTTTTGGCGCGGTGCCCATCGCGCAGTCGCTCTCCTATGGGCAGTTCGTGTAGCCCATGCATCCCAACAGGCCCGGCGTCGGGTCGATCCCGCAGGCGTCGGGAGGCAACCAACCGACCGGGGGGCCTACCGGAAACAGCACGTTCAGCATGGCCACTGCGTCGGCGATGTTGAGGGCTCCGTCGTCGTTGCCATCGCAGGCACTGTCGCAATCCAACGGGATCGACGGTGGGATGGCCGGGAACAAGAAGCTGAGCAGTCGAATCGGGTCTGCGATGTTCTTGCTGCCATCGTTGTTGCAGTCGCCGCGCTGAAACACGAAGCCACTGCCGAACTCGGCCAAGTAGAGAGACATCAAGAGATCGCGGTTCCCGGCAAAGCCGAAACCCCCGAACTCGAACGAGCAGGCAATGGTTGTTTGGCCCGAAGACGTGTGCGCCACAATGCCAACGACATAGTCCGTTTCAAGACCTTGGGGAGCATTGCGAAAGATGACTTCGGCATCGGTGATCCCTGAGTCGATCGCGGGCGTAGCCAGCGCTAGCTGGTCGTTACTGTCGTTGCCTGTCTGATCTTGCGTGTATGCCACCGGGCTGGAGAAGATCGACCCGGGGAGCAGGCCGATGTTGACGGCATTCACGGCGGCGATGGTTGTGAGGGTGTCATCACCATCGAGGACCGCCGACGAATCGACGCCGTCTACCTGGTCGTACAACGACAGCTGCAGCGCGAAGCCCCAGTGATCACTGCCTTCTAGATAGACGTTCTTGCCGTTCTCGACAGCGTTGAACAGTGCGTTTGCAAGTTGGCCCTGCACTGCCTGGTTGTCAGGGAAGGTACCCTCGACGACCCAGATGCTTTCGGCGTCAGTGATGAACTCACCGAGGCAAGCGTTGTTCTGGTCGCGAATCATCGTGGCGGTGACGCCGTTGTTCTGGAGCGCGCTGGCAATGGCGGCACCACTGTCGACCAGACTGGGTTGCTCGAGTTGGATGACTAGCGCTTCGGCGCCAGTCGGGGTTGTGGACGACACTGTTGCACTGGCGACCGATACTCCGCCGTTGGCGCAGAGCGCGGTGAGTTCGTAGATGACGTCAGTATTGAGTGGCGGGTTGAAGATGATGATGCCGTTGGAGGCGCCGACACCGAACGGAATCGGCTGTTGCAGTGTCGGCACGCCGTTGGCGGTCAAAGACAGCGACGTGTAGGCGTCGCCGTCGATCCACGCGAGGGTCACGATCTCGTTGACGCAGTCGAAATCAGCTGTGAATCCTTCCAGGTCGAGGCACTGAGCGTCGATCGTCAATTCGCCGACGCCCAGCATCGGACTGTCGTCGTCGCCGACACGGATCAGGTATGTGTTGCCAACGACGACGCTCGCATTGATCTCCGCTTCGCCTGTGCCACCGTCGTCACAGGCGATCGCATTCCCGGCGGCCGCATCGGCGCAGCTGGCGTACAGGGCGAGCACCGGATCGTCCATGTCGGTGGAGCGCCAGGCGATCTCGATCTCTGGCGTCGTTGCCGTCCACTGGTACCAGCCGTCTTGGTCGAAGTTCGTCGCTGCACCGCAGGTTGCGCTGCTGACGTCGGGCTCTGGACTTTCTGTGGCAGCAGCAAGGTCGGTCGTGCTGACCAGCAGCAGCGGCCCCGACAGCGTCGTTGCGGTTAGGCACTCGTCGTTGGCAATCGGGTTGAAGACGACCGTGCAGTCGACGTCGTCGCTGCTGCCGAGGCTGCTGACGTAGCTGACGCTGATCGTCACGGCGAGTCCCAGCCCTTGGTTCGCTGGGAGCAGCGTGTAGGGCGTCGACGTGGCCGGAGACGGCAGCGTCGCGACGGGGTTCGTAACGCCAGGTTCGTCGCTACTGACTACGATCGAGTCGCCGGGCCCTCCCGACACGGGGTTGGTCCAGCTGAGGGTCGTTGTGTCGGCAGGAGCCGCGGCACACGTCAGGTTTGTGACGGGCGGTGCCTGAGTCGTGATGGTCAAGACCGCCGGACCCGGCATGGCGACGCCACCGTCGAGTTCGTTGCCGACCCGGACGACGTACTGCTGTCCGATGACGGTCGCAATCGAGAAGCTGCCCGACAGACCACGGTTCTCGCAGTCGATGGCGATCCCTGCTGCCGCGTCGGCGCAGCTGGCGTAGACGGCAAAGAGCGGATCACCGACTGTTGCGGTTACGTCGAATTCCGTCAGCTCGCCAGACGCGGTCCACGAGAACCAGCGGTCGATGCCATAACCGAACGCGAACTGCCCATTCGACGGGCAGCTGTTGGGGACCGGGTCGCCGCTGCCGACGAACGTCGTCGTATCGTATGCGAAAGAGAGGTCGCCGGTGCCCAGGCTCGTGCGCAGGGCGCACGTCTCGCCGGGCTGCGGGTCGAACACGATCGTGCACGTCTCATCGTCTACGGAAGCACCCAACGTCGCGCTGACGTAGCGGACGCTGAAGGTAACGGGGAACGATGCAATCCCTTGGTTGCCGGGGAGCAGCGTGTCGAGTGGCGTTGACGTCATCGGCCACGGCAACACGTAGAGCAGCGGATTGACGAGACCGGGCTCGTCGCTGGAGATCTCGATCGTATCGCCGGCACCGCCGTTGGTCGGATTGAGCCAGCTGAGGCTGTAATTGGCTGTAGGGATCGTGTTGTTACAGGTGAGGTTCATGACGTTGTCTTGCACCGACGCAATCGTCAGCGTGCCGCGCCCACCGACCGCGCCGCCGTCGTCAGCGAGACGGACGATGTAGGTGTCGCCGATGCTCAGCGCCAGAATCAGCTCGTTGTTCGTGGCGCCGTTGTCTTGGCAGTCCAGGAAGATCCCCGCTGCCGCGTCGAGGCAGCTGCGGTAGATCGCGAACACGGGATCCGTAACCGTGGCGGGTTGCTTCTGTACGAAGCTGATCCGTACGTCCTCGGTGTGTGCAGTCCAACGAAACCAAATGTCAGGATCGTAGTTGCCAGCAGTGAACTGATCCCCCTGGCAGCTGTTGGCATTGGGATCGGGTTCAATGCTGCCGGTCGAGCCGCGCAGGTCGACCTCTAGTGTGACGTTGCCGGTGCCGAGGTCCGTTGTCGTTAGGCATTCGTCATTGGGTACGGCAAGGATCTCCTCGATGATCAGTTCGCCAACTCCGGGCGCCGACAGTTCGTGCGAGAGTCGTAGCACATAGGTCTGGCCGGCGTTGAGCGGTCCAAACAAGATCGAACTCGGGTCGCCGCGGTCCTCGCAGTCCAACGCGATGCCAGCCGTGGCAAGTGCGCAACTTTCATACAGCGCGATGACGGGATCTGTGATGCCGGCCAGCCCTTCGACGGAGAAGTAGGCGAGTCCGCCCGATGACTCCCACGTGTACCAGACGTCTGCCGGGAACGCAGTGGGCAAGATCGTGGTGCTTGGGCAGGGGCCAACGGGCAACGGCTCGACACTGGCCGTTGCGCTGACGGTTTCAAAGCGCACGACCTGGTCGCCGGCGCCCAATGCCGTCGCGGTGGCGCATTCGTCGTTGGTGCCTGAGATCGGAAACTCGGCAATCTCCAGTTCACCTGTGCCCACGGTACTGTCCTCGTGCGAGACACGAATCAGTAGCGTCTCGCCTGCAGCCAGCGGACCGACCAGCAGCCCAGCGGGGTTGCCACGATTGACGCAGTCGATCGCGATCCCCACTGCGGCGTCGCCACAGCTGTCGTAGACCGCTAGCACCGGGTCTGTGACGCCGGTGAGACCGCGGGCACTGATGAAGGCCAGGCCACCAGTCGACTGCCAAGTGAACCAGACGTCCGCCGGGAAGCTGCCCGGTAGGAAGAAGAACGTGCTAGGGCACGGGCCGCTGGGCACCGGCTCGAGGCTGGCGCTTGCGCCCAACGTCGAGAATGGCGTTACGAGCGCTCCACTGCCGATCGCTGTGGCGGTTGTGCATTCGTCATTGAGTGCGAGATCGAAGCCGGTCAGCGTGAGTGCGCCTGGGCCGGGTCCGATGCCGTTGTCTGACGCGACGCGGATGAAGTAGGTCGCGCCGACGATGGTCTCGATCGAGAAACCTCCCTGCAGCCCTCGGTCTTCGCAGTCGATTGCGTTGCCGACCGCAGCATCGGCACAGCTGGCATAGATCGCATAGACGGGCACCCCGCTGTTGCCTTGCACCTCGAGGAAGGTCACCGGTTTGTCGGCAATCCACTCGAACCACAGGTCGTTGGTGTAGTTGAACGCGATCTGCCCATTGGACGGGCACGCTACTGGGTCTGGTTCGGGGCTATCGGTCGCAAGACTGTTGTTGAAGAAGATCGTCACGTCGCCCATGCCGATCGGATCTGCGGCCACGCATTCTTGGCCAGGGACGGGATTGAACGACGCCGGGCATTCCTTGGTGGCGGACGTGCCGAGGGTGCCGTCGTAGGTCACGGCGAAGACGGCGTTCGTAGGCAAACCCTGGTTGGCTGGGAGCAGCGAACTGGGGAAAGTCTCGGAGGCGCCCGTCGCGGTCAACATCGCAATCGGGTTGGCGACGCCAGGCTCTGTGCTGGTGATCGTGATCGGATCGCCAATGACAGTGTTTGCCGGATTGTCCCAAGACAGCGTGTAGTTGTCGCCGGCGACGCTGCAGCTGAGGTTTCGCACCGGACCCTGGAGCGCCGTGATGATCAACTCGCCGACGCCACCGATCACGAAGCCGTGACCGATGCGAATCAGATACGTTTGTCCCGGCACGGTCTCGATCTGCAGCGACCCGATCGTGCCGCGGTCTTCGCAGTCGATCGGATTGCCGGTGGCGGCCGTAGCGCAGTCTTCGTAGACGGCAAAGACCGGGTCGCCGGTGTTGAGAAAGTCGAACCGTGCGGCGCCGCTGGTCGCCGTCCACGACAGCCACACGTCTTGCTGATAGAAGAACGCGATCTGACCGCCAGAAGCACACAGCTGCGGCACCGGATCGGCACTGCTGGTCGCCCCGAACGTGGGCACCAACGTGGTGACGTCGCCACTGCCAATGAAGAGTGGCGTCGCACACTCGTCGTTGACTGCCGGCGGGTAGGACTCGACCAACAGCGTGCCCAGGCCGGTCGCGCCAAACGTGGTATCGCTGGCTACACGAATCAGGTAAGTCGCACCGATCGTGACGGGCAGGTTCAGGAAGTTGGGATTGCCGCGATCTTCGCAGTCGAAGGCGATTCCAGCCGCCGCGCTGGCGCAGCTGCCATAGACCGCTGTGATCGGGTTGGTCAGTGGGGCTTCACCGAGCCACTCGATGTACGCAAACGGGTTGTCTGCGACCCAGCTGTACCACAGGTCGTCTTCGTAGTTGTCGGTCAGGGTTGGTTGGTTGGGGCAAGGTGCCGGATTGGGGTCCAGGCCCGTCGTACCCGCGAAGAGATCAACCGGCTGGGGTGTGAACGTTGTCAGTGGGATCGCGCCACCGCACTCGTCGTTTGAGAGCGGTGGGCTAGATAAGATACTGAGCTCGCCAAAGCCGACAGCGCTGCCATCGTTGCCGACGCGTATGAAGTATGTGGCGCCGACCGACGCCGAAAAGCGCAGGTAGTTCGGGTTGCCACGGTCATCACAGTCGATGGCGTCGCCGGCTGTCGCACTGGCGCAGTCATTGTAGATCGCGATGATCGGATTGGTCAGCGGCGAGAACCCGCGCCACGACACGAACGCGGTCGGGTTGTCAGCGACCCAGCTGAACCAGATGTCGTTTTGGTATGTGTCTGAGGTAGCCGGTTGGCTGGGGCACGGCGCTGGGTTCGGGTCAGCACTGGTCGACGCCCCGATGATCGTCGCCGAGTGCACGCCCGTACTAACGGGGGTGGCCGTCAAGCACTCGTCGTTGGCGGCTGGGTCGATCGCGCGGATCTCTAGGACGCCCGGACCGGGGATCACCGTCGCGTTGTTGTCGGCCCCGATGCGAATGATGTAGGTCGCGCCGACAACGGTGCTGATCGCAAAGCCCCCGTCGAAGCCGCGGTCCTCGCAGTCGAGAGCGACACCCGCTGTAGCATTCGCACACGAGTCGTAGACGGCAAAGATCGGGTCCCCAACGGTGCCGTCCAAAAAGAAACTCGTGGTTGTCTTGTCTGCCGTGTATGTGACCCATAGGTCGTGGGTGTAGCCGATCGCAATCTGACCGTTGGCCGGACAGCTGGTTGGAACCGGCTCGGGACTCGTCGTGAAAGGAGTCGTGTCGTACGCGAAGTCGACGTCGCCAGTACCGATCGAGGTTGCGGTGGCACAGTCGTCGCTCTGCGCGAGTGCGGCGGGCGAGAACAGCGTGGCGATGCAGAGAATGCCCAAAGCGGTCAGAGTACGCGTCATCGAATGTCGCGGAGTCATCCGTCCTCCTAGGTCACGAGCTTGTTGGGGGTCGAGCCGGGATATGCTTGTGATCGTAGGGGACGGACGAGCCGCACGCAACTACTCGGGGCGGTAGTTGGGTCTCCCGTGCCTGAGGAGCGGTCGCTTCATCCACAAGGGACCCGCGCGCTTGCGCGCCGATTTCGTCTTGCGCCGCTGCTCCAGCTGTTTGCGGCGGCGTAGAGACATACGGGCCTTACGACGCAAGAGAGCGTCACGCAGTTTGCGGCGCGGCTTGCTGCCCGCTTCAGGCAGATTCAGCTCGCGCTTCGGCCGGGTGAACAGCCAACCGGCGAGTAGCGTGTATGCAACGGCAGTGAAGGAGAGCGGGTTCGAGACGAGCAATGTTGGATTGGTGACCGCTGGTTCGAAAGACTGTGTTGGTATGAAGGGAAAGTGGGGTGGTGCGGCCATGAGGATGAACACACTCGAAACGCACGCCCCGCCG
Organism: Planctomycetota bacterium; assembly: GCA_039028735.1. Lineage (GTDB taxonomy): Bacteria > Planctomycetota > UBA8108 > UBA1146 > JAJFFE01 > JBCCHQ01. The sequence goes on along the minus strand of JBCCHQ010000076.1, from coordinate 18,840 downwards.
ACAGCTACCGCTCCGAAACCGTACCAGAGTCGCGGATGGAGGGGCAGGCGGCGCAGCATTGGCAGCTCCTTCGTGGAGGCGGGCGCGGGCACGGTGCGCCACGCACTGGTGTCGGGCGCCTGGGCCTCGAGCATCTACCGTTGCAAGACTGGCCCGAGAGCGCCGTTGGGTTCGTTGTGAACCGGGCGCAGAGCAACAGGCGGGCCAATAAAGGCTGGTTTGCAGCGGCTAGCCAGAGAGACGCTTGTGCAGGCGCTCGATCGTGCCGTGGGTGCGGACGGTCATCTCTCCAAGGGCTTTGTCGATGGACTTCATGTCGAGCTCGGAATCGGTGATCTTGCCGATCGGTAGCCAGTAGAGCTCGCGGTCGATGATGGCTAGCTGGTCGTCTTTCGTCGCGCACGCCAACGCGGCCTTCTGCTGCGCAGGCGTGGGTTCGACGCGCAGCATCGCTACCTGCAGCTTGCCGCCGTGGCTTGTCTTGTGAGCACCGAAGGGGTCGGCCGCGGCGATCGCTTCGACTTGCGCAGCCGAGCGCACGAACGTGGGCACGGGGTAGTCCAGCGCTGCTTCGAGGCCCGCCTCGAGTTGCTTTGTGATCTTGGTCTCGGCGCGCAGCGTTGTTTCCAGCAGGACGTTGCCGCTGGCTTGGAACGCGGAAACGTTGTCGAAGCCGATCCCGGCGACGGCCGCACAAAGGTCGTCATTTGTGATGCGCCGACCGCCCAGGTTCATGCCGCGCAAGAATGCTACGAATCGTCCCACGACGACCTCCTCCGACACAAAAAAAACACCGAGCCACCTTGGCGTCAAGGCCAAGGTGGCTCGGTGCGAAACGGTCAACGAGGACTGGCTTAGTCAGCCAGGGCGTTGATCTCGCTCAGGTTCAAAGCCCGATCGTACATGCGGAAGTCGTAGAGGTTGCCATCCCACGAGCGTGGTCCCGCTCCTGGAGGTTGGTTCCCAATCGCCGCGTTGACTGCAGCGTTCCGATCCACCAAACCGGTCTTCGGCGTGGAGCCGACTTGCGTGCCATTCACGTACAGGCGCATCTCGGTGCCGTCGTAGACAGCCGCGAAGAAGTTCCAGTCGTTGAGCGGCAGCAAGCCACCTGGCCCGTTTCCTACTAGAGTCGTCGTCGTGCCGCCCGCCTTCAGTCGGAAGCGCAGGAAGTACTGACTCGGAGTATCGAACGAGTTCGGAATCGTGCTGACCATCCAGTAGTGGTCGCTCTCCGACGTCCCGGACGCCTTGGTGATGAAACGCGAGTCGTAGATGTTGAAGCTGTTGGCGTAGAACCAACCACACAACGTCATGGCGCCAGTACCAGCCGGTACGTCCAGCGGGCCGAGGCCGACGTAGTCGTCGTCACCGTCGAACAAGAGCGAAGGCATCCCTGTGCTCGAGTCCTGGACCGGGCCGACCAGCATACCGTCGGCGTCGCCGGCCGAGTCGAACGCAGTGCTGCCGTTCCCCTCGTCCATGCGCCAGTGGTGGATCAGGCCGTTCTGCAACGTGTCGATGAACAGGTTCACCGTGGCCACGTTCCCGGGAGCGCTATCAACCGCGCGGTACGTGAACGAGTCGGTACCCGAACCGCCAGTGTGCGTGTATGTGAACGATCCGTTCGGCATCAGAACGACATTGCCAAAGCTGGCATTGTCGACGAGTACCGCGGTCAGCGGGTCGCCCTCGACGTCATTGTCGTTGTTGAGGACGTCCGTTGGCCCGTCCGGCACGGTGAGCGTGCCGCCAGTGACGTTGTAGGTGTTGCCAACGGTCATTGGCGGATCATTGACCGGTGCCACGTTGATCGTGACTGTGGCCGTATTGGAGGTGACGCCGTTGCTGGCAGTGTACGTGAACGTATCCTGACCGAAGAAGTTCAGGTCCGGATCGTACGTGAACGAACCGTCCGGCTGCAGGGTCAGGTCGCCGTTGTCGGCGTCATCGACCAGCGAAGCAGTCAAAGAACCACCGCCTGGGTTGACGTCGTTGAAGAGCACGCCGCTTGCGGCGTTGCGCGAGAAGAGCGTGTCCTCGGTCGCGTTGTAGTCGTCGTCGTTGGCCGTCGGGGCCACCGGCGGTTGGCTGACATCCGCGAGCGCTTCGATCTCTTCGAGAGACAGGGCGCGGTCGTAGACACGCACGTCGTCGATGCAGCCGTCGAACGGACGGGCACCAGCCCCAGGAGGTTGGTTGCCGATCGCGACGCCAACGGCTGGATCCATGTCGATCGGACCCGACATTGGGACGGAACCGACTTCGACGCCGTCTTTGTAGAGACGCAGCTCGCTACCGTCGTAGACAGCGGCCGCGTGCGTCCATGTGTTCGGAGCCAACACGCCGTTCGGCGCTGTTAGCGTCGTCGTGATACCAGCGCTACGCACACGTGCGCGCAGATAGATCAAGCCGGTGGGGGACGCGAACGGGGTACGCATCGTGCTCAGCATCCAGATGTGGTCGTTGCCCTTGACGTCGTCGGCCTTCGAGATCAAGCGACCGTCGACCTGACCGAAGTCGTCCGCACGGAACCAGCACGCCATCGTCAGCTGATCGCCAGCGATGTCGAAGGTCGGCACGTTGATCACATCGTCGACACCGTCGAGAGTGACGTACGGCGTACCGTTCTCCGAGGGTGAACCCCAGGTCGCGGCACTGTGCGTACCGTCATTGTTACCAGCGACGTCTTCGGCGTTCGTGCCGGAACCTTCATCGAACGGCCAGTAGGCGACGAGGCCTGCGTCGGGCATCTCGATGTTGATCGTGACCGTCGCGACGTTGCTGGCCGTGCTGCCATCGAACGCCTGGTAGTCGAACGAATCCGACGTCGCCGGACCACCGTTGTGCATGTAGGTGAACGTACCGTCACTCTGCGGGGTCAACGTGCCGTCGCTGGTGGACGTGAAGTTGATCGCCGTCAGCGAATCACCGTCGGCGTCTGAATCGTTCAACAGGATGTTGTTGCCCAGCGTCACGGTCAGCGTGCCGCCGGTGGTCACCGAGTAGGTGTTGTCCACAGCGACCGGGGCGTCCGGCACGGCTGCAACGTTCAGCATCACGGTAGCCGTGTTCGACAACGCACCATTGTTGAGACGGTAGCTGAACGTATCCGTACCGTTCGTGTTCGGGTCCGGCACGTAGTCGAAGGAACCGTCCGGGTTCAGCGTGAGGTCGCCGTTGGTCGTGTCCATGACCAGCTCGACAACGACCGACGGGCCAATCCCTTCCGGGGAGAGGTCGTTGAACATGACGCCGTTTGCGGCGTTGACGTTCAGCGTTACGTCTTCGGTGGCCGAGTAGATGTCATTGACGGCCGTGTACGGGAAGATCACTTCATTGACCTGGATCATTACCGTGACCGGCGCTGAATCGAGGTTGCCGTCGTTGGCTTTGTACTGGAACGAATCGGGTCCCGAGAAGCCAATGTTTGGCGTATAGATGATCGAACCGTTGCTACCCAGCGCCAGCTGCCCCGAATTGGCATCCATCGTGAGAATGGCCGTCAGCGGATCGCCATCGACATCGTCATCGTTGCCGAGCACGCCGTCAGCGGGCACGTTCAACACTTCGCCTTCGTTGATCGTGTAGCTGTTGGGCATTGCGGTCGGCGCATCGTTGACCGCAGCGACGTTGATCGTTACAGCCTGCGGCGAGGAGGAGCCCGTTGCGTCGTTGGCCTGGTACGTGAACGTATCTTGGCCGTTGAAGTTTTCGTTCGGCAAGTACGTGAACGAACCATCCATGGCCAAGTTGAGGGTGCCGTTCGGCGTCGTCGTTACGAGGCTCGCGGTCAGCGGATCGCTCTCGGGATCGTTGTCGTTGTCGAGAACGCCGTTGGCCTGCGTGACCGTCAGCTGAGTGTCTTCGGTCGCCGGGTAGGTTTCCGGGTTCGTACTCGGCGGGAAGTTGTCGGGCTGCAGGTTGTTGATCTCGAGCAGTGACAACGCACGACCGTAGATCCGCACGTCGTCGATGTAGCCGTGGAACGGCCGCTCGCCGGCGTTTTGCGGCTGGTTGCCGATCGCGGTCTGGATACCCGACTGGGTCGGGATCGTACCGGTCACCGGCGTGCTGCCGACCAGCTCACCGTCCTTGTAGAGGCGCAACGTGTTGCCGTTGTAGGTCAGCGCGACGTGGCACCAGGCGTTGAGATCGACCGGGCCGCTAGTGGCGATCAACAGCTTCGTTGTCGCGCCCGTCCGGAGGCGACCGCGTAGGTAGTAGTCGTCGCCGACTTGCAGCGTACTGATCATGTAGGTGTGGCCGGAGTCCGGCACGTCATCGGCCTTCGAGATGATACGACCGTCGCCGATGTTGAAGCTCAGCGGGTGAATCCATGCCGTGAAGGACACTGCGTTGCCAGCGACGTCCATCGGGCCGACATCGACGTAGTCGTTGACGCCGTCGAAGCAGATCGACGAGTTACTGCCGTCCGGTGTCTGGCTGAACCAGCTGGCGCCGTTGAGCGTTCCGGTGTGGTTGTTGCCACTGAGGTCGGCAGAGGTCGTGCCGGTGCCTTCGTCGAACGGCCAGTGAGCCAACAACAGGTTCAAGAACTGGAACGTCTCGCTGTCGTTGGCCGCGTTCGGGGTCGGCGACAGGTCCAGTACGCCGTTGACGGACACGGTCAGCGGGACGCCAATTGGCAGCTGGCCGGTCGCCAGCGTAACGGTGCGCTGGTCCGGACCCAGCGTTGCCGAGTTGATCGGAATCGGCGCGCCGTTGACGAGGTTGTAGTTGTTGACGTTCTCGGCGGACGGTTCGTGCAGGTTCTCGCTGAAGAGGATCTGCACGCTGAACGGGTCCTGCGCGGATGCGTTGGCGATCGTCGGCGGGGTGTTGTCCGACATCGTCGTCGCCTGCGTTTGGCCCGACGGGTTCGACTCGCCACCGCTGTTGAGCGCCGTCAACTTGTAGTAGTACGTCGTGTTCGGCTGCAGGCCGCTGTTCGTGAAGCTGGTGCCGATCAGGCCCGCTGCGATGCGGTTGCCACCCCCGGGCGTGAAGCCCGACGACGTCGATCGGTACAGGTTGTACGTGATGCCGCTGCCGCTGTTGTTCCAGTTCAGATTGATCTGCGTCTGGCTGGTTGCGTTCGCGTTGAGCCCTGTCGGCGGGCCGGGTGGCTGCACTGCCGGTCCGCCGTAGCGGACGATCAGCGCCGGACCTGGCCACATGATCTCGCGTCCGTGGTGGATCGAGCTCGAATGCGTCAGGAACGTGTTGAAGCCGTTGTTCAGGAACGACAGCGGAATCGGCACTTCGTCGTAGGCGTAGAAGTGATCCTTACCGTACGAGTTCAGTGCCGTACTGCCATTGCCGTTGATTCGCGTGTAGGTGGCGTTGCCCTCCGACTGTCCGTCAATGCCGTTCCACGTCGTGATCAGCATTGTGGCGGAGGTCGCGCCGCTCAGGTTCTGAGTGATGTTCCAGCGACAGGTCTTTGTTTGGCCGGCGCGGACCCAGAAGTTGTTCGGAACCAGCTGCGGCTTGTAGATGCGCACGGTGCCGGAGCGAGCCATCGAGAGTCCCGTCACGGCGTTCGTTACGTACCAGACGCCGTTCGTGCCGCGGATACGCGCAATCAGGCGCATGTTGTTCTGGTTCGGGACGAAGTTCGTGTTGAACGTCACAGCGTACGGTGCCGTGGTGTCGGTACCGACGTGGTTCCGAGTGATCAGCGAGCCGTCGAAACGGTCGCGGTGATAGGACTCGTGGTACTGCGTGTAGATGCCGTCGCCATCGGTGTCGTAGCCGTCGTAGTAGGCGAAGAATTCGACGCGCGAAACACTGCCGTTCGTGCTGGCAGTGACGGTCGCGTTTTCGAAGATCTGTCCGCCGTTACTGTGCGAGGAGATGGAACCGGTCGGGTGCGGCTTGCTGGCGCCATAGTAGATGCGCAGCGTGAACGTGTACCAACCCCACTGTCCCCAGTTGAAGTTGTTGCAGGTCTGGCCACCCGAAGTCCCTTGGAAACGAATGTTGCCACTGAGGTAGCTCAGCGGCACGTTGATGACGGGGTTGAGCTGTTGCGTGTAACACTCCGGACCAAACTGACCATTGCCGGCGGTGCCGAGCTCAGGGATGTTGATCCACGGGCGAAACGTTTGCGAGCCACCGTTGACGTTGATGATCCGGAAGCGCTTGCCGATCGTGCCGACGTGCCCACCCCACAGGTCGAGCAGCGCTTCTGCCTTCGTCGCCCCGGCAAGGTCGAGGCTCATCGAAGCGGGAGCGTTGGGCATGATCTGGTTCGGGAGGTATGTTCCCGGGTTGTTGCCGGGGCTTCCTTGGGCGGTGGCGTTCGGGTCGGTAACGCGCCAGTGATTGTTCGTGCCGAAACCCGAATTCGGGATGATGTACGTGTACTCCTTGTAGATCTCCCCAGGCTGTGGCGCCCGCAGTTGTGCGCCTTGTGCGTCCACTTGGCTGCTCATCGCTAGCAGCGAGACGATGACGAGTGCCAACCCTGTTGGCAGTGATGTGCGATAGTTCACGAACGATTCCCCTCTTCAGAGTGAAAAAGAAAGAACGCATCATCACAGTCGACCGAGACCCGATCTCAACGTCGTCGCGCGATGCACCGTGCGCTCGTTTGAGATCGATTCTACTGCTCAGACTTTGGGCAATGGTTGCGTTCAAAGACCCGTACCCGGTTTCTAGCAGCCAAGGGCGCGAACATCGACCCGTGATCTCCCTGTTCCGCAATTTTTTGAGATCGGCGAGGTTGTTGGCGATGTGGAAATCTTGGGGATAATGACGAAGGGAGGCGTCGGCGCGGCCGAAAGTGCCCTCTATCCTCGTCTCAGTTTGGGAAAGGGAGCGGATGAATCCGACAGCTCAGGGGGGCTATCAGCACACCCAGAACGCACCGCTGCACTGGCTGCTGTGGGGCACGGCCTCGCTACTGGTGGCGATCTTGTCGTGGGCGGCTCCGGAGGTCGTGCTGGTGCAGTGGCTGCTGCTGGCGATGGTCGTCGTGATCACGGTCTTTGCGCTGAGTTTCATGCATCTGACGGTGCGCGACGAGGGGGACCGTATGACGCTCCGTTACGGCCCACTGCCACTGTTCTCGAAGGCGATTCGCTACGATCAGATCCGGTCAGCCAAGGCCTCCCGGTCCACTCTGATCGATGGTTGGGGGATTCATTGGCTGCCGGGGCGCGGCTGGACGTTCAATCTGTGGGGGTTCGCTTGCGCCGAACTGGAGCTCGACCGCGGCACGCTGCGCATCGGCAGCGACGACGTGCCGCGTCTCGTTGAGTTCCTGCAGCAAAGGGTGCCGGGGTAGTTTCTGCCGTTACGTCCATGTTACCGCACAGGAGCGACTTCCTGTTTCAATGGAGGCCATGAAGAGTCGCACGCGCTATCTGCTTGCTGCCGCCCTGTGGCTGGTCACGATCGGCCTCTCCCTGCTGATCGTTGCCAACTCGGTCCACTACTACTTGCAGCCCGCTGCTGAGATCCCGTTCTTCACCGAGCGTCCCACCGTGACGAACAGCCCGCTCTGGCGGTCGATGTTTCACTACCACGTCACCGGCGCGATCGTCTGCCTGCTGACCGGGCCATTCCTGTTGTCGACGTGGTTGTTGCGCCGATCGGTAGCGGCGCATCGGGTCGTCGGCTGGGCCTACGTGGCCTGCGTGTTGGTGGTGTCGGCGCCATCGGGTGCCTACTTGGCTCTGTTTGCCAAGGGAGGCGTGCTCGGGCAGATCGGCTTCTTGGTCTTGGCGGTTGCCTGGTTCCAGTCGACCTTGGCCGGACTGTTGGCGATCCGAGCCGGCGATCTCTTGAGGCATCGCCGCTGGATGACCTGGTCGTACGCGTGGGTGACTTCCGCGATCTCGTTTCGCTTGCTCTATGTCGGTCTCTCGTTTGTCAGCAACAACGATCCCGCGATCTACGTCTGGGCGCTGTGGCTCAGCGGCGCCGTCAGTGCGGCCGTTGCGCTGTCGCTACAACCTGCGCTCCCTGCACCCGCAACCTCCGGATCCATGGCCAAACCCGCGCCTGGATCCGCCTACCTCGAGAAGGGGCTTGTATGAAGTTTCTGGCTATGTTTGCACTGCTTGCTGCATTTGGGTTTGCGGTTCTCTACACGCAGATCGAGGCGCCGCTGTCACACTCAGCGGCCACCGCTCCCGCCGAAAAGCCTGCTACGTCGTCCGTGCCGGCAACCAAGGGGGAAGCGACGAAGGCTGCGGCGTCGAAGTTGGTGCGGAGCGTAAACGTCGTCGCGCCGCCGGTTCAGCGGCTGCCGGAGTGGGTGAGTATGCTGGTCGCCAAGCAGCTGGTGACGCCTCTCAGTGAGAAGCAGTTCGTCACCATGTTCGACGAGGGAGCGAGATTCTCGCGGTCGATGCGGACCAAGCGTCTGCCGGTGCCGTTCTCGGTCACGTACCAGCTGCAGAAGGTTGCAAAGCCGGACGCGAACGCAGCGTTTGCGGGCTCGATGCAGCTGACCGCCCCACACGGCAAAACGGTGAGCCACGATATTCGGGTCAAGAATGCCACGGATGTCGAGGTGAGAGTCGGTGCTGATTGGGTTCGGGCGGTGTTCTGGGTGCATTCCTTCGTGCCGCACCAGCTGCTCGAAGAGGCCACGGGCGTCATTCTGCCGTTCGAGAGCCTCCCGGCGTTCACCGAACAGCCGCAGTACTTCGACCTGCCGGACATCATCGAGATGCCGGAGTTCACTGGGCTGCCCGAGTTTCTCAAGCTGCCTGAGCACCTCAAGCTACCCGAGGGGACCGAGCTCACAACGCCGAAGGAGTGATCAGCAGCCGCTGACGTCACACGGCAATGCCCCGACGGTCGCCTCGCAGTTCGGGTAGGGGGCCGTCGGTGCCGGGCCGGCAGTGAACAGAAACGTCAGTAGGAACACAGCGTCGGCGATGTTGACGCTACCGTCCTCGTTGGCGTCCGCCGCGGCCATGCAGAACGACGCCGGTGGTGTCTGGAACAGCTGGGCCAAGAGTGCAACGGCGTCGCCGATATCGACCCCCGTATCGCCGTTGACGTTGCCGCGGACGAACGTGTTGGTGATCGAGTATGTCACCGTCAACGTTTGGTCTACCGGGACCGCCGTGAAGACCGACTGGACTCCGTTGGGCCAATCGATCGTCAACTGATCGATGACCGTGGCGCCGGCGAGGCCAAAGTGCGCCGAGAGCTCACTCTTGCTCAGGAATCCGTCGCCGGAGTCGATCGTACGCACGTGGGTCGTTGCGCCGATCGTCGCTGTGATGCGGGCACCGATCCCGTGCGGCGCGACCGTAGGGGCGCCGCCGTTGTCGAGGAAGACCCGCAGCCAGGCGGCGCCCGTCCCAGCCACGAGGTCGTTGCGAAAGTACGCGAGCGTGCTGTTGCGCGTGAAGACGACGATCTCCTGATCCCCATCGTTGTCGACGTCGAGGTGGATCATCCCACGTCCCTGGTCGACGTGTACGAAGCCCAGCGCCGTGCTGTCTTCTGAGAACGACGTGCCGGTGCCGTTGTTGCGCCACAGGTAAGACGGCGTAGGCAGCCACGCGACGGCGCCGTTGGTTTCGGCGATGTCGACGTCGCCGTCGTGATCGAAGTCGACTGCGATCGCCGCCCAGCCGTAGGCGCCGTCGTCGACGCCGGCCGCTTGGGCGGTCTCCGTGAACAGCCCAGCTCCCTGGTTCAGGTACAGCTTGTTGCCGGTCCACGAGCCGGCTGGGAGGTAGATCGAAGTGACATACCAGTCTAGCAGGCCGTTCCCGTCGAAGTCGCCGATGGTTTGTCCCATGCCGTTCTCTTCTTGCCCGACGCCTGAGAGGGTCGTCACGTCGGTGAACGTGCCGTCCCCGTTGTTCTTGAAGAAAAGGCTGTCACCGAAATCTGCAACGACATAGAGCTCGGGGTAGCGATCTCCATCGATGTCGAGAAATCGTGGTGAGAACGCGAGCAGTGTGTTCGTAACGTTTGCGAACAGTTGGCTGGCGACCGTGACATCCGTGAACGCACCGTTGCCGTCGTTGCGAAACAGCTTGCTGCCATCGTTGTTGTTCGAAAAACCACAGACAAACAAGTCGAGATCCCCATCGAGATCGTAGTCGCCGAAGCAGCTGCCCAGGCCGTCTTGGGCGGTCGGGTGCGTGAAGTTGACCCCGGCGGCGCTGGCCACGTTCGTGAACGTGTTGCCGTCGTTGCGATACAAGCGATGTTTGCCCGGCCCGATGCCCCAGATGTCGCCGACGCTGGTCACGTAGATGTCGACGTCCCCGTCATTGTCGTAGTCGCCGATGGCCGGTCCCTTGCCATAGTGGAGTTCGGTCAAGCCCCAGGCTGCCGCCGCGTCGGTGAACGTGCCGTCGCCGTTGTTCAGGAACAAGCGATCCGGATCGAGGCCGTCGCTGGGTACATAGATGTCTTGGAAACCGTCCCCGTTGAAATCGCCAGCTGCGCCGCCGCCGCAGTATTCTGACAAAGGAAACGGCCCTGAAGTGTAGGTGTTGCCAAGCCCCGCCGTCGCGGTCGCATCGGTGAAGGATAGTTGCGCAGCGAGTGGCTGGGCTATCGTGACGAGCACCACCAAGCAAGCAGTCGAGACCGTGAAGCGCCTCATGATAGCTCCTCCCTCCGGTCCGATCATAACCGGGAGCGGGGCTTAGGCCATGAATTGCCGGAGGACGTCGATGACTCGCCCGACGCTCTCGAGCGGCTGCGTGGGGCCACAGGGGAGTACGAAGGCCTCGCGATCGAAGCGTTCGGCGTTCGGGAATTCGCCGGTGGCACCGAGGTGCGGGAACCGGTGCAAGCTGGCCGCCAAGCCCTGGCAGTGAATCCCGCGGTTCTCGAGGAAATCGCGCAGCGCGGCGCGTTCCGGCGACATGACCTCGGCGTAGATCGGGATCGCACCGGCTTCAGTATCGACGGGGAGCATGTCGAGGTAGGGAAGCTCGCGCAGGCTTTCGGAGTAGATGTTGTGGATGGCCGTGACCCGTTCGATCGGGCGCGGTGCGGAACGCAGCTGCTCGCGACCGATCGCAGCCATGATGTCTGAGAACTTGAAGTTGAAGCCAAAGCCCTCGTGACCATGAGGGGCGGTGCCGCCCGGAATGCCGTGATTGCGCAGGGCCACCAAGCGTTCGTAGGTCGCGGCATCGTCGCAGACGATCGCGCCGCCGTAGCCCGTTGTCAGCAGCTTCGCGACGCCGAACGAGAAGCAGCCGACGTCGCCACGGGTCCCGAGGTAGCCACGATCGTCGCGGGAGAACAGCGCCTGGCAGGCGTCCTCGATGACGACGCAGTCGTGCTTCGTGGCGAGCTGGCGCAGGACCCCAACGGCTGCGGCGCGGCCATTCAGGTGCACTGGAATGATCGCTTTCGTTCGTGGCGTAATCGCAGCTTCGACTGCTTCTGGGTCGATCAAGGGTGTATCAGCCAGGGTGTCGACGACGATAGGCGTGGCACCGGCCATCTGGATCGCGTGGGCGGGCGCGACGAAGGTTCGCGCCGGCACGATCACCTCGTCGCCAGTCCCACTGCCATGAGCTTGCAGCGACAGCAATAGCGCAACGCTGCCGCTCGGGGTTGCCACAGCATGGGCGACACCCAGCGCTTCGGCGAGTTCCTCTTCGAACAGGATCGTCTCTGCGCCCATCGTGATTCGCTCGCCGCGGATCGCAGCGACGACGCGCTCGACTTCAGCTTCACCAAGCCCGGTTCGCCACCATGGGACCGTCTCTACGCCCGGCTTCTCCGCGTCTCCTACCAGACTGGTCACCATGAGACGATCTCCTGTGTCTTCGGGGCGTTTGATTTCGCGTTGTTCGCGAGTTCGAGTTCCCAAATCCGTTCTGCCCACTGCAGGTCGATGAGCGCGTCTTGGCTCGAGGCGCGCGGCGTCGCGCCGGCACGCACGTCTTCGACGAACGCAGCCGCTTGGCGTTGGAACGCCCAGCTGGCTGGCAAGGTGTGGGTCTCGACGGTGTCGCTGTCATCGCAGCGGAGCACTTCGACGCGAGCTGCAACGTTGCGTAAGAACGCGGGCGGCGGGTGAATCGTCACCTTGCCGCGTTCGAAGAACACCTCGGTGACTTCATGCCACGCTTCGCTTCGTAGCGAGCCAACCTCCAGCAACGATCGAAAGGATCCATGGTCGAAGCTGACAAGGCCCGTCGGGGCATCGCCTGCGCGCGCAGCTGGGCGTAGGTCTGCGTGGACGACGCGCTCGAAGTCACCCAGCAGAAAGCGGAGCAGGTTGAGATTGTGACAGTAGACGTTCAGAAACGACGCGTACTCGGCTTTGCGCGGCTCCGGAACCCAATCCGGCGCGATCGGCCAGGCGGGGTCGACAGATACTGGTGATCGCGGTTCTCCGCTGTCGACGAAGCCGTCGATCGCACAGTAGTCGTTGCCTTGGAAGCAGTGACTACGGGCGTAGGTGATCGCGCCCAGCTCGCCGGTGGCGATGCAGTCGGCGATGGTCTGCCTGGCGAACTCGATGCCGGCATCGTGTTGGCGCATGTAGCCGACTGCGTGAGGCACATCGTATCGCTTGGCCGCTGCGACCAACGTGTCTCCCTGGGCTGCCGTTGCGGCCATCGGCTTCTCGGTCAGGAGCGGTTTGCCGGCCTGTAACGCCGCGAGCGCGACAGGGCCCGTCAGCGGCCGCGGCAAGATGGCGACGACAGCGTCTATGTCTGGGGCCCGGAGCAGCTCCTCGTGGCTGGGGTAGCTTCTGGGAATCGAGTAGCGGGTCGCGACTTGGGCGCGGAGCTGCGGGCGGGTCTCGGCGATGGCGACGATCTCGCAGTGACCGGCGAGCTCCGCGAAGCTGCGTAGGTGGGCGACTTGCCCGACAAAACCGGCGCCAATGAAGCCAATACGAAGTGGCTGTGTCGTCACGAGTGTTCCTTCCCCGAGGGTTCCCAGCAGCGCGGCCGTTGCTATGGACCCATTCCCATCCCCACGATAGTGAAGAATTGCTGCCGCTGCGAGCGAATCATCGCCACTCTTGCGTCAGAAATAGTGACCTGCTTGACAGTTGCGGGCAGGCACGGGAGACTTGCCGGCACGGGTTTGTCAGCACGCGAGAACAGGAGACTCTCATCAACGCTTCTCAACGTATGCCTGCATTGCTGCTTTGTGCGCTCCTTCTGGGAGCTCCGGCAGCGGCACAAGATCCAAACTATGTCTATTCGATTCCTAGCACGATCGTTGGTGTCGGCGGCTGCTTCACCACTCAGGTGCACGTCGACAACAGTGCCGGGCTGCCGCTGAGGGGTTGGCAGATGGCCGTCTGCCACGAACTCGGCAAGTTGGTAGCACTGACCGTCGATCGCGGCATCTCCTTCGAGTCCGCTTTGTTCTTGGGACCGCCTTGGTTCGAGTCGGTGACTTTCGGGACCGGTGGCTGGAACGCGGGCGCCGTCCTCGACCAGAACGGCTTCATCACGTTGCCATCGGCGACCAGCCATGAGCTGTACCAGATCACGTATGGCGCGGTGTCTGGCGGGACCGCGACGACGCTCGACTTCTGTGCGCTGGCAACGACGGGCCCACCGATCTCCGAGCTCGTAACCACCGATACCGGAGACACGATCGTGCCGACGACGATCCCTGGATTCGTCACGATCACGGCGGCGCCGGGAGCGTGCAACGACACCTGCGAGACAGCGATCCCACTGGGGGATGGCAGTACGCCTTATCACCTCGGCGCGGCGACGCCCGACAGTCCCGACCTCGCCTTCCCGTGCGGGGTCGATCCCGACCGGGATGTTTGGTTCTGCTACACGGCGACCTGCGACGGGTTCGCGAAGGTGCAGCTGGGCGGCAATGGCTTCGCGGCCGTCTACAGCGGCTGCAGTTGTCCGGCGGATGTTGCAGCGTTGCTGGTTTGCGGGCCGCTGGGGCCCGGGCTTGGCGGGGATGTTTTGACGTTTCCGGTCACAACGGGCAGCCAGTATCTCGTGCAAGTGGGGACGTCACCGACGCTCCCGCTGGGCTCGACCAGCGGCATGATCACGATCAGCTGTGACCTGCCAGAGTGTGTGTTGCCCGACAATGGGGCTGGCACGATCAACTTGCCCCCTGTTGGCTGTGCCTACGACAGTGCCGGCGATCTGCACGGCGACGCTGACGGTTTCCCTGAAGCGTTGATCGACATTGCGATCACTCAGAGCACGTTCACGAACGTGTTTGGTCCGTTCCCGGGCGGCTCACTGAGCGGCGATGTCGTGACGTTCGATTCACAGTTGGCTTTGTCGATCGAGGGCTTCGGTGCGTTCGCGGGCTACACGCGATTGCTCTCGTTGCCGGCCCCTGCTGTTGTCGTCGACCTCGCGCCGCGTCCCCTGGGCGCCGCGGTACAAGGCTTCGACACCGCACTGATGCAGCTCGAAGCGATCTTGACGAGCGATCCAGACTTTACGCTGCTGCGCATCACCGCGGGTGGTAACAATGCTCTCCCGAGCCCAGGCTTCACGACGGCTCGGTTGCTCCCGGGTGGTGGCTACGCCGTCGATAGCTTCTTCGACGTGTCGTACGAAGTGGAGTTCATCGGCGCGCCCGGGGGGCCATTCGCTGGGCGCCTGGGTACGACGACCGATACGGTCCGTCTGGAGCTGGGGAATGGCCTCAGTGAGGTGCCGCGCTTTGTGCGCGGCGACGCGAACCTGGATAGCAGCATCAATGTCGGTGACACGATCGCGGTGTTGGCGCAGCTCTTCAGTAGCGCGACGCCTCTTTGTCGCGACGCGTCCGATGCCAACGACGACGGATCGATGAACGTTGCAGATCCAGTCTTCATCCTGACGTTCTTGTTTCAGACCGGAGCCTTGCCCCCGGAACCGAGCCTCGTCTGCGGCGTGGATCCAACGCAGGATACGCTCGACTGCGCTGACGATAGCGGTTGCCCCTAGTGCGAGGCTGCTGCGGCCGTTGCTGCAGAGAAGTTGCGGTGGTGGCTCTACGCCTGCAGGTCGAGCAGCAAGTCGCGTAGTGGCGCGCCGCTGACGATCGCGCGGGTGTTTGCGCCGTGACCTGCTAACGGCAAGAACTCGATGGCATCGTCTGTGAAGGCGACCGGTGTTGCGAACATCAGGTGATTCATCGCATCCCCGACAGCCAAGTCGAACTCCAGTCGTGCTGTCGTCGCCCCCGTGCTGCCGACCGAGTGTCGAAGATCTGTGGGCCATTCGTAGCCGAGTTCACGCGTGACGTGGTCGAGCCCGGTTGCGGCAAGCGCTGCGAGGTGCGATCGATCCAGGTACTCACGCCACTTGCCGCTCCCGGGCCGAAACAGGTGGGCGCTGTTTTGGCGCAAGGGTCGAAACCCCACCTCATCCCACAGGGCGGCTGCGGCGGTAGTGTCGAGTTCGGCGCCGACCAGGTTGGCGAGGTCTTGGATCGTTGAGCTGGCGTCGTCGAGAAAGTCCTCGTAACGGACAGTGTGGATCGCACGTCCGCGCTGCAGCAGTTCGGCATAGAACCCGGCGATGTAGCGTCCGGCACCGCGGACCCAGTCAACGCTGGCGAGACGCGCGTGTCCATACTGCTCGCGATACTCGGGATCGATCTGTGCGTCGTTGTGCATCTCCAAGAGTACGTGTTCGTATTCAAAGGCATGCGAGACCAGGATGTCGAGCGGGTGCCTGACAGGTGCGAAACGCGGCGCTTGCTGGCAGTAGGCAACGGCTGCTGCGGTCGGGTAGGTGTAGCAGGCGTGCACCACATCGAAGGGGTCGCGTGCGATTGGCAGATGCGTCACAAACGTGAACTCATGATCCGCGCCGTGGCGGGCGGCGATGAAATCGATCGTGCCGAGGTTGGTGCAGCCTGTCGATGAAAAAGTCACGGGCGCCAAGCGTGCTTGCCAAGACTCGATCGCCTCGTCGAACTCTGCTCGCGCTGTTGCAGTCGTCGCGGGAGCGTCGGGCACCGTTGCTTGTGTCAATCGGCGCAGGACCTCGAGCAGCAGCGTGCTCCCCGAACGATTGCAGGCTAGGATCCAGGCGCGCGGCATGGTTGGTCTCTCGGCTACGTGGTCAGTAGTTCCAATGCAGGTGTCGCCACGATGTCCTTCTCCGTGAAGTAGGCTGCTACCTGTGGGTCCTTCGTTGCCAAGGCCAGGAAATCGGCGGCGACGTCGTCGGTTGCGCAGAGAAAGAAGGCCTCGACGACCCGTTGGCCGTGACTCAAGTCGGGACCTGGTGACTTCCTTCCGAACAGATAGAACAGCGGTCGATCCAGCTGCGCAACGGTGTCGTCGAGCGAGAAGTACGTCAACGGCTTACCCGCCCACGACGACACGAACGTGTCCCCACACGACAGGTAGAGATTCAGCAGTGCGACCTGCGAACGGTTGACGAGGGCTGCGAGTTCGGTCGTCGTTTCGAACGCCAAGCTACTGACGACGCGGTCGTAGAGTAGGTCGCACGCAACCGCAGTCGTGGCGTCTGCGTGGTGTTGAATGTCATGTCCCGGGTGTAGCTCGACGGCGAGACGGCGTAGGAACGGCGAGATCTCGATCCCGTGGAACGCCAGCCGGTCGATCGCGACGTCGTCGATCCCTGACTCTGAGAGGGCGCGCCGCGCTCCCTCGAGGCCATCGATCATCTCAAACAGAGACGACCCGAGCTCGAGTACGGAGCGGAGTTCTGGCCGTGCAGCGAGCAGTAGGTAGACCAGCAGGTGCTTCTCTTTGCGGATGAGCCCACCCAGGTCGCCGGCAACGACGTCGCGGCACGCGATGATCTCGCGCAGTCGCCGGGGGACCGCCCAATGGTCGTGGGCGTCGAGGCCGCTAAGTTCCCCGAAGAGCGTTTCGGGCGCGGTCGACGTCGCCTGGGCGGAGAAGCGGAGGTACGTCTCGCCGCCGCCATCGCCGTGGTGATCGGTTCGCACCATTGTGTCTGTCCCTCGTGTCTAGAGGTGCTCCGGCGGCCCAGTTCGCTGTCGAGCCGTGACGCTAGCCGATGGTCGCGGAATTTTCCCTCCCAGAAATCGGTAGAAACCTCTGTACAGTTCGGCGGTCCAGGCGACTACATGATGAGGACAGACAAACCCGGGAGTCCTTTTGAACGATAGATCTTGCGCGGGCGACGGTGCGTCGCCCCACGACAGTGACCTGCTTAGACGGCACCGGCGCGGAGACCGGAGCGCGTTTGCTGCCCTCGTGGAACGCCACGAGGGGGCATTGCTGCGCTACGCCACGAGGCTGAGCGGAGACTCGGAGATCGCCCAGGACGCGGTTCAGGAGGCCTTCCTGAATCTCGCGCGCCAGCAAGGGGTGACCCCAGACTCGCCGCAAGCGTGGCTGTTTCGCGTGACCCGCAACCGGGCCCTCGATCGGATCAAGAAGGAAGCTCGTATGCGAACCAAAGAAGCCAAGGCTGCACGGCCGGAGGTCGTTCCCGAAGAACGCGACCC
The DNA here is from genome assembly GCA_039028735.1 of Planctomycetota bacterium. Classification (GTDB taxonomy): domain Bacteria; phylum Planctomycetota; class UBA8108; order UBA1146; family JAJFFE01; genus JBCCHQ01. Next base: position 1,437 of record JBCCHQ010000076.1, on the reverse strand, counting down.
GCTGGAGCAGGGCGAGGCCCACTGCGCCATCAGTGCCCAGCTCGAGAAGCTACTCCCCGAAGTGCGGGAAGCGCTCGCGTTGAAAGTCCTCGAAGGACTGAGCTACCGGCAGATTGCCGAAATCACTGGTCACAGTGTCGGCAAAGTCGGGACGTTGATTCACGAAGGACTCTCGCAGCTGGCTCGCGGACTGCGCTCCGCGGGCGTGGTTTGAGGAAGGATCGCCGCATGAACGACAACAACACGAACAACAACACGAACGCTAACAACGCGCACGGGGATCTGAGTCTCGACGAACTGCTGACACACTCGCTCCTCGGTGAAACCACCCCTGAGCAAGAGGAGGTCGTTGCGACCGCCCTGGCCGACGACCCACAGCTGCGCGCCGAGTTCGAGGCGCGCAAGGAATCGATCGCCATGCTGCAGGGGGCCCAGCAGCAGACGCCAGCGCTCAGCGCTGAGCGTCGCGCCGAGCTGTTGCAAGAGACGCAGCCGGCGGCACCACCGACGCCGTGGCGCGTAGCGTTGAGTTGGGCGGCGGCGCTGGTCCTGGTCGGCGTTGCAGCGATCTTGCTGGGGATCTTCGACGACGCCGGGCGCGGCGAAGACCCACAAGGGGTCGGGGGTTTCATCGAGATGGCTGCGGTCGCACCTGGAGAGGAAGTTCACGGGACTGCAGCGTCCGTCGAGGTGCCGCAGCCGACCAACCCTCCGGTGACGCGCGACGCACCTGCCAAGGCAGAGTATGCTCCGTCGGAGAGGCGAGAAGTGGCTAGCCCGCCAGCAGCCGAGTTCTCTGCGTTCTCTACAGCTCGCGCCCCAATGCCGGACGCAACCATAGTGGCCAACGAAGAAGTGCTACTGCTCGAGACCACGCAGCTCTCCGGCGGAGCCGCCGGAGCGTCGGGGAACAAGAACCCGTACCCGAACGCGAAGTATCGCCGGATGTTCAGAAAGCCGGAGATCCTCTCCCGGAATACGAAGAGCACTCCGAAGCGGAAGCCGCTGGCGACGGCGACGTTGCCGGTGCCGCGACCGGGGCCGGTGACCGACGGCTATCTCGCCGATTACAGTCTGGCCGGGGACGCCGGCGATCTCATGGGTAGTGAGTCGCGCGGACGACGTCGGGCCGGGCGTATGGGGTACCTGCGCCACGATGTCGATCGGGTCCTCGAGTGGATTCGGCCGCGTCCGACAGAAACGCCGTCGGCGATGTTCTTTCGCTATTGGGGCGACAATGCGTTCGTCGATCCCGCGAAAGATCCACAGTCGACGTTTGGCGTCGACGTCGACACAGCCAGCTACACGCTGACGCGCAAGTATCTCCAAAGTGGCCACGTGCCGCCGAAGTCAGCGATTCGGACGGAAGAGTTCGTCAACTACTTCAAGTCGGGTTATCCGGCGCCGACCGAGACGGATCTTGCGATTCATGTCGAG
>JBCCHQ010000075.1:0-28421 GCA_039028735.1 Planctomycetota bacterium | reverse complement strand
TGTCCCCTTGGCGCCTTGTCCCGTAGTCCCCTTGTCCCCTTCTCTCCTTGTCCCCTTGTCCCCTTCTCACCTTGTCCCCTTGTCCCCTTCTCACCTTGTCCCCTTGTCCCCTTCTCCCCTTGTCCCCTCGTCCCCTCGTCCCCGTGTCCCCTTGCCCGCCGTCAGTTTCCCTACCCTTACCCTGTTTCCCCACCCCCTCCAGCGCCCTTCGCCGTCACACACCCGCCCGAGACACAAAAAAAGAGGAGACCCTGCAGATCACGAATGACCCACAGGGCTCCTCGTTCGGGCACTCTCTAGAGAGCGACGCGCAGGAGCTACTTCTTACCGAGCTCCGCGACGTAGATCTCGAGTTGCTCCTTGAGTTTGACGATCTGCTCTTTCAGGGCAGCGCCCCCGTCTTTGAGCTTGTCGACACCTTCTTTGACTTTGTCGCCGGATCCACCCATGACGCCGTCGAGCTTCGACTTGGCGTCGCCGAGCAAATCACCGACCTGCTTCTCTTTGTCGGCGATCAAGCCGCGGTACTTGTCGACGATTGCGGTGAGCTCGGTCTTGTCCATCGCGGCGGCTTCTTTGCGCACCTCGTCGGGCTTACGATCGAGGTTCACACCCAGGTTGTCGGCCATGTTCTTCGCTTCGGTGCAGCCGAAGAGCGCAGCGACGAAGATCATCAACATCCACTTCTTCATCGTTACTCCGTTCAGTTCTCGAGGAGATTCAGAATAAAAAAAAGGCCACCGTGGTGCAGCACGGTGGCCAACCGAAGCGCTCCCACGAGGAGCGCTAATCAGTGCTTCCAGTTTTAAAAGGGCAGCGCAGTGCCGCAGGCGACGCCTGCACTGCCCAGACATGAGGTGACTCGCCTCCTTCGAGGCTTATCCTCGTTTATCTACTGGTAGAAGTTGGTCGCCTCGGTCTCGTCGACCGGTCGATCGATCTGATCGCTGACCATTTGTACGCGGAAGCGCACCGAACCCTTGCGCTCGGCCTTGACAACGACGCGCCAGCTGGCCTTCGCCTCCGGAGCCAAGCTCGCGAGCTGCGAGAACACGATCTGACGACCACGCGGCGCAGCAGCGGTGACGCCGTCGGCGTTCACGTAGCCCATACCGTCTTCGAGCTCGCACGTGATTCGGATGTTCGTGCCCGGGGCAGTACCCTGGTTCGTCACGCGGATCTCGTAGGTCTCGTTGTCACCAACCAAGACGGGGTCGTTGATATCAACCACCTCGAGCAAGATTGCGGGGATACCGACGCAGCGGGTCTCCGACTGGCACGAAACGCGCTCGGCGCACTCGGCGTTGGCGAACGCGGTCGTACGGACCGTGGCTTCGCCACTGGCGCGCATCGTGACCTTGTACTCGCGGGTGTCGCCGGGGCGCAGGCCGCCGACGTCCCACTGCACCTTGCCACCACTGGCGGCACCGCCACCAGACGCGTCGACGACTTCGACGCCAGAAGGCAAACGCATTTCGACGACAGTGTCCGTCGCCATGCCGTCACCCTTGTTCGTGACAGTGACGAAGTGAGCGAAGTCACGCCCCAAGAACGACGTCTCCGGGCCGGTGCAGCTCACCTCGAGGACCGGCTCGTTCACGACCGTGATGGTCTCGCCTGAGTCAGCAGCCAGATCGCCTTGGCCCATGGCCTTGGCCCAGCCGCGGTACGTACCGGTGCGCGATGCTTCGACGTTGGCGAAGAGCTCTTTCGACTCGCCCGCGCCCAGCTCCGGAACCTGGAACGACACAACCTTGCGGCTGCTGTCGGCCAGCGACAGCCCATCCGGGAGCTGCTCATTGACCTTGAGGTTGTAGGCCGTACCACTACCCGTGTTCGTCAGGACGTAGCGCAGGGCGATCGGCTCGCAGCGCGAAATCGTTTGCGGGGCGAACTTCTGCAGCTTGATCGACGGCTTCACAACCGCGACGGTATCGCAGATGTTCGTGTCGTAGCTGACAGTCGTGCAGCTGGTGATGTCGGACTCGCTCGCGGCCGAACCCACGACGCGGACCAAGCGGCTCTCGCCGGCGGCCAGCTCATCGAACGTCCAGCTGAGGGTCGAGCCGCTGCCACCGGTCGGGCGCACGTTGGCGCTCTCGAACTTGAAGTTCGTACCGAGGGCTTCGACGACGGTGACGTCCTCGAGCGTGTTGGAGCTCAGGTTCTTGACCTCGAGCAGGTACTCGAACGGCACGCCGACCATGACTTCGGCCGGACGACCCGTGCGCAGCTGAACCGCGCTCGAGCTGACGTCGCCGGTCGGCAGCGCCATGTCGTTCCAGATCAGACCCTTCATGTCGGCCGAGCTGATCGCCGACGACTTGGCAACGTTGGCCTGGTTCGTCTTGGCGGCGGCCGGACGCGGCTGGACCTTCGCGGTCTTGGCGCGATCGTTCGAGGTCCGACGCCAGCTCGTGTTCTGGCAACCGGACAACAGCAGCAACCCGCAGGTCACCGCGACAAAGAGACGTAGTGCCACAGCAGATGAATTCCTCATGTCTGCCTCCTAGCAATGAGAGTTGAGGTACCCAATGGGCCACTTCGAGCGAAGTGGAAGTCCCACGACGCTGAGGATCCTAGCTGTGGGGTGGGGATGCGCCAATCGGGGGGAATCCCTATACCAGGGTTCGAAATCCCCTAACGATGGGTTCACCCGAGGCGTCCGAAAGATGCCGTAAAGCGCTCAATCGCCTAAACTTGTGAGCCCGGACCGTATCGCGAACTTGGTCAGCTCCGCGATACTTCGGAGCTCGAGCTTGTTCATGATGTTGCCGCGATGGGTCTCGATCGTCTTCACGCTGACGCTGAGCGTGCTCGCCATTTCCTTCGTGCTCTGCCCTTCGGCGAGCAGCTGCAGCACCTCGCGCTCCTTGGGCGTCAACTCGGGACGTGGCTCGGCACCGTCGTCGGTGTCCATCTTGCGGACGTAGTCGTCGACGACGACTCCTGTGACCTGCGGGCTCAAGTACAGCCGCCGCTCGGCGACTTGCTGGAGCGCCGTCGTCAACTCTTCGAACGCACAGTCTTTCAGAAGGTAGCCTCGTGCACCCGCCTTCAACATTCGCGATACGTAGGGGGCATCCGAGTGCATCGACAGGGCAATGACCTGAATGCGGGGCGCTTCGCTGAGAATCTTCTGGGTCGCTTCGACCCCATTGAGGCCCTTCATAGCGATGTCCATCACGACGATGTCGGGTCGTAGCTCGAGCGCGAGGCGCACGCCTTCGCGCCCATCGGCGGCCTCTCCTACGACTTCGTAGCCGCTTTGCTCTTCGAGCAGTTTGCGAAGGCCGTCGCGAATGATCTTGTGGTCATCGACCAACAACACGCGCGTTGTCATGCGCCCCCCTCTCCGTCAGTCGCCTCCGCAAACGGCACGCGGAGCGTGATCTTCGTGCCGCGGTCCGGCGCGGACTGCAACAAGAACGAGCCCCCCAGATGGTCGATGCGCTGCTGCACATTGAAGAGTCCGAACGAATCGCGCACGCCCGCCGGGTCTGTACTCAAGCCGCGACCATCATCGGCGACGGTGACTTGGACCGATTGCGGCTGCCACTCGCAGGTAACGACAACTTTGTCAGCTGCGGCGTGCTTCTGCACGTTGTGAAGCAGCTCGCGCACCGCCTGGTAGATCAGAACGGCCGTCTTCTCCGGCACCTGCTGCGGCGCCTCACTTTCGTAGCGAGTTTGGATCTCGGCACGCGCCCCGAACTGCTGCACGAGGTTCTCGAGCGCAGCGTCCAGCCCCAACTCGTGCAGGATCGGCGAGCTGAGCTCGAAAGTTAGCGTCCTGGTGCGGGTAATCGCCTTCTTGAGCAGCAATCGCACCTCGCCGATCTCTTCGACCAACTCCGGCTGCGCCGACGCAAGCTGCCCCATCTTGATGTTGGCCATCGCGAGAGCCTGCCCCAGGTCATCGTGCAGACCGACGGCGATGCGGCGCCGTTCCTGCTCCTCCGCAAGAACCAGGCGCTCTGCCAACGTCCGCAGCTCCTCTTGGTGATCGAGGAGAGCTTGCTGCGTCTGCAGGTGGCCGTTGATTTCTTGACGCAGCTGCTCGTTGGCCTGATGCAGCTCGGTCGTGCGCGCCTGTACCCGCTCGTCGAGCTCGGCGAGGAGGCTTTCTTGCCGCTGCTGGCTCTGTTGCAGTGCCTCTTGAGCTCGCTGCAGCTCTTCGTACGCCAGACTTCCGACTCGCGCCACTTGCAGGACGCTCTTCTGGTCTTGGTAAGCCGTACCTAGTTTCTCGAGGACGAGGAACTTGCGTCCCTGCGAAACGAAGGCGTGGGCACAGAACGGCGCGAGTCCGCCTGCGCCATCGTCTTCTTCCCAGGTACCAGAGGAGATGCCGCTCTCCTTTGATTGCGCCCAGACGCCATCGGTTTGGTCGTTCGCGGTGTCGATGAAGTGGGTCAGAAAGCGAAACTGACCTTGGAGCTGTAGTGGATCGCTGTCTAGCACCGGAAACTGCTCGCGTAGTGGAGCGCTGACAGGGCCATGCAGGTGCAACAGGCCGGCGGAATCGGACTCCCAGGCGACGAGATTCAAGGACTCGAAGATCAGCCCAAGGTCGAGAGGCTCACGCTTCAACACAGACTCTTCCCTACAGCAGTTGGTCGGCCAGCTGCACGAAGGCCTCTTCCACGCCTACTCCGGTTTTCGCACTGGACGGGAGGACTAGCATACCCAACTCTGCGGCGCGCGCGAGAGCAACTCCATCATCCGATGGCCATTCCTCGCGCAGATCGGCTTTGTTGAGCAGCAGGAGGCGCGGCACGCCCCCCAACAGCTTCTGCGCACGTTGATCGATCTGCAGCGCCTGCTCGATCGTTTGTGGACGTCCGCCGTCAGCCACCAACAGGTAAGCAGCAGAACCTCGCAGATAGGTGTCGGTGATGGTGTGGAAGCGGTCCTCACCAGCCACATCCCACAAAATCATCAACAACTCTCCGCGCGGACAGGAGACCTGTTTCTGATCGATCTTGACGCCGATCGTGGTCAGGTACTCTTCGGAGAACATGCCTTCGACGAAACGGCGGACCAGGCTGGTCTTGCCGACTGCAAAGGCGCCGAGCATGCAGATCTTCTGCTCTTTCACAGGCCTTACTCCCCCTCGACGACAACCAAGTTCTCTACCGAAGTGACTTCGGGCAGGGTCCGTACGAGTAGCAGAGTTTGCGCTATCCAGCGCCCGGACGCTTCCCCGCGGATCGTCAACACACCGTGGTGGAGCTGCATATCGACGCCCCGGGGCGGCGCCAGCACACGCTGAATCCGGGCGCGCACGAAGTCAGGATGCGGTGACGAGAACGGCTGCCACGACATCGCAACCTCGTCGGCTTCGAACTCCGCCGCGGCCAGCAACTCCTGCGGATCCTTGGCCATTGGGTCGCGCAACCCGAGCAGCTGGTAGCCGCCCGACGACTGCGACTGAATGACGACCAAACCAGGCTCGGCCTGCAGCGACTCGAGAAATCGGTCCCAACGTCGCGCCTCGAGCCAGCTCGACACACCCCAGGCGATCAACAACCCGACGACGATCAATGCCCCCCAAAAGAGCGGCGATTTCGCCACGTTCTTGCGCGGCTTCTTCTCCGTGGCACGCTTCGCAGACACCAGGCAGTCTTGCAAGATCGTTTCGACCGGCTGAAACGGAGCGGGATCGCCATCGAAAGCCGCCAGTTCTTTGCCATAGTCGGTGCGCACTCGCCGTTGAGTTTCCCGCAACAGGGCGGACAGATCTTGCGGTGGCTCCCCACGTACGACGGCCGCCACTGCCGTCATCGGCCCTCGTTCGATCAGCACCGCTCGCTCACCAACCTGCAGCGCCTCGAGGCTCTCATCGTCTTCTGCACCGAAGGAATCGCGGACGAAGTCTTGGATCGCTGTCAACATCGCAGAGACGGCCTGCGGCTGCTCGATCGCATCGGCAGCCGAATCCGCATCGAGGTGACGCAGCAACAGCCCGGTTTCTTGATGGATCAAGAACACGTGCTCGACTCTATATTGCAGTGTGCGCAGCAATACGACCTCGGCAAAGGGCTTGCCGGTGCGCATTGCCTCCCAGCGCCAACTCAAACCCTTTAGCGACATACTGCGCTCGAGGGTCTCATTGAGAGACTGCATCATCGACTTGATCGTGTCGAAGATCGACTTGCGAATGGCCGGCATCATCACCGGCGACAGAGAATCGGCCACCTCCTGCGGGCGCTCGCGAATCGACACGCTCAGCGTTTCGTCGATCGTAGGGGCGAGTGCTTCGGAGATCGCCCCACTCTCTTGGTTGCGGATTTCGAGGGCCTCGGCCAACACCCGAGCCACGTCACGGGCATGCAGCTCTGGGTCGTCGAGGCGTTGCTGGATCCCGGTCAGTCGTTCTTGCTCCGGGCCGACCAGCAGCCCTCGCAGTTCGGCAAGCGCGCGCGCGTCGCCCTCCAGATCGGCTCGCGTGCGGCCTCCGTTCTTGTCGGCGCGCTGCTGTCCACCGCCGCTGCTGCCGATCACTGCTGCGTCCCGTCATCGTCGAGTCGCACGGCGAGGTCGCGCAGCAACCCGGCCAGCGTGCTGCGATCTGCCTTCGCATCGTCGAGGCGAGTCGCCGCTTCTTCGTTGGCCTGCGTCAGCTCGGCCGTGCGCTGTTCCAGCATGCGATCCAGCGCCTCCGTCGCCTCAGCGGTCGACTGCCGCAGCTCTTCGAGGCTACGGTCATTGGCCGCGCCAAGATCCTGAACTGCCTTCTCGAGGCGCATGCGGACACTGTCGAGCTTCGCGGCCAGTTCTTCGTGCGCGGCACCTTGGCTGCCAGCCATACCTTCCAGTCGTTCGCCCAGACTGTTCTCGAGCTGCTGCAGTCCGTTCTTCTGGTCGCAGCGCAACTCTGATTGCGCTTCCTCGAGGACATGCCAGCTCTCTTGGTGAGCGGCCTCGATCTCAGCGCAACGCTCACTACTTTCCGTTGCCTGTGCCGAGAGATCAGTGCGCAACGAGTCCGTGTCTGCATCCAGGCGTTGCTCGAGACGCTCTAGCGTCTGCTGCAACGCGGCGCCTTGCTGCTGTTGCTCGGTGTTCTGAGTGGCGAGCTGCTCCCGCAACGCCCGGAGTTCGTTCTGAAGCGTAGTCTCAGCGGTCACGATTTTCTGCGACAGGCTCTGTTTGACGCTGGCGAGTTGCGTGTACAGCGCCTGGCAGCGGCCTTCGAGCTCGGCAACCTTCTCACCGAACAAGATGTCGCGGATCCGCCGCAGCGTATCCTCGCTCGGCAGACCAGCGCTTGCAGCATCCGCACGCGAGTCGGGCAGATCTTGGGCCTTGGAGTCTTTGGCGACGGACATTCCGTACCTTCGTAGCAAAAGAGAGTGTTGTTAATCAGCGAGCCTACGGCATTGAGGTTCCGCTACTACCAAGCTCAACTATACCAGCCACGGGCATTTAGCACTAGCGCACCGCCCCTCGTCCACTCCGAACTACCGCCCGTCACCCCAGATAGCGCTGACTTTAGCGGGCAGCCTCGCAGCCACCGGAGCCGGGGACGCCTAGCCCGTCGGCTCCCAACCACACAATTCGTGCACACGCGCGATGTGGTGATCGTCGTGGGCGGCCACGAACTCGGCCAGATCGATGATCCGCATCGGGGTGCCCAGGCGCGGATGTTGGGCAGCGTACCGGATCTGATCGTCGTCGAACTGACGCAGCGATCGCAGCCAGTCGCCGCGCACCGACCGGAAGGTCGCCAGCAAGCCGTCCAGATTCGCTTCGTTGTGGCGGGCGCCGTGGGTCGTTGTGTTGGATAGATCGGCGGCGCGGAGTTCTTCCCGGCGTTCGAGGAGGTCGGCGGTACGTCCCACCCAGAGTGGCTCGAGATCGAGTAGGTGTCCAATGTTCTCCTGAGCGGACCACGTGTCGTCAACACGCCGCGTCAAAGCAGCCGCGTCGAGGCCCGCTACTAGTTCTTCGAGACGCACCGGTGTCCCGGCCAGCCGACAGAGAACTTCGTGCAGGTCGTTCGACGGCGTGTCATAGGAAAAAGTACGCTCGAACCAAGGCGTACGGCCCTGCTTCAACCAGTCCTGCGGCGCAGACATCGCGAACTCCTTTCGGATGCAGAGGCTTCCACGGTCGGATATCAGATCGTGCAGCATACCAGACAAGGAAGGTTGCTGGCGAGATGCCGCGTCCCTAGACTACCGGCATGGTGCAGCCACTCACTCTCGCTGAAATCGAACGACTCTACGACGAAGCTTACTACACCGGCGACTGCGACGGTCATGCCGAGTTTCGACGTGGGCACGGAGCTCGTTTGCCGCGACGGCTGAAGAAGTGCGCGAAAATGGCCGCCGTGACCGGTCGCGACCGTGTCGTCGATGTAGGCTGTGGTCGCGGCGAACTAGCACTAGACAGCGCCCGACGCGGCGCAACGGTGGTCGCCATCGATCCCGCGCGGAGCGCGCTGCGAATAGTGCGGACACAACTCAACGACGACGTCGCCGCGCGGCTCGTTGCCGTACGCGCGCGCGGCGAAGCGCTGCCTGTTCCTACGAGCTGGGCGACGGTCATCTTCTTGACCGACGTCGTCGAGCACCTGCCGCCAGCAGAACTCGCAGAGACGTTCCAGGAGTGCCGCCGCGCTCTCGCACCGGACGGCCGCCTGATCGTCCACACGCAACCCAATCGCCTCCTCGTGGATTGGACTGTGCCAGTGCTTTCGCGGCTATCGTGGAGCTGGGGAGTGCGACTACCGCGCGACCTAAGAACCGAGATGACGCCGGGTTCGCGCAAGCCATACCACGTCAACGAGCAGAGCCTCGAGCAGCTTCGCAAGAGTCTGTTGCGACACGGATTCACCGTCGCAGACGCCTGGCTCGAAGGGAGCTACCCAATCCACAGGATCTTCGGCGATGGACGGTTGAAAGATTGGTTCCTCCCACACTTTCGCCGCCGCCCGCTGCTGAAGAAGTTCTTCGCGTCGCAGCTGTTTGCACACTGCCGCCCAGCAGGTAACCTCTCCCAGCCTTAGACAACGCCACTGCCGCCAGCCGTCCACTGCTACGGTCGGGCGGTCGCTCTCGATAGAACAACCAAGGAGTCCGACTCAGTGATCCCGCACCTCACCGTGGACCACGGCCCCAAGGCCGCCGACCCGTCCGCCTACTCTGTCATCTGGATGCACGGCCTCGGCGCCGACGGTCATGATTTCGAACCCATCGTGCCGCACTTGGGACTTTCCGCGAGCGCGTCGGTGCGGTTTCTGTTCCCACACGCGGACGTGCGCCCCGTCACGCTCAATGGCGGTATGTCTATGCGGGCCTGGTACGACATCGTCAGCATCTCTGGCCCGCGCAATTCCGACATGAAGGGCGTCGCAAACTCGGCGGAGCAGATCGAAGAACTGATCGCTGCCGAGAAGGCGCGCGGCGTCCCGGCAGAGCGCATTTTCGTCGCTGGCTTCTCCCAGGGCGGGGCGATGGCGCTCCACGTTGGCCTACGGCATGCAGAAAAGCTGGCAGGCATCATGGCGCTCTCGGCGTATCTGCTCGACGAAACAGGATTGGGCAAGAAAGAGACGGAGGCGAACCAAAGCACGCCTCTGTTGCAATGCCATGGCAGCTGGGATCCGGTCGTACCGCTGGCTCTCGGCGAGCAGTCGAAGAACCGCTTGGAGACTCTTGGCTACGCCGTCGACTGGCGTACGTACCCCATGGAGCACAGCGTGCACGAGCAAGAGATCCAAGACATCGGCGCTTGGTTCACACAGATCATGGGCTAGTTGACCGCGCTTTGGGCTGCGCGTTTCCAAGAACTCTGCGTGTCTCCAAACTCAGGCGCGACGCTCGAGCACTTCCTCCCACAATGACTGCGTGGTCGCCGGCAACGCGCGCGGCTGCGGACGATTGCGATACAGTTTGTCGGAAAAGACTGTCGCAAAGCGTTCGCGCGCTACCGCTGCGTCCAGGTCGAGCGAGAAGAAGTCGACGACTCGCTGCAGCTCCGCATCGCGATCCCCGGACACCAGTTCGTTGTAGTGCACATAGACGGTGCGATCGGGTGGAAACTGCTCGAGCAGGCAGCGAACGTGATAGTTCCAGAACCGAAATCCCAGCCACTGCGGGATCCGCTGGCGCCGCCACAGCGACAAAACCGCTTCGGCGGGATCGCGCAGGCCAACGACGTAGGCGTCGATCGGCACGCGCTGCGCCCAGGCCGACGCGGTCACACAGAACCGTGGGTCCTTCACTGCGATGCCGCCACAGGTCGCGCCCACGGCATCGATCTCAGAAGTGTATCGCTCCGCGAGCCGTTCGATGCGGGCGCGAGAAGGCATGCGGAGATACAGCAACTTGCTCAGTGCTTGCTGCATGGAAGTGCCGGTGCGGGAATGACCGGTGATGAGGCGGCTGTTCAAGTCGACCACGTCGTTGCGTTCGAAGTAGCCGCGCGGGTTCCACTCATCGGCAGCGTAGAACGCGTTCTTGTCACCAACGGAGATCCCCAGCGAGTCGAGCAATTGCGCAACAAGAGAGGTCCCTGACCGGTGCATCCCAGCGACAACGATCATCCCCCCGGACCCCACGTGCTAGCTCCACCCCTCGAACTCGCCTACCACCTGACGAAAGTGATCCGGCACCGCCATCGGCTTGAAGTTGTCGTCAAGAGCGCAGTGCGTGGTGTAACCAACGGCAATCAGTCGGTTGCGCTCCTTGTGGCGCAGCCGGAAGTCGAAAGTGAAACTTGCGCTGCGGATCTCACGAGTGCAAACATCGATGATCACCGGGTCATCGAGACGGGCTGGGGATTTGAAATCGAGGTGCGCGCTGACAACCACGTTCTCGAAGTCCTTGATCGGCCGAATTCCCTCGGCCAGGCCCAGGTTGCGCAGATAGTCGACGCGCCCCACCTCGAGATACGTGAAGTAGTTGCCATGGAAGACGATCCCCATCGCGTCCGTTTCTGGAAGCCGTACACGAACTTCTGTATGAAAATGGAAAGACGACGCTGCGTCACTCATGTTGCGGGTCCTCTTACTTCGTCGTTTCTAGGACGGCTCACTGGCCGCCGAACAGCCGGCGCTACAGGTCTTCGCTGAGCCAATCGTGTGGTTTCAAGTAACGCTCGTACAAGCGCGCTTCTTCGCTACCAGGTTCTGGCTGCCAGTCGTACTGCCAACGCACGAGCGGCGGTAACGACATCAGTATCGACTCGGTGCGCCCCCCGGACTGCAGGCCAAAGAGTGTGCCACGATCGTAGACAAGATTGAACTCGACATAGCGCCCGCGGCGATACAACTGGAAGCTGCGGTGGCGATCTTCATAAGCTTGCTGGCACCGCTTCTCTACGATCGGCAAGTAGGCAGGAAGATAGTGATCGCCGACGCTGCGCAAGAACCCAAAGCAGGCGTCGAAACTATCTCCCTTCGACGGGTCGCCGCGGCCGGCGTCGTTCAAGGCATCACCGTTCAAATCATCAAAGAACAATCCACCGACGCCACGCGGTTCGTCCCGATGCCGCAGATAGAAGTAGTCGTCGCACCACTTCTTGTAGCGCGCGTACGTGTCTTCGCCAAAGTCACGGCACGCCTTCTCGGCCGTGCGATGCCAATGGACGCAGTCTTCGTCGTAGCCGTAGTACGGGGTTAGATCGAAGCCACCGCCGAACCACCACACCGGCTTGTCCGTGTCGGCACCTGCAAGGAAGAAGCGGACGTTGGCATGCGACGTCGGTACGAAGGGATTGCGCGGGTGCACGACCAGCGACACGCCCAAAGCCTCGAACGACAGCCCAGCGAGCTCCGGGCGTTGGGCGGTCGCTGCCGGCGGCAGCGTCGCGCCAGTGACGTGTGAGAAATTGACGCCAGCTTGTTCGAACACAGCTCCGTCGGCGAGCACTCGTGTACGGCCACCGCCACCGAGATGCCCAGAGCGCTCCCAGTCATCTTCTTGAAAGGCGCTCCCGTCGAGGGCCACGAGTCCTGCACAGATCTGGTCTTGGAGCGCTAGCAGATAGTCACGCACGCTCTCGATATCTACAGTCACGTCGCGCCCTTCAAGCGTACCGGCACTCAACGACACTCAACTTCGATGAAGCGCCGCCTCAGGGGCGGGCCCAAGAATGCGCTGGCCCGCGTTTCGGAACTCCAACAATCCCTTATACAATGCTCGCTCTCGAACACCACCCCCGGCCGACAGGGGGCGCCCCGTCCCCACGACACGCGGAAGTCGCCGGGCAAAGCTCCCCAAGCGTGATCGCTTCCGCTACGATCTTGGCGTGCCATCCTAGCCACCGCCGCGTACGCAACCGCGGATCCCGGTCGCTAGCCTACAGAGAGGGCTCTGTGCTCATGAGTGGATACTGGATACGTACCAAGAGCGGTAAGAAGGGTCCGTTCTCCGAGGATCAGATCTGCGATCTGGTCGATCAGGGAAAACTACCATTGACGTACCAAGTCGACGACGCCGACGGCAACCGAGTCGTCGTCGAGGACATCTACTACGAAGATGAGCCCGAGGAAGTGCCAGCACCGGCTGCCGAGGAAGATGACTTCGACGAGTTCTGGGAAGACGACGCTACCGACGGTTCGAGCGAACCAGCTGAAGCCGACGCTGGTGGGGGCAATGACTACGCTGATGATGCCTACGAAGACGATGGCTATGACGAAGATGGCTACGACGACGAGTACGACGACGGCTACGACGACGGCTACGACGACGGCTACGATCAAGATGTACCCGCCGACCCGCCGCGCCGACGTGCCGCCGCGCGCAGGTCTGCGCCACGCGCTGCCCCACGACCAGGACGCGTGACGGCACCGCGTCGAGCTGCGCGCGCGATCGGCAGCGATGAGGACGGGCCCCACGTGCACCCGGGCCCATTCAAGCGCAAGGACAGCCAACTGCCGGCGATCGTGATGCTGTCATTGCTGGTCGTCTGTGTCGGAGTCGCGGTCTGGTTCGCGCGCCCAGAGTTCTTGTTCGGCACGCCCTACGTCGGCAGCTGGCGCATCGACGTCGACGCGATGCTCGACGAACGGATGACCGCCGAGGATCGCAAGGACCCGAAGAAGGAAGAGTTCATGCGCGCCTTCGCGGAAGCGCTCCTCTCCCAAACAACGCTAGAGATCACGGCTTCGAACTTTCAGTATCGATTTGGCGAGAAGCGGACGACCTCGCTCGAGTTCAAGGCCACGGATCTCGGACAAAATCGCTATCGCCTGCAAGACCCCAACGACAGCAGCAAGAAGGTCGAATTCTGGTGCGACGGGCGTCGGCTGATCATCAAAGAAGACGATGGGGAGTCGACGGTCTATCGCCGCGCCTAGCAGTGGGCTCTCACCGACGACCGCCCCACTGCGTCGCAAAGACGCGCGGAGGCTCGGTTTCGGCAAACTCTCAGAATCATGTATTGGATTCGTCGACGGCAGCGACCTGTACTGCGAGAGGAGCGCCGCCGTATGGGTGACGCCGAGCTGGTAGAACACGCCCTCCGGGGCGACCGGTCAGCTCTGGAAGAGCTGGTTCACCGTCACATCGGGACGGTTCGGGCTACCGCTCTGGCCGTTCTCGGCCCGCACCCAGACCTCGACGACGTGACCCAAGAAGCGATGCTTGGTGCGATCGAACGACTGCACACGCTGCGAGCGCGCGACCGTGTCGGCGCCTGGCTCCGCGGGATCACTCGTAACTTGTGTCGCGATCGCCTGCGGCACCGAGGGCGTGCACTCTCACTGGATGAATCGTCAGCGGCAGCAGCGGCGCCAGTAGCAGAAAACGCTGCGACGCACGAATCGCCGCTGCTGGCAGCCGTCGCCGAGCTGCCCGAAAAGTTGCGCGAGGCGCTACTTCTGTTCTATGTCGAGAATGCAACGTACGCCGAGATCGCCGAACAATTGAATATCTCAGCCGCCGCCGTCAATCGGCGACTCACCCGAGCGCGCCAACTATTGCGCGAACGCCTCGCCCGAAAGGAGGGGTCCGATGTCGAATGAAGAGATCCGCCACCTCCTGAACGCCCATATCGACGGCGAACTGACGGAGAGCGAAGCAGCGCGGCTCGATGCGCGCCTGAAATCCGATCCCGCGGCACAGAGCGAGCTCGATGCGTTGCGCACTCTCGACAGCGAGTTGCGCACGACGCTGGCGCCCTTTGCCGGCGGCGCTGCGACGACGCAAGCGATCCTCGACAAGTTGCCAAAGCAACGCCACGTACCGATCCCGGTCGGGCCACGTGGCTGGCTGATTGGACTCTCTGGAGTAGCGGCGGGCTTCCTAGCCGCTTTGCTGATTCTGCACAGCCCACCGCCAAAGTCCCCGATCGCGCCTACGGCTAAGTTGGAGGCACGCTTTGACTATGGCGGCGGCAGCGTTGTCTGGGTGCCGAACCCGCCGCGAGACAAGTTCATCCTGGAACCGTCGGCGCAGCTCGCCGGCAGCGGCAGCCTGCATGTCCGGGATCAGATCGGCGCCGCTTTCACGTTGGACGACGGCAGCCGGCTCCGCATGGGGCCAGGCGCTGCGATCGACATACTGTCCCCGCAGCGACTGCGCCTTCAAGACGGCGACGCATGGCTAACGACTGCAGGTCAGAAGTGGACCGTAGAACTGCCCATCGGCGAGATTGGCAGTAGCGCCGGTGACTTCGTCGTCTATGCGGGGTCACAGCTGACGCAGGTCACGGTGCTCGCAGGGACGGTGCAATACACGCTGAAGAAGAAGAGTCAGGTGCTGTATGCTGGAGACGGCTTGATCATCACGGCCGCAGGTCCGCGCCCGGTACAACAAGCCTATGCTCTGCCGAAGTACCTCGGCTGGACCTTTGACCTGTTGGCACTCGAGGCCGCAGACCGCGGCGACCGGAAGTGGCTCTTGCGGGAGCTGTTCTCCGGGCTCGGTGCAACCGACATTGGCAGCTTCTGCGAAGAAGCTCTGGTGTCTCCATTCGGGTCCGCAGCGCTGCCGCTTGCGATCGATCTCTTACAGAACGACTTCACGACCACCCCTTCGACTCGGCTGCGCGCCGCGTCGGTCGTGGCCCGCGTGGCCAACCGCCAGCTCGACGATGCGATCGTCGAGACGCTGTTCGAGCTGGCGCTCGACGACGACCGATCCGTGCGAGCACCGATGATCAAGGCGCTGGAGGCCGCCACCGGTACTTCGGCGATCCTCCCTGAGGAACTCTTCGACGGGGATCGCAAGACCCGCGCCGGGATCCTCGCCAAGTGGCGGAGCCTCTGGGAAGCCCAGAACGAAGCCCGCAAACCTGCAGATATGAACGGAGAAAGACCATGAAGCTCTACCCACTGCTACTGGTGGCCATCGCTGCCATCGCGATGCCCACAGTCGTCGACGCCGGTCCGCCCCTCTTGTGCCCGGGCACAGTGCTGACCGAAGCCGAACTCGAGCAGTTGGCACCGATTCGCGACAAGAAGACGTCTACCGATGATGCCGTCAAGAAGCTGTGTCAGCAACTTGCCGCCAGCGACTCTGGGCGTTTTCACTTCGAAGCGATTCGCTACTTCTTCCATGGGCGACGCCAAGGAATGGAAGCGCTCGAGCAAGCTCTCCGCCCAGAGAAGATGGGCAAGACACTGCGCGACTACGACTACGCGCTGACTCGGGTCATTCGGCACTATGGCCGATCCGGTGTCCTCCAGGATGTCGATCGCATGGCCCAAGTCGCCGACGCTCGCCGCGATCCAGCACTTCGCCTGTCAGTCGCAGAAGCACTCGACCTCGTCGGTGACGTCGGTACCGGCTCGCGCCACTTGTTGTCGCGGCTTTCGCTCTCGTACTTCGAGGGCGCCCTCGAGGGCGTTGCAACCGGCAAAAAGAGCGAGATGCTGCGCAAGCTCGTTACGGCACACCTCCCGTTCATGCGCGGGATGCATTCGCGCGACTGGGACTGGGGTCAGCTGAACGAGACGTTACGCAAAGCTGGCTTCACGGAGCAGAGTTGAGGCAGGCGGACTCGTCCGCAACAACTGACAAGATCGGCGAGGAGCGCGCGCAAGCGCAGCTTCTCGCCGTTTTTTCTTGCTCCCGACACCCAAGCCCCTTTTCGCGCACACATTGCCCCGTACACTAGCGACGACATTGTGCAGTTAGGAGCGACACGCTTTGGAACCCATCGTCGACCACATCCAGATCACCGTGAAGGACATGAGCGTCGCTGTGCCCTTCTACGACAAGCTGCTACCGATCTTGGGATTCGATCCCAAACGCAAGTCGAGCGCGGTGATCGATTCGCACGAGTTCCACGTCGTAGAATACGTGCATCCAAAACTGGCTTTCGCGATCACATCGCCACGGAGCACCGTCGCTGCAGACAACGTTCATCGACGCCGTCCTGGCGCACTGCATCACCTTGCCTTCAAAGCTACCTCCCGCGACGAAGTCGATGCGGTCTATGCACAGCTGCTCGCGATCGAGGCGCCGATCGTCACGCCCCCTCGCGAGTACCCCGAGTACGTCCCGCCCGGTTACTACGCTGTGTTCTTCAAAGACCTCGAGGGAATCAAGTACGAGGTCGTCCACTATCCGGCACAAGGTTAGCTTGCGAGGATGCGCCATGAGAAAAGCGGCCTTGCGACTCGGCTGGCTGGTCGTGGCCTGTTCGTGCATCGCCCCAACGGGTCCCTACAGCGGACGAGTAGGCAGCAGCGAACTGCAACTCTCATCCAGGCTCGACTCGGCTCGACTGAGTACGCCTATCGCACGCTCGGCGCTCGTCGTCGTGTTCTCGATCGCGGACAGCAAGGACCTGCTGGTCCTCACGCCGGAGAGTGTGGTCATGGAGCCGCCCGAATCGGGCTTGCACGACCCCTACTATGCGGGAGGCCCGATTCGCTTGCGCGTGATCGAGCGATCGCCAGAAACCTTGGAGGTCGAACTCGCAGACGGCGCTCGGGTCGTCCTGTCGCGAACCGGCCCGAATCGCTGACCGCAGTCAGCCGTCGCTATTCAACTTCGAATTCATCGGTGCGCACACCCAACGTGCCGACGCGCGCCATCAGCGTCCGTAGGCCATGTTCGCTCTCGACGCCGATCTCAACTCTTTCGAGCTCTCGGCTCGCTGCGCCCTGAATGGCTGCCCGTAGGCCTTCATTGCTGGACAGCGCCTGCCCGTTGTAGGTACGCAGCACATCTCCAGCGATGATCCCCAACGCCTCGGCCTCACTACCTGGCGCTACCATTGTCACACGCAGCCGCCACTCGAAAGTGGTATCGGCCGACTGCAGCTCGAGGCGCTGCGAGCTCACTGCCGGGTCGAGCACGACTTCCCGATCGAAGATGGCGTAGCCGGACTTCTTGCCGACGATGCGGCAGCTCCCGGCCGCCCGCCCACGAAGAAGAACGTAGCCTTGTTCCCGAGTTCGCGTCGATGGTGTCTGCGGGTCCCGCATCATCGTCGCACACATCTTTAGTACATCGTGGTCGCCGAACGGTGCAGCGACGCGCACGTCGGGTACCGGGTCTCCGTTCTTGTCCACGAAATAGAGACGAGTGTCTGCTGCGGGAGCCAGCTGGAACGTCACCGCCGTAGCCTCGCCAGGCTTGAACTCGACACCGCTGCGCAGCTGCAGCTCGTAGCCGGGAGCGTAGCCCGCAACGTCGTGCGTACCTGGGGACAGCCCGCCAACGCGACCCGTGAAGCCCCATGAGATCCCCCCGAGCCAGCAGCGGGGAGCCTCCACGTCACGTCCTTGCTGGTCCTGGATCGCCAAGTTGATGTAGGTCCCCAGCTCTAGCGAGAAGTTCAACTCGGACTGAGGCGTGATCGCGCTGATTGTGAACGATTGTCGCTGCGGCGAATGATTCGACCCGTTGCACAGCACTGCATAGTCGCCGGTGGGCAAGTGTGAGAAGCGGTAGTAGCCCGTTTTCTCATCGGGCCGTAGGCGATCGGACGCGACGTCCAGGCCGGCGCGACGCAACAATTCTGCGTCGATCTTGTCGCTCGACCGGAGTCCCAGAATGACCTGCACGTGTTGGGCTGGCTCACCTGTGGAAGCGTCCATCACAGTGCCGAAGACTTCGCCGTCGGGTAGGGCGATGTCATGCTGGAGATCTACGTCTGCTGCCACCGTCAATTCCTCGACGTGAAACTTGCTAGTGATCCGCAGCAAGTAGCTACCGGGCGCGACCCCTTCGATTCGGTACTGCCCTGTATCGTCGACGACCGTGGACAGACGCCCCGATCCGTCACCGCCCTCCTCCTCCCAGAGGAGATCGACAGCAAGTTCCTCCTCACCGAGCGCCAGTCGATCGCTGCGTACGTCTACGTCCATCGACCCAGTCCGACCATGGATCCTGCCGTACACTACGCGAGTGCCGGGGAAGCGTAGCGTGACGGTCTTTGCCTGCGCCTCCTCCGTGAAGCTCACCGTAGCCTGAGTCCACGTCGCTCCCAGAAAGGCCTCAATGATGTAGCTCCCGGCCGGCAGCTTCGCGAAAGAACAGACACCCGCGGCATCGGTCGTTGCTATGCCATGATTGACAATCGGGATTGCGTCACGAGTCACCTCCACCCGTGCCGACAGCGGCGTGTCGTCAACGCTCACGACCTGGACTTCGAGAGATCCGTTACCGTTGTTCGGATCCGCGACAGCGGCTGGATCGCCGGAGACTTCGCCGTCGTCCTCTGCGCTGCCCGTCTTTCCTGCGCCGTCTGTGGCATCACTCGCCGCCGTCGAGGAAGCGGCTTCCTGATCCGCTGCCCGGCGCTCATCACCGGGCGACAGTGCCGTTTCGTCATTGTTCGCGTCGGCACTGCTGGCAGCTGGCCCTGTCGCCACCTCACTCGGCGGGGTTGTCGCTTGCTGGGACCACCACACTCCGCCGGCCAGCAGCAACAGCAAGGTTGCAGCCACAACAATCTTCTTGGTTGACATGACAACCCCCATCAGCGTGACAGTGGGAATGCGGGAGCTCAGCTGAGGAGCCCCGGCAGCGAGGACCGCGAGAGACCATTGGGTATCTCGTTGCGAATCGTTCTCGATCTTGTGCTTGAGCTGGGAGAGGGCCCGCTGCACGCGCATCCGCACGGCCGCGTCGGAAACGCCTTCCCGTCGGGCAATCTCAGCGGTCGTGAGTCCGTCGAAGAAGCGATGCAGAATCGTCGAACGGTACGGCTCGTCGAGCTCCATCACACAAGCACTCAGCCAACCTTGAAGTTCGGCTCGGGCCACGACATCGGCTGCCGCTGGCGCATACGCCTCACAGGCTCGGGAGCGCTCTCGATCCGAACGCCTGCGGTCACTACGCCGCATGTGGTGCGCGACGTAGCGCACGACGCGTCCCAACCACGGCTGTACGGGTTGCCCGCGAGTGGGCGGTTTCTCCAGCAGCGCGACCCAGGCTTCCTGTGTCGCGTCGGCCGCGAGATGCGCGTCGTCGTGCAACAGACGACGAGCGAGGGGCTGCATCCATTGCGAATTCGCAAGGAGCGCCTCGACAGCCGCGTGCCCTGGATCGATGGGTTCGGAATGACTCATACCCGTCATCTACCCACGGGCATGGATTCCGTAACAAGAGTTTTGTCAGAAAACGGGCTAGTCTTTGACGCGCCGCTGTTCCCGGTGCGAAGCCGTGACGTTCTGCTGGCTCTCGTTCGCCAGCGGCATCGTGCCGGCCGCGCCTCGGACGAGGCCCCAAAGCAGGCTCATTCGAGCCGCCTCTTGATCTTCGGCGTCGAGATAGTCCTGCTGCAGCTGAACCAGCTCCTCGGTGTCCCAGGTGTAGTTGTCATCCTCGGCAAACACCTGCTCGAACGAGCGGCCGCTCTCGATCGACTCCTGCACGAGACGCTGTACGTCCTCGAACTGTTGCAGCGTCGTCTCCGGGAGCTCGCCTTGCATCGTCGGCTCCCATTCAGACTCACGCAGTTCGTTCGAAACAACGCCCTCGACTTCCTCGAGGCTCAACGACTCCATCTGCGGGTCGATTGCGGTGAAGCCATCCATCTCGACGTTCAACTCGTCGATCTCCAGGATCTTCAGCTCTTCCAAGTCGTCCGCGGTGAACTCCTCGGCAACGGCACCACCGTTGAACTCAACCTCAAAGTCTGGCTGCTTCTCGGGCTCAATCTCTGTCGGAGCCTCGTGCTCGGGCAGCTCGTACGCGGGAGAGACGAAGACCGTGACGGTGTCGGCACTGACGTTCTCGCCGTCGGAGACGACGAAGTCGAAGACCAGCTGCGCGGGCTTGTCGAGCATCGGCGCGCTAAACGATGGATTCGGCGACTCGGCATTTTCCAGCCCCACCTGTGGACCGCTCACTTGCGTCCACTTGTACGTGAAGTTCGTGCTGTCGGGGTCCACCGCAGTTCCATCGAGGGTCACACCGCGGCCTGCTTGCACGTGCAGATCTTCTCCAGCATTCGCTTCGACCGGGTCATTGACCGCATCCACAGTGATCGTAACGCTGTCAGTGGAAACGTTCGTTCCATCACTGACCTCGAGGCGGAACGAGAGATCGTAGGTTGCTTCGCGGTTCGGCGCCTCGAAGATCGGGTTCGCCGGGTCGGTGTGGTCGAGCTGCACTTCCGGACCACTCTCCTGGACCCACGTGTAGGTCAACCCCTCCCCTTCCGGATCGAATCCGGACGCAGCCAGCGTGACCGTGTCACCCTCATTGACCGAGCGATCGTCCCCGGCCGAGATGACCGGAGCATCGTTGTCGGCGGCAATCGTCACGGTCACCGTGTCGGTCGTCGTGTTGATTCCATCACTGACCTGCACCTGGAACTCGACGTCAGTGTCCTCGAGCAAGTCCGGTGCGTCGAATGTCGCGTTCGCCGTATCACCACCAGACACAGTCATCGTCGGCCCCGAGACCTGCGTCCATTGGTAGGTCAGCTGTTCCCCTTCTGGGTCGAACGCGTTCGCAGTCAGATTGACAGTGCTATTCTCCTCGATCGTAAAGTCCGCTCCAGCGTCGAGGGTCGGGGCTTCCGAAGCGTGGGAGATCGTATTGGTGCTACCGTCATAGATCACTTGCGTCGCGTAGGAAAAGTCGCGATTGAACTCAGTCGCGCCGTCAATGATCTCGAACGCACCGAAAGCCTGCTCGATCGTGATCACAGCCGTGAAGTCACCGGTGACATTGAGACGATCCAGGTCACCGTCAATTTGAATGTCTTGGCTTCCGGTGTTGTCGATCGAGATCTCACCGACGTCTCCGGTCACGTAGAACGTGTTCGTGCCAACCATCGACCCAGCAACAGCAATGAAGTCCACGTCACCATTGACGGTGCCACTTGCGACCAAGTCTCCACCGATCGTCAGATGATCGATCCCCCCAACGCTCAGCGTGCCGCTGAAGTCGGCGTCACCGATCGTTGACAACGCGCCGACATTGCCAGCGACGTCGAACTCGCCGTGGACGTCTGCAGCTGCGAGCAAACTGCCGAAGTTTCCGTCGACGTCAAAGCTCACCAGATCGCCAGCCGCGCCAATGCCGCCGGCAACGGTCACGCCACCGAGGTCACCGTTCACGCTGACGTCGACACCGCCGTCGATCTGCCCGACATCGATTGCTCCCAGGTAGCCGCCGACCGTGATCGCCGTTCCTGTTGCGAGTGAGGTCGCCTCCAAAACCGCCAGATCAGCGCCGACGTTCAGATTAGCGTCGACAACCCCATCGACATGGAGCACACCAATACTGCCGTCGACCGACAGGTCCGTATCGAGATCGCTCGCATACGTCAGCTCTTCGACCGAGCCTCCAGATCCGACAGAAATGGTATCCAGTTGCGCGCCGTCAGCGATGGTCACGGATTCCAGATCGACGTTGGACAACAACGTCCCGACGTGACTATCCAGAGTCACCTCCGAGACCGTCAGGTCATTACCGTTCTGATCGTTGATCGCCACCGTCGTCAGAGCATCGGTGCTGTCAGCACCGGTCAGAGTCACGGCGTCTTCGTCTGCATCGTAGCTGAAATCGACAGTACCAGGCCCGCTCACGTCGACCGAGAACACCTGACCGTTCTCGAGGAACATGTTGGAACCACTGACTGCGGTCGCCGCGTGATCGCCGTCGAGAACGGTCAGCGAGGCGTCGCCAAACTGCACGGACTCGATGTTCTGGAAGTTCACGGAGAACGAATCGCCGCCGCCTAGATCGATCGTGATCGACGAGCCGACGAACGTCGCGTCGGCAAGCGAGAAGTCGACAAGATCCAACGTGTCGTCGCCATCTCCGCCGTCGAACGAATACACTGCGCCGTTCTCACCCTGCGTGAACGCGGCGGTATCGTCGCCGCTGCCGCCAAGGACCCCCTCGATGTTCGAAAGGGTGTCGACACCACCTTCGCCGGTATCCTGGGCGACGCCGTCGAGCGTGACGTCGACTTCGACACCCGTCGTCGTGTCACTATAGTCCGCGACATCCTGACCTGCCCCACCGTCGATGACATCGTCGCCACCGCCGCCGCGTAGCGTGTCGTCTCCGCCTAGCCCCATGATGTTGTCATGAGTACCCGCGCCAGTGAGTGAATCCACGCCGCTGGTACCCATGATCATCTCGGGCTGTACCGTCACCCGAACAGTGTCGAAACTGGTGAACTCACCGTCGGTCACCTCGACTTGGAACTCGAGAACGGTGTCCGCCGTGACATCGGGCGACGTAAACTGCGGGTTCGCCAACGTGTCATCGGTGAGCGCTACGGCTGGCCCGCCGGTTTGGGTCCACGCGTAGGCCAACGACGGGCCGTCGACGTCGACAGTCGCACTCGCGTCGAGACTGACAACCGAGCGCTCTTGGACGACTTGATCTGAACCGGCACTCGCAGTGGGCGCGTCGTTCACTGCCGTGACGTTGACTGCGATCGTGTCGGTCGTCGTCAGCGCGCCGCCAGCCCCTGAGTTGCCAAGGTCATTCGTCGCGATCGATACGGTCGCAGCACCAAAGTAGTTCGCATCGCCGTCGAAGCTCATTCCATCGAGAGCAGCGTTGATTGCTGCAGCGCTGCCCCGGAAAGTCAGCGCTGCGTCGTCGGCACCGTCACCGGATGAGAACGATAGCCCTGTCGTCTGCGCCAGAGTCAGTGTGCCATCCGTAGCTGTCAACGTGACCTCGAGATCGTTGCTCCCGACTTCGATGTCGTTGACCGAAATTGCGTTGCCACCAGCTGTGGAGAACACGAGCGACGTGTCCTCGGCGACCGTCTGCGCACCCGGCACCGACTGCACAGGGGCGTCGTTGATCGGGTTCACGCTGATCGCGACGGTATCGCTGACGGTCAAGGCACCGCCTACGCCGTTGTTGCCCTGATCGTCCGTCGTGATCGACAGGGTCGCGAGCCCGTCGAAGTCCGGGTCTCCAAGGAAGGTCATACCTTCGAGGGCAGCGTTAATGTCAGCCGCCGAACCTCGGAAGGTCATCGCAGCGTCGTCACTACCATCACCCGCCACGAACGTCAGGCCTGCTGTCTGCGCCAGCGTCAACTGTCCGTTGCTACTCACTAGCGTGACCTGTAGGTCATCGCCGCTGGCGTCGGGATCACTGACCGAGATACTGTTCCCGTTCCCTACCGAGAACACGAGCGCAGTGTCTTCGTCTACTGACTGGGCGGCCGGCACCACCTGAAGCGGTGCATCGTTTACGGCCGTGACGTTGATCGCCAACGTGTCGGTGCTGACCAGCGGGCCGCCGCTACCGCTATTTCCGAGGTCATCGGTGCGCACCATCAGCGACGCGGCTCCGTTGTAGTCGGCGTCGGGAGCGAACGTGAGCCCGTCCAAGGCCGCGTTGATCGCTGACGACGAACCGGTGAACGTCATCGTCGCTTCGTCGCTGCCGTCGCCGGTTGTGAACGTCAGGCCGGTCGTCTGTCCCAGGGTCAACAGGCCATCGGTTACCGAAAGCGTCACCTCGAGGTCGCCACTGCCGGCGTCGATATCGTTGACTGAAAGCAGATTGCCGTTCCCGATCGAGAAGACGAGCGGAGTGTCCTCCGCCGTAGTTTGCGGTCCCGGCAAGCTGTTTGTGGGTGCGTCGTTCACTGGAGCAACGTTGATCGAAACCGTGTCCGTATCAGTCAGCGCACCACCTGGCCCAGTGTTTCCTAAGTCGTTGGTCGAAATCTGGAAGCTCGCCGGGCCGGTGTAGTTGGCGTTCGGATCGAAGGTGAGCCCATCGAGCGCAGCATTGATGTCTGCCTGGGTCCCCGTGAACGTCATCGACGAGTCCGCGGAACCGTCACCTGCGATGAACGTCAGCCCAGTCATCTGCGCCAACGTCAGCTTGCCCATACTCGAGTCCAGCGTGACCTGCAGATCGAGGCCGCCGGCATCCTCGTCGTATATGGACACCAGATTCCCGTTGGCCGTGGAGAAGACGAGAGACGAATCTTCGTCGACTGTTTGAGTACTCGGCACAGTGTGGATCGGCGCGTCGTTCGCCGGCACGACAGTCACAGCAACAACGTCCGTGTCCGTCAAAGAGCCACCACCGACGTTCCCCTGATCGTCGGTCGTGATCGTCAGGCTAGTGAGACCGCCGAATTCGAGATCCGGCGTCAGGGCCAACCCCTCGAGGGCGGCGTTGATATCGGCGGCAGAGCCACTAAAGGTCATGGTAGCGTCGTCGGTGCCATCTCCAGCTGAAAAGGTCAGCCCTGTCAGCTGCGACAGCGTGAGCGTTCCGTCAGCGGCAGTCAGAGTCACTTGCAACTCTTCACTCGTGACATCTACATCCGACACACTGATCGCGTTGCCATTGCCAGAGGAGAACACCAGCGTTGTGTCTTCGACCGTCGTCTGCGCAACAGGCACGGTGTTGATCGGAGCATCATTGACCGCTGTCACGTTGATCGCGACGGTATCGGTATCCGTCAGCGCACCACCGATACCGGTGTTCCCTTGGTCGTCCGTCGTAATCGTGAGCGTATCAACGCCTTCGAAATCACCGTTCGGCTGGTAGAGCAGCCCGTCGAGCGCAGTGTTGATGTCGGTGATCGTGCCAGTGAATGTCATGCTGCCATCGGCTGTGCCGTCACCGGAGCTGAACGTCAACCCAGTGGTCTGGGCCAAAGTCAGCGAACCGTCGGCGACTGCAACGGTGACTTGCATGTCGCCCCCGTTCGCATCCAAGTCGACGATCGACAACAGATTTCCGTTGCCGGTGGAGAAGGTCAGACTTGTATCCTCGACCAAAGTCTGCGTTGCCGGGACGTTGTTGAATGGCGCATCGTTGACTGGGTCAATCGTCAACGCCAGCGTGTCGGTGTCTACGAGTGCTCCACCCAAGCCGTTGTTGCCCAAGTCACTCGTCGTGATCGTGAGCGCTGCCGGGCCGGCGTAGCTGACGTCAGGATCGAAGGCGAGTCCGTCGAGCGCGGCGTTGATGTCGGCCGCTGAACCCGCGAAGGTCATCGTGGCGTCGGCCGCCCCGTCTCCGGCAGAGAATGTGAGTCCCGTCGTCTGGGCCAGTGTCAGCACGCCA
Source organism: Planctomycetota bacterium (assembly GCA_039028735.1). Classification (GTDB taxonomy): domain Bacteria; phylum Planctomycetota; class UBA8108; order UBA1146; family JAJFFE01; genus JBCCHQ01. Next base: position 2,985 of record JBCCHQ010000075.1, on the reverse strand, counting down.
TTAGTGACCGCAAGGGTGACCTCCAGGTCGTCACCATTGGCATCGATGTCCGAGACACTGATCGCGTTCAGGTTCGCTGTTGAGAGGACCAACGTAAGATCTTCGTTACCACGCTGCGGTACCGGCAGGTTGTTCAGTGGTGCGTCATTCACGGCGTTGACGGTGATCGCGACGGTATCGGTGTCGGTCAAGGCGCCGCCCGAGCCGTTGTTCCCCTGGTCGTCGGTCATGATCGTCAGCGTCGCCGGGCCGTTGTAGTCGCCGGTCGGGGCGTACCCCAACCCGTCGAGCGCAGCGTTGATATCGGTCGCAGAGCCGCTGAACGTCATCGTTGCGTCCGACGTACCGTCGCCAGCGCTGAAGGCCAGGCCGGTCGTTTGTGCCAACGTCAACGTACCGTTCGTGACCGCCACGGTGACAGTCATGTCGTCGCCGCTTGCATCCACATCCGACACTGCGACAAGGTTGCCATTGCCTGTCGAGAAGGTCAGGTTCGTGTCTTCGTTCGTGCTTTGCGCAGCCGGCACGACGTTTAGCGGCGCGTCGTTCACCGGACTCACGGTGATCGCAACCGTGTCGGTATCGGTCAGGGCGCCACCCAGGCCGTTGTTCCCCAGATCATCGGTTGTGATCGTCAGTGTCGCAGGGCCGTTGTAGTCGCCGGTCGGGGCATACCCCAACCCGTCCAGTGCCGCATTGAGGTCGGTCGCAGACCCACTGAACGTCATCGTCGCATCCGACGTGCCGTCCCCGACCGTGAAGGTCAGTCCCGTCGTCTGAGCGAGGGTCAAGAGGCCGTTCGTGACCGCTACCGTGACCTCCATGTCGTCACCTGCGGCGTCGATATCGCTGATCGAGATCAAGTTGCCATTCCCACCCGAGAACGTCAGCGTGGTGTCCTCGTTCGTGGTCTGTGCCGGTGGTACGCTGTTCAATGGCGCGTCATTGACGGCGTTCACGGTGATTGCCACTGTGTCGGTGTCGACCAGATTGCCGCCGGAACCATTGTTGCCCTGATCGTCGGTTGTGATCGTCAGCGTCGCCGGACCATTGTAGTCGCCGGTTGGAGCATAGTTCAGGCCGTCCAACGCTGCATTTATCGCTGTCGCTGAACCGGTAAACGTCATCGTCGCGTCAGACGTGCCATCCCCGGTCAAGAACGTTAGGCCCGTCGTCTGCGCGAGGCTCAACAGACCGTTTGTGACGGCGACCGTGACTTCCATGTCGTCGCCGGACGCGTCGATATCACTGATCGAGATCAGGTTCCCGTTGCCAGTCGAGAACGTCAGGTTCGTGTCTTCGTTCGTTGTCTGCGCTGCGGGCACACTGTTGATCGGCGCGTCGTTGACGGCGTTGACCGTGATGCCGACGGTGTCGGTATCGACCAGGTTGCCGCCGATTCCGTTGTTGCCCTGATCATCAGTCGTGATCGTCAGTGTGGCCGGGCCGTTGTAGTCACCCGTCGGTGCATAGAGCAGCCCGTCGAGCGCTGCATTGATATCCGTTGCGGAACCCGTGAACGTCATCGTCGCGTCCGAGGTGCCGTCTCCGGACGAGAATGCCAGGCCTGTCGTTTGAGCGAGGGTCAACAGGCCGTTCGTGACCGCGACCGTGACCTCCATGTCGTCGCCGGCAGCATCAATGTCGGAGATCGAGATCAGGTTCCCGTTCCCACTCGAGAACGTCAAACCTGTGTCCTCATTGGTAGTCTGAGCCACCGGGACACTGTTGATCGGCGCGTCATTCACGGCGTTCACGGTGACCGCCACGGTGTCGGTGTCGACGAGATTGCCACCGGAGCCGTTATTGCCCTGATCGTCCGTCGTGATCGTCACCGTCGCCGGGCCGTTGTAGTCCGCCGTCGGTGCGTAGCTCAGGCCGTCGAGAGCAGCATTGATGTCAGCCGCAGATCCAGTGAACGTCATCGTCGCGTCTGCTGCACCGTCCCCGGCGGAGAACGTCAAGCCCGTTGTCTGGGCGAGGCTCAACAGACCATTGGTGACGGCTACGGTGACCTCCATGTCGTCACCGGAAACATCTACGTCGCTGATCGAGATCAGGTTGCCGTTCCCGGTCGAGAAGACCAACGCCGTGTCTTCGTTCGTCGTTTGGGCAGCTGGAACACTGTTCAGCGGCGCGTCGTTGACTGCACTCACGGTGATCCCAACGGTGTCGGTATCGACGAGCGCACCGCCGGAACCGTTGTTGCCTTGGTCGTTGGTCGTGATCGTCAACGTATCGGCGCCGTTGTAGTCGCCAGTGGGAGCGTAGATCAAGCCGTCAAGAGCAGCGTTGATGTCCGTTGCGGAGCCCGTGAACGTCATCGTTGCGTCGGAGGTCCCGTCGCCAGCCGAGAACGTCAGCCCGGTCGTCTGTGCCAGGCTCAAGAGGCCGTTCACGACCGCAACCGTGACCTCCATGTCGTCACCGGAAACATCTACATCGCTGACCGAGATCAGATTTCCATTCCCGGCCGAGAACGTCAGAGCTGTGTCTTCGTTCGTTGTTTGCGCGACCGGCACGCTGTTGATCGGCGCATCGTTGACGGCGTTCACGGTCACAGCAACGGTGTCAGTATCGACGAGGTTGCCACCGGAACCGTTGTTGCCCAAGTCGTCGGTCGTGATCGTCAACGACGCCGGGCCGTTGTAGTCACCAGTCGGGGCGTACATCAGCCCGTCGAGGGCGGCGTTGATGTCTGCTGCCGAGCCCGTGAACGTCATCGTCGCGTCGGAAGTCCCGTCGCCAGCCGAGAACGTCAGCCCGGTCGTCTGCGCCAGGCTCAGCAGGCCGTTCGTCACTGCAACCGTGACTTCCATAGCGTCGCCGGACGCATCGACGTCGCTGATCGAGATCAGATTGCCGTTCCCCGTGGAGAACGTGAGCGCTGTGTCCTCGTCGGTCGTCTGCGCTGCCGGCACGCTGTTGATCGGTGCATCGTTGACTGCGTTGACAGTAATTCCGACGGTGTCGGTATCGACCAAG
>JBCCHQ010000074.1:0-28558 GCA_039028735.1 Planctomycetota bacterium | reverse complement strand
GGCGGCGCAACAGTCGGACGACGCAAACCTGGGCCGCAGGCACTTGCGACCACGCGGTAGTTTCGAGGATGCGCCACTCCTCGGCGGGGCCCAGGGGGCCGCTGGGGTACCGCTACAGCCGTTCGAAGTGCCCCCCGTCTACGGCGACCCCGACATCGACCGTTGCGCCTTCACCTGCGAACGCTGCAAGGACGCGATGACCGGCGGCCCCCTGGGCCCCGCCGAGGAGTGGCGCATCCTCGAAACTACCGCGTGGTCGCAAGTGCCTGCGGCCCAGGTTTGCGTCGTCCGACTGTTGCGCCGCCTCGCCAACGACCAGATCGGCTGGGCCCAGGCATTTCTCGAGGACCTCTACGTCGATCCCGCTATCGACGAGTGGGTCGCCAAGGAGTAGGCCTCGCCCGGTCGCCAGGGCTCGGCTGTTCTGATCTGCCTCGACATTCCTCAGACGCCGCGAAGTTGGTATCCTTCCCGCTTCGCCACAAAGTCAGAATGCAGAAAGAGCAGCGCAGGAGAGACAACCATGAACACTCGCACCGAAACCGACAGCATGGGACCGATCGACGTCCCGGCCGACCGCTACTGGGGCGCCCAAACACAACGCTCCGTACAGAACTTCAAGATCGGCGACGAGCGGATGCCGCGGCCGATGATTCGCGCGCTCGGCCTCGTCAAACAATCCGCGGCAGAGGTCAACGCAGAATTCGGCGACCTGCCTGCCGAGATCGTGCAGCCGATCCTCGATGCGGCACAAGAAGTCATCGACGGCAACCTCGATGACCACTTTCCGCTGGTGGTGTGGCAAACCGGCAGCGGCACGCAAACGAATATGAACGTCAACGAGGTCATCGCAAATCGCGCGATCGAAGCCAGCGGTGGTGAGCTGGGGAGCAAAGCGCCTGTTCATCCGAACGACCATGTGAATCGCGCACAGTCGACGAACGACACATTCCCGACAGCGATTCACGTCGCCGTTGCCGAGCAGATGACGTCGGCGTTGATCCCTGCGATCGAACAGTTGCAGAAGACCTTTGCGACGAAAGCCGCGGCTTTCGACAGTGTCGTGAAGATCGGTCGCACCCACCTGCAGGACGCAACGCCGCTGACGCTAGGACAGGAGTTCTCCGGGTATGCCGACCAACTCCGCATCGCGCTCGACGCTTTGCGGGCCACGCTGCCTGCTGTCTTGGAGTTGGCCGTGGGGGGCACAGCAGTCGGCACTGGGTTGAACACCCGCAAAGGCTACGCAGAGAAAGTAGCCGCAGCGATCGCGCGCCGCACTGGGCTGGACTTTGTCTCCGCCCCGAACAAGTTTGCGTCAATGGCGGGCAAGGAGGCGCTAGTCGCCGCTTCTGGCGCGGTCCGCACGGCGGCTGTCGCCCTGAACAAGATCGCCAACGACGTGCGTTGGTTGGCGAGCGGCCCACGCTGCGGCATTGGCGAAATCATCATTCCTGCCAACGAGCCGGGCTCATCCATCATGCCCGGCAAAGTAAACCCGACACAGTCCGAAGCCCTGACGATGGTGGCCACGCGTGTCCTCGGGAACGACGTCACCGTTGCAATGGCGGGCGCCTCCGGGAACTTCGAACTCAACGTCTACATGCCCGTGATCGCTCACACGCTGCTGCAGTCGCTGGCCATCCTCGCGGACGCGACACGTTCTTTCGACGAACACTGCGCCAGCGGCATCGAGCCGAACGCGGAACGGATCGACGAGAACCTGCAACGCAGCCTGATGCTAGTAACGGCGTTGAACCCACACATCGGCTACGACAAGGCGGCTGACATCGCCAAGACTGCGTATCAGCAAGGCAAGACTCTACGCGAAGTCGCGGTCGAGAAGGGCTATCTCAGCGGTGAAGACTTCGATCGCTTCGTGATCCCCGGAGACATGGTCGGACCACGCTAATGGGATTCAGACTGGGTAGACCAGCGGTGCTGCTCATCCTAGTCGCCAGCCTTCCCTCCACACTTAGCGGTTGTGACTCGGCGATGACGCTGGCCGAGCTCGAGGGCAGCACCGTGCGCGTATGGATCCGTTCGCAGACTCGGCACGCGCCCAGCGAACAACAACACGAGGTCGTCATCGGCACCGTCGACGCGAAGAACGGCACGATCACTCTGATCGAAGAGGGCTTTTCGTATCCGGTGCCGGTCGCGAGCATCGTCCAGGTCGAACGCAAAGGGAAGATCGTCTACACAACGACCGAATCCCCGTAAGCGGCCGCTGTAGCTTTGCCTACAGCCCCTCGGGTCCACCAAGCAGGCGTTCGTGTCGTGACATCTGAATATCCGCTGTTATCATCCGTATCAACGCCGGGGCAAGATCACCGTCACGGCAACGGGCTTCCGGGGCAGTCGGCCCCACCACCCTCCTGAGGAGCCCACTAGACAGAAGGAGAGGTAGCTGATGCCCTCCAAGTTTCTCCCCGTCCTCTTGGCTGTTGTCGTTACCTATGCGGCGACATCGTTCTTCACGGCCACGCCAACCCGGCAGGTATTCGGCGGGACCGTCGACTCTGGCGGCACCCACTTGATCCTCGCGACCGGGAAACTGCAGAACCTCGAGGCTGACGCGCTCTACGTCATGGACGAGCGCTCGCACAAGCTCGCGGTCTACTTGATCCGCGCCAAGAAGTTGGAACTGCACTCGATGCGCGACTGCAGCTACGACTTCCAGCTGACCGCCTTCGGCGAGCAGTCGCCGACCGTCGGTGAAGTCAAAGACGTGGTCCGCAAGAAGAAGATCAAGACACCCTAGACGGACTGTTTCGGGGGGGCACGCGCAATTCTCGCATGCCCTCCCTCTTTCCCTCGCTCACGATTCCGGTCACAATCTCGGCATCATCCACGAGAAGGCTGAGAAGGAGGGATCGTGACGGAGATCCACTGGTTCGACACGCTCGCCGCTGCGGCTGAAGCAGCGGACGCCCAAGAGAAACTACGCCTGACCTACATCTGGGCACCTGGTTGACTGGGCTGCAAACGCATGGATACCGTGACGTATCCAGACGCAGACGTCGCCTCGTTCATTGCCGAGCACTACGTCGGACTGAAGATCAACATTCTCGATCGTCATCCCGACTTCAAGGAAGCGTCGGCAGGGAGCCGTGTCATCTGGGCACCGACGCTGATCTTTGCCGATCGTCGCGGCGAGCTCCGACGCTATGTCGGCTGGCTACCTCCGCAGGCTTTCCTAGCCGAGCTACACATGGCGCGCGGCACCGCTGCGTTCAATAGCGGCCAGTTCGCGGACGCGCGGGGTCGCTTCGATACACTCCTCGCACAGTTCCCCGAGGCACCGGTAGCGCCGGAGGCTATGTACTGGCAAGGGATCGCCGGGTTCCTGGCTGGAGACCGAGACATGGACGCCTTGCGGTCGTCCTGGGAGCGCCTAGCGGCCGAACATCCAAACAGTCGCTGGGGCACACACGCGAGCGTGATCGAGGACGCCAGCTAGGGCGCTGCCCCCTCGGCACGCGCCCTCGGCGATTCAGACAGAGCTATGGAATCCACTGCCATCGACCGCGAGGCGATACGCAACGCAACGCGCGACGTCTATGAAGCCGGCAGCTATCAACGCGAGCTTCCCACCCCGGCCGAAGCGCGCGAGGCTGCTTCGAGTCCGTTCTTCGAGTGGCTCGCCAGCTTGTTCGCGTACGGCTCGACCGCGTTCTGGGTGCTAGTGATCACGGTGGCCGCGGTAATCGTGATCTGGCTCGCGTTGAAACTGATGGATCGCTACGGCGCATCGATAGAACAACGAGATGCGACGACGCCCAACGGCGCCGGCAGCGTCAGCGTCAGCACGCGCCCTCTCGCCAATGCGCAGCGGCTGGCAGAACAACAAGAGTACGCTGCAGCGATTCACGTATTGCTGCTAGCGACGATCGAAGAGCTCTGCACCAAGCTGCAGTACGAGCCATCCCCCGCTTTCACCAGTCGCGAGATCTTGTCCGACTGCTCGCTATCAGATCGCAGCTCGGCCGCCCTCAGCGAGCTGATCCGCCGCGTCGAACTTCACTATTTCGGCACCCGCCCGCCGGAACTCGCGGACTACGAACTGTGCGTCACGCAGTTTCGTACCTTCCAGGAAGCGTGCGCCTCATGAGTCGGCAAGGCAGCAATGAGGGCACACCATTTCGGCGCCGCACGGCGGTCGCACTGGCTGTAGTCGGCTCAGTGTCCTTTCTTGGCTTCATCCTAGTCAACATTTTCGCGCATGACATCGCAGACGTGCAGTCGTCTGCTACAGACTCGTTCAGCTCTTCGGCGATCGGTCACAAAGCGCTGCGCTCGCTGCTCGAGGACCTGGGCATCACAACCGCCGCTCGACGCAACGTCGTCGACAGCATCGACGACAACGATCTCCTGATCCTGGCAGAGCCCAGACTCGACAGTGACGACTATGAACAGCTGGACCTCTTTCGCGATCTCGTCGAGGGCACGCCACGAACGTTGATCGTGCTACCAAAGCGCTCCGGCACGACCGACATGCAGAACCCAGCATTCAACAAGCGCGTGCGACTTCGCGACCAAGACGGGGTCGACGAGTGCTTGGACGCCGTTGGTGTCTTGTCTCAAGTCGACCGCTTCGTTGGAGATCAACAATGGCTTGCGACAGTGACCAACGGCGTCACGCTCGTCGATCCCGACCTCGTCGAGCCGCAGCTGCTATTGCCCGAGTCCGATGTCGAACCGATCCTCGAGTCGCAGGATGGGATTCTGGTGGGCTGGATCTCATCGGGTGAGTATGAGCGCGGACCGTGCTGGGTACTCGCCGACCCGGACCCGATCTCGAACCACGGCCTGCACCGCAGTGACAACGCAGTCATGGCAGTGCAGATCATCGAAGCGCTCCGTGGCCCCGGCGGCCGTGTCATCTTCGACGAGGTCTATCACGGACACGACATGTCGCCATCTGTGTACCGCGATCTCTTTCGCCTGCCGTTGGGCTTTGCAACGGCGCACGGGATCTTGGCTCTGGCGCTCTTGTTGTGGGCCGGCACTGGGCGCTTCGGCACGCCAGAGCCTGTCACACAAAGCTACGAGGCCGGCAAAGAAGCTCTCATGAGAAACACAGCGGCGCTGCTGGCATACGGTGGGCATGCGGGCTACGCGCTAGAACGTTACCTCAGTGACAGTATCTCGCTGGTCGCTGGGCGCCTCCACGTCAAGAAGGCACTCGACGACCCAGAGTTGACGACAACTCTCGACAAGATGGCGCGAAGTGAAATCAACCTGCACGACCTGCGCAGCGATGTAGCAGGTGTACTAGCAGCAATCAAAACAAGAGGAATACAGCGAAGCGGCCGCGTCGCGAAACTGGCGCGTCGAATCCATCGCTGGAGACGGGAGATGCTGGATGCTACTCGATGATGTACGCGAACTGTGCGTACGACTGCAGGAACAGACAAAGCGAGTCGTCGTCGGGCAGGAGGAGATCGTCCGCCTGATGCTCGTGTCGCTGCTCTGCGAAGGACACATCTTGCTCGAAGGCGTGCCCGGCGTTGCGAAAACGCTGTTGGCACGAACCGTCGCGAGAGGACTGCAGCTAGAGTTCTCTCGTATCCAGTTCACACCGGACCTCATGCCGGGCGACGTCCTCGGCACGAACTTGTTCAATTTCCAAACGAACGAGTTCGTTCTGACGAGGGGCCCAGTCTTCACCGAATTCCTCCTCGCCGACGAAATCAACCGCACGCCGCCGAAGACGCAAGCTGCTCTGCTGGAGGCCATGCAAGAGCGATCGGTCACGATCGACGGCACGAGCCACGCCCTGAGTGGAGGCTTCCTCGTCGTCGCGACGCAGAACCCCATCGAACAAGAAGGCACGTACCCGCTGCCGGAAGCACAGCTCGACCGCTTCCTCTTCAAGCTCGAAGTCGGCTATCCGTCCCGCGATGACGAGAGACGTATGGTGCAGGAACACGGGCACCGTAGCGCAAGTGTCGATCTGGACAGCTTCGGACTGGCCCCGGTTACCGACTTGTCCTCCTTGACAGCGCTGCGAGCCGGCATTCGTGAGATCCGGGTCGCCGATGAGATGATCGACTACATGGTCGACATTGCGCGCGCGACTCGCGAGCATCCGGGCCTCCTCTGCGGCGCGTCACCACGATCGACGAACATGCTCGCCGCGGCATCTCGTGCCTTCGCTGCGACCGACAGCCGCGACTACGTGATCCCCGATGACGTCAAGCAGTTGGCGGCGCCGGTGTTTCGTCACAGAGTCGTGCTGGCGCCCGGGGCAGAGATCGACGGTTCCACGAGTGAGAGCGTCCTGAAGGAAGTGATCGAGAAAGTGCCTGCACCACGATGATCCGGCCGACCGCAATCTGCGCCTGGTTCTTCTTACTAGGTCTACCGATCGCACTGTTGCCAGCGATCGTTGGACCTGGCCTGGGCCCAGTGTGGTTTGTCTTCCTCGTCGGCTTTGCCCTGATCGCTATCGTGGACTTGTTTCGTTGTCCGCGCCCACGGTTGCTGCGTTTCGACATCGAAGCGCCCACGCAGCTATACATCGGCGCTCGCGCCACGCTGCTGCTACATGTCGACCAACACCGCGTCGCGCCCGACACGCTGATCGACCTGCGCTTGGAACTGAGCGACGACCTCGAGGGTCCAGACCTCTTGCGGCACACGATTCACGACCTGACGCGCGAGCCACTCGAGCTTCCGGTGATGCCCACGGCGCGGGGACATGCCAGGGTCAATGCGTTGTGGCTACGCTGGCGTAGTCCACTGCGTCTGTTTCGCCGCAGTATCGAATTGCGCCAGGATCTCGAGATTCCAGTGATCCCGAACGTGCGATCGGTACGGGGCGCGGCCTTGCGCTTCTACTCCAGCGAACAGCAATCGGGATTGAAGACGGAACGCTATCTGGGCGACGGCTCCGAATTCGACGCCCTCCGCGAGTTCATGCCCGGCATGGACCATCGCGCTATCGACTGGAAGGCCTCGGCTCGGCACCTAAAGCTGCTCTGCCGCCAGTTTCGAGCGGAGCGCAACCACCAGATCATCCTTGCCTACGATACGGGGCAATTGATGCGCGAGCCCTTGGACGGAGTGCCGAAACTCGACCACGCGATCAACGCCGGACTGCTATTGTCTTACGTCAGCCTGCGAGCCGGTGATCGAGTGGGACTGTACTCGTTCGGCGCGCGTCCCGGCGTCTATGCCGAACCGCTCGGCGGGGCCGCGACCATACGACGGCTCAGCCAACAAACTGCGCAGCTCGACTACTCTCACGAAGAGACCAACTTCACGCTGGGCCTGACCAATCTGTCCGCCCGTCTCCGGAGGCGGTCGCTGGTCATCTTGATGACGGATTTCGTCGACACGATCACAGCTGAGTTGATGCTCGACAACCTGCGTCGGCTGGCGTCGCGGCATTTGATCTTGTTCGTCAGTCTCCGCGACCCGCTGCTCGAAGAAGTGGCTGCTCGCAAGCCTGCAGATCAAACCGATCTGAACCTGTCGGTGCTCGCCGGCGATCAGATTCGCGACCGCGAGCGGGTGCTGCAGAGACTCAAGCGCCTGGGCATTCAATGCGCCGACACGACGCCCGAACAAGTCTCCACAGAGTTGCTGAACCGCTACCTGCAAATCCGCCAGAGGGAGATGATCGGATGACGATCGAACTAAAGAGCGCACAGTTTCGCCAGGAGCGCGAAGCGAGCTGGCGGGAGCTCGAGGAGCTGCTCAAGAAGGTCGAACGCGTCGGTCCCCGGCGACTCACTGCCAAGGAGCTCACGGCGCTGCCGCAGCTGTACCGCGCCGCGCTGTCGAGCCTCAGCGTGGCGCGCGCGATCTCACTCGACAAGAACGTCACGAACTACCTGGAAGCACTCGTCAATCGCGCCTACTTCCAAGTCTACGCCAACAAACAGACGCTGCGGGCCACGGTCATGCAGTTCGTGTTCGAGGGTTTCCCGCAGGCATTTCGACGCTACTGGGGCCACATGGCGGTGGCTACGGCCTTTGTCGCCCTGGGGACGATTGTTGGCACTGTACTCACCGTGCAAAAGCCCGAGTACTACTACGCCTTCGTCAATGCCGAACTGGCCGGTGGTCGCGACCCCGAAGCGAGCCGCGAGGAGCTACTCAGCTTTCTCTACACAGACCCAGACGAGGTCGAAGAGAACGGTATCAGTGCCCTGTCGGGGTTCGCCGGTTACTTGTTCACGAACAACTTCCGCGTCGCGATCTTGTGCTTCGTCGTGGGCATCATTCCTGCCGTGCCGGTCTTCTACTTGTTGTTTTCGACGGGCCTGATGCTCGGCGGCTTCGCTGGCATCCACTACAGTCTCGGTCTCAGCGTGGATCTCTGGGGGTGGCTGCTGCCGCACGGCATTACCGAGATCTTCGCCGTCATCGTCTGCGGCGGCGCGGGTCTGGCGCTGGGGCAGAGCCTGGTGTTTCCCGGCAAGCACTCGCGCCTACAGAATCTTGGGCGCATCGGCCGCGAGGCATCCATCTTCGCCGTCGCAGCTGGCCTCATGCTGGTCTACGCGGCGTTGATCGAGGGCTACTTTCGCCAACTCGTCAACAACATCACCGTGCGATACGTCGTCGCAGCAGCCAGCCTGATCTTCTGGATCCTCTACCTCAGCCTTGCGGGGCGCCGCCCTGTGACAACCGTGGCTGGAGGGCAACATGGCTAGTGGATCAGCCACTCTTCGCATCACGAGCCCAGAAGGCGTGCCGCTACACTTTCGTCCGGCTTCGGCCGGCGATCGCATCGGTGCGTTCATTCTCGACTGCTTGTTCTTTGGCTTCGGTGTTGCGATTCCGCTGATCGTGCTGACGCTCTTCACCATCTGGGGTGGTCAAGAGGCGATCGCGGGAGCCCTCGCGAACTCACTGTGGCTGCTGTTTCCGCTGTACTTCATTGTGTTCGAGATCCGTGGCCACGGCCGCTCTCCCGGCAAGCGAATCATCGGCATTCGCACGATCGATCTGGCCGGTCGCACGTTGAGCAACAGCGCGATCTTCACGCGCAACCTCACGCGCTTCTTCGAGACAATCTTGCCCGTCCTTGTACTCCGCTACCCGTTCGCTTTCTTCCCAACATTTCCATTCTGGGCGGTTCTCCTCTGCCTCGGCTGGTTCGCTGTGTTGCTGTTCTTGCCTCTGATGAACAAGCGCCGCCAACGCATCGGCGATTTCATGGCGAACACGATCGTCGTCCAGGCACCACGGTCGACGCTGTTGCGGGACTTGACGACGTCGAAGCGCTCACAGTCCGATAGCAAGGCAGGGGCGCCAGCATTTCGCTACACGTTCACGACAGAAGAGCTAGAGCTCTACGGAATCTTCGAACTGCAGCGACTCGAGGGCCTGCTGCGGACGAAAGACACCAAGATCGAAACGCTGATGAAGGTGCGCGATGTCATCCTGAAGAAGATGGCCCGTACCGAGTCGGTTCGCGGCATCCAGACCCGGCGCTTCTTGCAGGATCTCTACGCTCAGCTGCGTCGTCACCTCGAGCAGAAGATGCTGTTTGGCACCCGCCAGGAGCGCAAGAAGAAGGGCCGCCTGACGCGGACCCCCAAATCTGAGTAGCGCGATGGTGCGCTCACAGCGGTTTTCTCGAGCACGCGTTTGACCGCCGTGGATACAGCCCCTATGTTTCATGGATCACCGCTTCTATCTCCACCATCGTAGTCATCGATCTACCGTCAGGAGCCCCTCGTGAACATTCGCCCCACCGTGCGGTCGCTGTCGACCCTGGCCTCCTTCTTCATCGTTTTCTGCGCCTCAGTCGCCGCTGCCCAGACGACAACACTGGACTTGGCAACGCTTGCACCAGGCACCGATCCCCTGACACGGGTCTCGGGTCCCGACAACGACAACGGTGGAAGCTTCGACCTGGGGGTGCTCGGGGTGCCGGTCGCTACAGGATTCGACGCTGACAACGACGGTTTCATCGATTCCGCAGTAGGCCACTTCCGCATGAGTCCACTGGGACGAAACCAAGCAGGTACGGTGCACTTGATTTTCGGGAACGGCACGATCGGTGAGGGCATCGACTTGGCCACACCCAGCCCGCGAGTCCTGAGGATCTATGGCGCTGCAGCGGCTGGCGAACGCGAAATGGCTGGCAGCGAGATCTGGTGCGACGACGTGACAGGTGATGGCATCGGTGACCTGTTGATCTGCCGCCAGAATCTGAGTCTGACCGGCCGGGCCGGGGCAGGAGCGCTGACGATCCTCGTTGGCAGCCCCGCGCTGCGGACGCTGGCGATGAGCTTGACCCCCATCGACTTGGCCGCGCCGCCGCCGACCGTGACGTTGTTCACAATCATTGGCGGCGAAGTGCTGGGTCGTCTCGGAATCTGGGTCCGGACCGATGATGTCACTGGCGATGGCATCGCTGACATTGTCGTAGGTGCTGACCAAGAAGGCCCCTTCCTCGACTACAACGGTGCGGTCTATGTCGTGCGCGGTGGCCCGCATCTCGCGAGCAACACAACAGTCGACTTGGTGAACTTCGGGACGACCGTGCTGGTCGGGGATATCGCGAAGATCACGCCGCCCACTGGCGTGGGTGACTGCCACTTCGGCGGCACCTGCCAGGTCGGAGACCTCGACGGTGACAACAAGGCAGAAGTCATGGCTGCGGCGACGATCAACCGCGCTGGTGCTTCGGTGGGGCCATTCATCGCAGCGCAAGGATCGGGCGGCGCGCCATCGGGACGGCTGCACATCGTTTGGGGGGACGCCTTCCCTGCTGGAGTGTGGCCTGCGGGTCTCGTGCTGGACCTCCAGACCTTGCCAGCCACAAACGTCACGACAATCTTCGGCGGTGTCGAGAACTTTTCGTTCGGCGAGGAAATCCTCGGTGGACGCGACTACAGCGGCGATGGCAACGCCGAGCTATTCGTCGGCGACCTCGTTGGCGACGGTACCGGTGGAATGCGTCCGACTTCGGGCGTCGGTTACGTGTTCTACAACGCCGCGACGCTCAAAGGACTGAGCTTCAACATCGATGCGCCACCTCCGGGTGTGCAGATGACTAAAGTGTTGGGTCCGACCAACGGCGCCATTGGCTCAGACACTGTCGGACACGGCGACTTCAACAACGACGGGTTCGATGACTTGATGATCGGCAACCCTGGCGACAATCCACTGGGGCGTTCGAAGGCCGGAAGCATCACAGTCTTCTTGGGGCAAAGCACACCTTGGCCCGCCGTCGTCGACACCGCCCCAGGCGCCGCGCCGCCCGGCATTTCGATCTTCCAGCTGCAAGGAGTGCTGGGAGGTTCTGGGAGCGACTCGGGAGACACCCTGTGCTACAGCGCTGCCGTCGCCGACGTCGATGGGGATGGGCGCGATGACATGGTTGCCAATGAGATGAAAGGAAACGGCGTCGGCCCGAACGCGATCGACAGCGGCAACTTGTTGATCGTTTCGGGCGCCTTCACTCCGGGCGGCAGCTCGGGTGATTTCGTTCGAGGCGATGCCAACAGCGACGGCACCGTGGACATCTCGGATCCGATCGCCGAACTGGCCTATCTCTTCTCAGGCGCCAACAACCTCTGCCTCGACGCGCTCGACGCCAATGACGATGGCGTCGTCGATGTCGCCGATCCGGTGTTTCAGCTCGCGTATCAGTTTGGATCGGGCGCCGCTCCTGCGGCGCCGTTTAGTAGCTGCGGTGCAGACGCGACCCCAGACGCACTCAACTGCGCAGCTTTCTCGGCATGTCCATGACCAGCTTCGGGAGCAACCGATGGGGAACAAGAAGAAGAAAAAGGGCAGCGGCGGTAGTGGTGCCGCGACCGCTGGCATAGGCTTCGGCAGCGCCCTGGCGATCGCGATTTCTTGGAGTATGAATCAGTCGCTGCTGTGGGCCATCGTTCACGGCCTGTGCTCGTGGTTCTACGTGATCTACTACGCGATCCGCTACCACGAGTTCTAGGAGCTACTGAGCCGATCCAAACAGCCAGCCGGGCGCCTAGCGCCAGTGCCAACCGTCCGCGTCGGCCGCGACTCGCCCCTCTTCGACCAGCTTCGCCAGTCCCGCTGCGAGCGATCGGCCCGCCATCGCGTGCAGCGCTGGATCTGTGTCGTCGTAGACCACTGGGACGAGGTCAGCCGTTGTCGAGTGTCCCTGCTTCAACGCGTCGATCAGCTTCTGCTCGCGCGCGTGGCGATGTTGGATCGTCTTTCGCAGCACCATGCCGGCATCGCGATGGGCAGGACCATGACTGGGGTAAATCGTGTCGAGGGGCAAGTCGAGAAGGCGCTGCAGACTGGCAAGGTAGGTCGCAAGGTGCCCGTCCCCAGGCTCGATCAGTATGCTCGAAATCGTCGAGCAAAGGTCGCCAGCAATGAGCGTGTTGTAGCGGCTGTCGCGCAGCGCAAGATGCCCCGGGGCATGGCCAGGTGTATGGTAGACCTCCAGCTGCCAGCCGGGGCTTTCGTCAGGCGCGGCGCCAAGCTCCAAACGATCCCCGTCGGCCAAGCGTTGCTTCGTCGGGACTTCGAACGGCAAGCGTGCGAACGTCTCGTCATGGGCGAGCACCGGCAACTCATAGCGATCGGCAACCGCGACTACCGCTCCGATGTGATCGGGGTGGTGGTGGGTCAAGATGATGCCGGCGAGCTCCGCCCCAGCAGCCCGCACCTGATCGATCTTGTCGAACAGGCGCTGTTGCTCCGCTGCCTCAACAGGTGCCGGGTCGACGATGTAGACGCGCTCTTCGCCGACGAGAAACGTGTTCGTCGTCGTCGCGGGCGGCTTCGTTCGCGTCGTCAGAGGCGCCAGGAAGATACCCGGCGAGAAACGCACGGGATGCAGCTTGCCAGCAGCCAGGGCGCGTCCCTCCGCGTCGGCGGCCTGCAGAAACTCATCGATCGACGATGACTCCTGTAGCAGCTCGAGCAGCAGTAACACCGGGGGGACGATCCGCATCTCGCCGCGGCGCCAGGCGGCAAGAGCCTCGCTTGGATCCCAGAAGCGCCCGCCGACTAGTTCTCCAGGCTGTGGTTGCGGCTCCTGGCCCGCCGGCAGCTCGGCGTGCAGGAAGCGGGTCGCATACCGAACCGGGGCAAAAGGAGGTGTCGTGATGTCGCATACTTTGCGCAGTGACGGCGGCGGCAGGTCGACAACGATCTCTTCTTGGAGTTCCCGGACCGCGCAGGCGACTAACGTCTCATCAAGATCAGGCGCCCCATCGTCGGCCTCGACAACACCTCCGGGCAGCGCCCAGTAGCCGCCGAAGAAGCGCAGTTCTGGCGCACGCTCGACCAAGTAGACCTGAATCTGTGCGCCCGCGCCGCGCGTGATGGCGACGGCGGAAGCGATGCGTTGCTTCGCCATCGGCCTACTTCACCACCAGCGTCACCATGCGTTGCGGCACGTAGATGAACTTGACGATGCTCTTGTCGCCGATGAACGACTGCACTTTTTCGCTACTCTCCGCCAGGGCGCGGATGTCGGCCTCGCTGATCTCCGGGTCGACGTTGACGCGGTCTCGGACCTTGCCGTTGATCTGCACCGGAATCTCGATGGTCTCGTCTACGAGCCACTGCGGATCAGCCTGTGGGAACGGTTCCCGCGCGAGCGTAGTGCTATGTCCCAGCTGCGCCCACAGCTCTTCGGCCAGGTGCGGCGCGTACGGCGCCAGCAGCAGCACGAACTGCTCCATCGCATGGCGGGGCCGCACCTGCTGCTGCGTCATCTCGTTGACGAACACCATCATCTGCGAGATCGCCGTGTTGAAGCGCAGGCTCTCGGTGTCGTTCAGCACTTTGTCGATCGTCTTGTGCAGGATTCGCAGCACGTCGTCAGAGGGGTCGACACTCTGGATCGATGCGTGCAGCTGATCTTCTTCGTCGAAAAACAGCCGCCACACGCGGTTCAGGAAGCGCCAGGCGCCCTCGAGACCACCTGCAGACCAAGGCTTCTCGACCTCGATCGGTCCCATGAACATCTCGTAGACGCGCAGCGCGTCGGCACCGTACTGGTTGACGACATCGGTCGGGTTGACGACGTTGCCGTAGCGCTTCGACATCTTGCGATTGTCTTCGCCGAGGATCATCCCCTGATTGACGAGCTTTTTGTAAGGCTCCTCGACCGGGCACAGCCCCAGGTCGTACAGGAACTTCGTCCAGAAGCGACTGTAGATCAGGTGACCGACAGCGTGCTCGGCACCGCCCACGTACAGATCCACCGGCATCCACTGCTTCGCCAGCTCGAAGTCGCACAGCTCTGTGTCGTTCTTGGGATCGATGTAGCGCAGGAAGTACCATGAGCTGCCCGCCGAACCCGGCATCGTGTCGATCTCGCGAGACGCGGGGCGATCAGTGCCGGGCACGGTCGCCTTGCCCCACTCCTCGGCGCGTTCCAGAGGAGATCGGCCAGACCCGGTCGGCTTGAAGTCCTCGATCTTCGGCAGCTCGACCGGCAGCGCCGACGTCGGGAGCCCATGGGCAACTCCCTCTTCATCGATGACGACCGGCACCGGCTCGCCCCAGTAGCGCTGACGCGCAAAGATCCAATCGCGCATCTTGTAACGCACGACCCCCTTGCCGACACCCTTCTGCTCCAGCCACTCGATCGTTGCCGGAATCGCGTCGGTACTGGGCATCCCATCGAGGAACCCAGAGTTGACCATGGTTCCTTCGCCGCTCCAGGCGGATTGTTGAATGTCACCGCCAGAGATCACTTCGACGATGGGCAGTTCGAACTTCGTTGCGAACTCCCAGTCACGCTGGTCGTGACCAGGCACACACATGATGGCACCGGTACCGTAGCCCATCAGCACATAGTCACTGACCCAGATCGGCACGTTGGCGCCGGTCATCGGGTTCACCGCGTGGGCGCCCGTGAAGACGCCACTCTTGCCGGCGTCGGTGCCGGAACGGGCGATCTCCGACTTGGCCGCAGCGGCCTTCTGGTACGCGACCACAGCTTCGCGGTTCTCGGCCGTCGTCAGTCCATCGACCAGTGGATGCTCTGGCGCCAGGACGCAAAAGGTCGCGCCAAACATCGTGTCAGGGCGCGTCGTGAAGATCTCCAGGCGTTCGCTACTGCCGACGATGTCGAAGAATGCATCGGCACCTTGAGAGCGCCCAATCCGGTCGCGCTGCATCGCCTTGATCGATTCTGGCAGATCGACGGTTTCGAGACCGTCCAGCAGGCGATCGGCGTACTCGGTGATCCGCAGCATCCACTGCTTCATCGGCTTGCGCACGACTTCATAGCCGCCACGCTCGCTCTTGCCGTCAATCACCTCATCGTTCGCGAGGACCGTGCCCAGTTCCGGACACCAGTTGACGGTGGCTTCTGACTGATAGGCCAGCCCCTTCTCCAATAGCCGCAGGAAGATCCACTGGGTCCACTTGTAGAAGGACGGGTCAGCCGTGCTGATCTCACGCTCCCAGTCATAGCTGAACCCCAGCAGCTGGAGCTGCGTTCGAAAGTTGTCCGCGTTTTGATTGGTCGAGTCCTCCGGATGGGTGCCGGTCTCGATCGCGTACTGTTCGGCAGGGAGACCGAACGCATCCCACCCCATCGGATGCAGCACGTTGTACCCCTGCATCCGCTTGAAGCGAGCCACCAGGTCACTGGCGGTGTAGCCCTCTACGTGGCCCACGTGGAGACCCGAGCCTGACGGGTACGGGAACATGTCGAGCACGTAGTACTTGGGAAGGTCGGCATCGCTGTTCGTGCGAAACGTCTCGTGATCTGCCCAGTACTTCTGCCACTTCGGTTCGATGTCCGCCGGTCGGTACGCCATGACTCCCTCGACAACTCTCGGAAAAACACTCTCCACCAACGCGCAACTTGCGCGACCACTCGTAAGACGAGCCCTACTCCCCTGTTTGCGAAGCCGGGGATTGTAGCAGTCGCCCCCCGGCGCGCAAAGGGACAGCCGCGCTCAGGACGTGGCTTGGTGCGGCTCGTTGCACAAATCTGGGTGAATATTCGAGCGCCACTAGCTAGGGTGGGGCTATGCACAGCACGCGCAGGGCCACCTCATGAAGCCACGTCGATTCACGCCGGCCCAGGCTGGCCGCACGTTGCCACTCGTACGGCGGATTGTCGCCGATCTCCTCGACCGCGGCCGGCAACTGCGTGACCTCGCAACCCAAGAAGAGGACGCGGCGGTGCTCGACGCGATGGGACACCTGCAGGAGGAGATCCAAGAGTTCATCGAGGAGCTCGAGGCGCTGGGCTGCTACTACAAGGACTGGAGCTACGAACTGGGAATGGTCGACTTCCCGGCGGTCATCGATGGCAAGAACGTCCTGTTGTCGTGGCGCGGGGACGAGGACGCGGTGACGCACTACCACGAGTACGATAGCGGCGCCCAGGGACGAAAGCCGATCCCTCCCGAACTGCTCGTCGAAGAAAATGACGCCAGCAACGAAGCTGGGCCCAAGACCGACTCGGACTTGGCTTAGCCAACGTCAACGCGCCGTGCACGACTGCACTCGCGCGACCCCCTACTCGAGCGCCTCGTAGCGCGACACCTGCTCTTCGATCATCTGCAAACTCTTGCGCCAGAAATCAGGCGTCGTGATGTCGATGCCAAAGCGAGCGGCTAGTGGTGCGGCATAGTCCGTCTCCGTACTCCGCAGTAGCTCTTTGTAGCGCGGGATGAACGACTCCCCTTCTTCGCGGTACAGCGCATACAGCCCCAGACCAAACAGGTGACCGAACGCGTACGGGAAGTTGTAGAAATTCGAGCTCGCCGAATAGTAGTGCGGCTTCCAGACCCACATGTATGGGTGATACGTCTTCGGGTCGATCGCGTCGGCGTAGGTCTGCGACTGCGACCACTGCATCACGGCGCACAGTTCATCGGCGCTGAGCGTCGACTCGGCGCGCTTCTCGAACAGCGCGTTCTCGAACAAGTAGCGCGAGCTGATGTCGAGGCAGACCTGCGTGGCACCGCTGACCTGCGACTCCAGAATCGACAGTTGCGTTTCGGCGGACGCATTTGCCAGCGTTGCCTCGCAAACGAGTGTCTCGCAGAAGATGCTCGCTGTCTCGGCCAGCGTCGAGGGCGAGCCCTTACGCACGATGTCGAGACCGACCTGGCAGTGATTGTGGTACGCATGGCCGAGCTCGTGTGCGAGCGTGAACAGCTGATCCAAGCCGCCATCGAAGTTGACGAGGACTCTGCTCTCTTCTGTCCCGGGAATGTTGATGCAGAAACCGCCACCATTCTTGCCTTCGCGGGGTTCGGCATCGATCCACCCTCGGTCAATCGCGTGGCAAGCGAAGTCGCGCAACTCGTCGCTGAACTCACCGAATTTGTCTGCGAGAAACTCGCGAGCCTGATCCCAAGTGAAGTGCATGTCGCTCGCACCCACCGGTGCAAAGAGATCCCACCAGGCCATGGTCTCTTTGCCGATGCGCTTGGCCTTGCTCTTCAAGTACCGACGAAAGACAGGATAACTCTCACGGATCGACTCCATCAACGCGTCGAGCGTCTTCATGTCGATGCGGTTGGCCTCTGCTGCTGCCGCGACCACGCTGTCACGTCCGCGGCGACGAGCCAGCGTCAGCGAGCTTCCTTTGATCGCGTTCAACGAAGCAGCGACCGCTGGAGCGATCGACTCCCAGCCGACAAGCTCGGCACGGTATGCACTCTCGCGTACAGCAGGATCGGCGTCGGTACACAGGTTGCGGACCACAGAGATCGGTAGCTCCTGGGCGGTGCCGTTGTGTTGCAGCGACACGCGTAGCTGGCTGGCCAGCGTACTCTGGAGCTTCGAGAACGCTTGCGCGCCGTCGAGGGCCAGCTCTGCTGCCAGCTCTTCGAGTTCCTCTGTCATCATATAGCGACTGGATCGCACGCACTGCTGGCAGAAGAACCGATAGGGCTCGAGCTCCTCACGTTGGGTAAAGAGCTGCTCCAACACTGGCTCCAGAGAACCGATCCAGGCTCGGCGGCGCTGGACGAGTTTCGTCCGATCTGCCTGTAGCTTGTCGTTGCGAGAGTACTCGCGAGAAGCGATCGGATCGCGACTATCGGTCGCGTAGTGACAGTAGACGTAGTTGTCGAGGTTGTTCGCCAGCAGCTTGAGTTTGTTCTCGAGCTCGATCACGGTGGCGAGCGTCGCGGCTAGATCCGCAGTCGCGGCCGGCGCGGCATCGAGATGGCGGATTCCGTTCTGATCGTAGTAGGACCGTACTTCGTTGAGCATCTGCTCGAGGCGTTGGATGTCGGACTCGTAGTCACTGGACTCGAGACCACTATAGATGTTCGTGAGGTCCCAGTGCGGGAGCTCCAGCGGCGCTGCCTGAACCATGTCGATACTCCTTGTATTGTGCCGGCCGCCCAGCCGGTAGATCTCCGTAGCCTAACCGATCCTCCATTGCGCAGACAACTCCCGCGCGCAGACAACCTTGTGCTCAGAGCAACTGCGCTCAGGCAAACTCCGTTGCAGCGTGCAGATGGCACTGGCAGAATCCGTCCATGGCACAGCACGACCCACGGGCACTGAGTGTTCGTTTGCGCAACTACTTGAGCGGACCATTCCTGGATTTCCAGCGCAACGCGTTCGCGGACGGCGCACAAGGCGGCTTTCACGAGAAGCTAGACCTGCACGGCCAGCCACTGGCACCAGGGCACAAACGACTTCTGACGCAATGCCGACAGCTGTTCGTGCACAGCCACGCGGCTGCGTTCGGGAACGGTCCGCCGCTGGCGGCTACTGCGCGCTCAGGCTTCGAGTTTCTCGCCAGCAACTACTGGGACAGCGAAGACGGCGGTTGGTTCTTTCAAACCGACGCCGCCGGTACTGTCACGAATCCCGACAAAGATCTGTACGGCCACGCTTTTGTCGTCTTCGCCCTCTCGTACTACTATCGAGCCAGCAGTGACCCGGCTGCGCTCAACCTCGTGAACCGCACGCTCGATGTCATCCACCAACGACTACGCGCGCCGCAACATGGTGGATTCGTCGATCGGGCGACGCGCGACTGGCAGCCGATCGCCGGGCAGCGGCGGCAGAACCCACACATGCACCTTCTCGAGGCGTACTTGGCATACACCGATTGCAACGGCGACCAAGACGTTCGAGGGGAGATCCGATCCCTGCTGCAGCTGCCATTCGTCGAGACGGCCACGAACACGCTGGGCGAATTCTTCAACGACGACTGGAGCCCCGCGGCCGAGAACGGACACATCGTCGAGCCAGGACACCATTTCGAGTGGGCCTGGCTGCTCGACTGGGCCGCCCGCAGAAATGCGGGTGGCGCCGCGAACGCGACGCTGTTGGAACGCGCGGATCAGTTGTTTGCGTGGGGCTGCCGCCACGGCGTCGATCGCAACGACGGTGGTGTGTACGATGAAGTCGCACGTGACGGTGCAATCCTGCGCACGACGCGACGAGTTTGGCCGCACACCGAATACTTGAAGGCTCTGGCTACGCAGCTGGAGCGCCACGGTCGCGCGGATCTGCGAGCGCGGCTCGCACAAGCCGCACAGCTGTTCTGCAATCGCTACCTGCTCGCCGACGGCCGTTGGCACGAGCACCTCGACGCTGCCGGCCGATCGCTGCGACCGGAGCTGCCTGGCACGAGCGGCTACCACCTGTACCTCGGCCTCGTCGAGGCAGCCACCTCACTCGACGACAGTTAGTCCTTGCTCTTCTCCGGAGTCTTCTTCGGACTCTCTGCTGTCTTCTGCGCAGCGATCAAACGGCTGCGAGCGGCCTCCAAGATCGAATCGGACTCGCCGAGCAAGTCCGCAACCGTCGGATGGATCACGACGTCCGGCACGATGCCCACGCCATCGTAGAGCTTGCCGTTACGACGATACGACACCATGGATGAAAGACGCACTTGCACTTGCGAGTTGGCAAGAGTCGTCTTGCGGCTGCGACCGCTACCGCCGGAAGACGCAGTCCCCATCAGCGTAACACCGGAACGCCCCTCGAATGCGCCCAGGAAAATGTCAGTGGCGCTGAAACAGGTCGAGTCCATCAGCACGATCACTGGCTTGTCGTAGTGCCACTTCCCCGCGGGCGTCGCGACCATGTAATGCCAATCGCTAAACTCGTCGTCGTCGACTTTCCACCGCGGCCGGAACTTCTTGCGAAACTTCTCGAGCACAGCGCGCTGCGTCTTGGTCCAGCGCGCTGCACGCAACGGAAACAGCATTCGACTGCGGAGATAGCCGTCCGCTGGGCGCGGCGCCGCCTGTACTGCGGGGCGCATCCGGTAGCGCGCGACGTTCAAGACTTCCGGGGCCTCGTTTGCGGCCATGAACAGCGGGAACAGCCGGTCCAACGCCTCCCGGTTGCCACCGTCGTTGCCTCGAACATCGATGATCAACCCCTTCGTGTTCTTGAACTGCCGCAGCTTGGCCACCACCGCATCGACCTGCGGGGAGCGCAGCGACATACTGGGGATCGGCAGGTAGCCAATCTCTCCCGGCATCACTTGCGGCGGCTCCGTGAGGCGTTGGCGAAAGAAGTGAGGTCGCGTTGCCAAGGGCAGCTTGTGCTCTTTCGCTTCCTTGCCGCTCGTGGACTCCAGTGTGATCGACACTGCCTCGCTAGGTGGCAGTTCGAGATCGCGACGCAAGTAGTTGGTCCACGGCAAGAAGTCGACGCTCTCGAACCGCACCATCTGCGACGAACCTTGCGGCGCCAACCGCGCAGCAACACGCAACCAGGTTTCGACTGCGACGCCATCGAGAGCGCGCAAGTATGGATAGTCGGGATCCAACAGCGCGGAGCCATCCGGTTTCAGCGCTACCAGGCGCCCGTCGATATCGGCAACTCGCGCTGGCAAGAACCCTCTGGGTAGCGCCTGTCGCACGCCGCGAGCACGAGTGTGACCGTCGCCAAAGAGTGCCAGGAGTTTGCGCAGTTGGATCACGAAATCGTTATAGGTGATGCCGTCTGCGAGCTGCGCTCGCACGGCATCCAAAGCTCGCTTGAAGTCCACCTTGGTCAAGTCGCGATAGGAGTATTCGTGCGTGAGGTGCCACTCGAGTTGGTCGAGATCTTGTGCCGCCGCAGCAGCGCTGATCCATGCCCCGCCGACACCAGCGTTCCAGTAGCGATCTCCCAGGTACGCAAACTTGCGGTGCGCGCGCTTGGCGTGCTTGCGTTCGACACGATGCACCGGCGCAGATGACGTCGGCGATGCGGCGCGACCCGCCCTGGATCGCGGGCGCGCGGCCAGGATCGCTTCGCGATTCGCACGCGTCAACTTGACCTGTTTGTGGGTCGCAATCTCACCGGTTTGAAGATCGCGCAGTCGCAGAGCCACAGTCGCGCCCGGCACGTTCCCCATCTCACTGAGCACCTCGACGAGATCCTCGCAGAACCGCTTGTCCCAACGCTTGCCGTAGCGGCTCTTGCAAAACTTCAAGATGTCGCTCGTGGCCGCCTCGTCGATCGCTTCGAGACCCCACCACCGTCCGCCTACCTCGACTTCTGGCACCGCACCATTCCACCGCACCATCGAGAACGGCGAGAGCTTGTCGTAGGCATCCAACGCGCCCGACGACAGCAGGACGACGGCCATCGAAACGCTACAGAGAGCGCGATTCATGCGACACACTCCTTCTTTGCTCGACTAGCTTCGCGGTTGCTCGTGCCCGCCCGCCGGGCGATGCACGAGACTTAGCTCGGTGGCAGCGACATCCCTGCCCAGCACTCCATCGTGCCGATCTCGACTCCGTTGGATTTCAGATACAGAAACAGCTGCATACGATAGGCGACGAGCGTCTTGAGGCACATGTTGACCAAGGCTTCTCCTCCGGTACAGGGAGTCCCCCATGGCATGCTGGTTTCGTGCTTCGCCAAAGCAGCCCCGTCGAAGTCTGCAAGGCACTCCTCGACGGCCTTTTGTTGTTCGTCCATCGCGGCACTGAAGTTCTCGCGGGTCACGCTCTTGGATCTCTCGCTGTACTCAGCAGCGTGATCCCAGTTGCCTGTGACGATGTTGCGGGCAACGATGTGCGCCGCGACGGAAAGGTATTGAATCAGCTCCAGCAGCGAGCGCTGCCCAGGGGTTGGGCGGTAGTCCATATGTGCGTCGGTCATATGGGTGGCCAGATTCTGGATGACGAGGCATTCGTGCTGCATCGACGCGAGCGCTTGGGCTTTCGTGAACATCGGGTGATTCCTTCCTGGTGAGCGGCCAATTTCGGCCGCAGAGCATCGTAATGCCCTACCTTCCTACCGCAACGACCATTACACTGTCGCGTCTCGTACGGGTGCCACCGGGGCCTCGCAAGGGACAATCAAGGCTCGACTAGGGATGAAAAAGAGCTAACGATGAATGAAGAGACTCAGAAAAGTGGCAGCTCTGTCGTCAAGATTCTGCTGATCGGCTGCCTCGTGGTCGGAATCCTGGGAGCCGTCGGGATCGGCGGTTGTTTCTACTGGTTCAGCTCAAACGTCGGCACGATGGGGGCGGAGCAGATCCCGCCGATCATGACCAAGCTGGCACCGCTCGTCGAAGAAGCCGACGATGCGTCCGACCTGAAGATTCAGCTGGAGCAGGTCTCGACGATCGCCAAGGAAGAGAAGCTGTCGTTCTGGGCCTTTGGTGCGCTGACCAATCTCGACGCGTTGGCAGACGACGGGGTTCTCAACGACGCCGAGATCGCAACGGTTCGGAGTCTGATCAACGTCGTCGTCGAGAAGGACGGCGACGTCGGAGTGTCCGAGCTGCCACAGTAAGCGTAGCGACTGCTCAGAGCTCTCTGAGTAGTTCCCTCCGGCGCTGATCGATCGCTTCGATCAATTCGACCGCCAGGCTAGTCCGAGCTCTTGGTCAGTCGATCGATCAGCGTCGCCTTCTGCCAGATCTTGCGGGACAAGCCAGTACACAGGTTCTCGAGATCGTCGACGGCGTTCAACGTCACGGGGTCCGGGAACGCCTGCACGTACAGCGCACCCACCTTGGCGACGATCGACAACAACTCACTGCAATAGTCGAAGTACCTCCCCAGCTCGAACGGCGTCATCGTCCGTTCGGGAGAGTGCTCTGTGGGTTTGCAGCGGGTGATCGGCTCTGGATCCTTCGTCAACTGGTGCATGTCAATGATGTGGGCGAACGCACGCAGCTCATTGACGGCCACCAGCGACTTGCGTCGCTTCAGGCGCGTTTCGGTGCTGACCAAGAAGATGATCGCGGCGCCCAGGAACACGACGCTCCCCAACGCCGCATCGACCTCCTCGAGCAGGTTCTCGATCAACCACATGTCGCTGGTGAAGCGCGCTCGATAGATCAGCAAGACGATGAACGACACTGCCGCGACCGAGATCAGAATACTGCCGATGCGCAGCGGAACATTCGTGCGCCGGATCTCGCGACAGCGTTCGCGCGCTTCTTGCGAGACCTCGGCGACCTCGCGGGCGACCCCACCAAGGCCCGCGTTCGGGAAACGCTCGACGATCCGCAGGTGCAACGCTTGTGCTGTCTCGACGAGGCACGACGCCTCCAACGTGCGATACATGAGACCTCCAGGGGTAGTCAGCTCGATCCAAGGGACACAGCTATTCCGCCGCTCCTAGGCGCATTCGCCGCCATCAGAACAGTTTCGCAAGTCGAGTCCAGCGAGAAGTTTGCCACGAAAGTTGCAGTCTCATGAGACGAAAACGACGCGGCGGGATCTTCAAGAATGCGGATCGGGCTGCCGCGTGTTTCACCCCGGGGAGTGCGTGAACCCGACCCGCGCGCTCGTAGAATGGTATCTGGTATCGCTGTCGCTTGCGCAGCCGGCAGCAGACAGGGCTCCCAACTGTTAGGAGAATCATGTCCCGAACGCTATCGATCGCTCTCCTCATTTGTGTCGTAGCACCCGCTTTCGGCCAAGGCATCGCACCCGGCGGTCCAGGCAACGGCGTAGTGACGATGTCAGTACCTGCTGACGTAAGCGCGACTGTCGGCGGCACCGTATCGATCCCAATCTCGGTCAGCTCGACCGACAACACCGTCAACTTCTTCGTCGCGGATGCGTCCTGTGACGGCACGACCGTGGCCTTCACGAGTATCGATCCCAGCGCCGGATTGCAGCAGCATATCGCCGACAACGGCCTGCCACCCAACTGCGACATCATCATCTACCCGAACCTCGCCAACATCTTCATGCTGCCTTTTGTCCCCTACGACATCACGCAGTACGGCGCTGAGTACTTCATCGTCAACCTCGACGTCTTGACGACTCAGCCCGGCACAACAGATGTGACTTTTCAGCTGATGGTCGGCAACAACCCACAGCCAGTAACGACCACGATCACCATCGACGCGGTGGGTGATCCCAGCTTCATGCGCGGCGATGTCAACAACGACGCGTCGTGCAACATCAGCGACGCCGTGTCGCTGCTCGGTTTCCTGTTCTCAAGCGGCTCGACGCCGCAGTGCCTCGATGGCGCTGACGTCAATGATGACGGCTCGATCACGATCGCCGATCCGGTCCGCCTCCTCAGTGGCCTGTTCGGCACGGCCCCCCCGGTCGACGAGGGGTGCCTGGTCGATACGATCGCAACGGACGCGCTGGACTGTGTCGCTTCCAGCTGCCCGTAGCTCGGTGTAGAGCCCGACCTTGGAGCCCGTTGTCATCCGAGTCGCAAGAGGCAGGCCTCGATCGGGCCTGCCTCTTTCTTTTTCGTAGGGCTCCGCCCGAACGCGTGACCGAAAGGAGCTGCATGGAACGCCGAGTGTCATCGGAAGAGTTGAACGAACTACTCGCCAATAGCAGCTGGGTCCGCAACCTCGCACTGCGCCTTCTGGCCGACAACGATCAGGCCGAAGATGTCGTTCAGGAGGTGTGGCTCACCGCGCTGCGGCAACCGCCGCGCCAACCGCAAGCGCTCCGCGCCTGGCTCAAGAAAGTCGCGTCGAATCTAGCGCGCAAGAACAACCGCACCGAGGCGCGCCGCCGCGTGCGCGAAGAGCAACGCCCCCCGACGCCGCCGATCGTGCCCCCGGACGTTCTGGTAGAGCGACTCGAGCTGCAGGGGCGTGTTGCAAACGCAGTCGTTGCGCTCCCCGAACCGTATCGTGCCGTGATCTACCTGCGCTTCTACGTCGGACTGGCCAACACTGATATCGCGCGCGACCTCGAGCGCCCCGAGTCAACCGTGCGAACCCAGGTAGCGCGCGGCCTCGAACTGCTTCGCGCCGACCTGGATGAAGGACTGCGAGACCGCGACGGCGGCTGGCGCGGCGCCCTCGCGCTAGTGTTCCTCCCAGAGCTCAAGCACCTTGTCGACGCGAGCTCTACAGCAAGTGCGGCTACGCGGGCGACGACGTCGATGGCGGCGACAACGAAACGTATCGGGCGCTTGGTGCTGCCGCTCTGCGTCGTCTTCTTGCTGCTGTCGCTGACCGGCGACGACGCTGGCCCTGGTGATTCTGTTCGCGAGACGGCTACGCGCAGCGTCGAAGTTGCGCAGCAAACTGCACCCGCCGACGCGGCGGTCAGAGACCAAACGACCAGCAGCATCGCAAACGGCAACGACGAGAGAGCACAGAGCACCGCCACTGCGACCAGTCCTGGAGTGAGCGCCGCGGTCGCCGGCGGCAAAGCCGCGTCACCCGAGGCGGCGGCACCCGTGGTAGCGGCGCCGGCAACTGCGTCACTGCACCCCGTTCTGGTGGTGGGCGCCGATGGCGTCGCGGTCGCCGAGGCAACCATCGAGCTGTTCGTAACGGGCAATGTCGACGCTGTTGCGCGCGCGACCACCAACTCCGCGGGAAGAGTGTTCGTGCCGCGGGCGGATCTCGCGCGATCTGCGTTACGGGTTGTCGCGGCGGGCTTCGTCGAGTACCGGGAGCCTTCGATCCTCCGTACTTTGGATGACGACACGCCTTATGTGATCGAACTCGCAGCAACGTTCTCGGGTTTGATACGGGTGCTGCATCCCAGCGGTGCTGGCGCCGCAGGGGTAACGATAGAGTTGCGCGCCAACCGCAGAGTGCAGCCACAACCCGACGCTGAGTATGTCACCACCGATCGCCACGGTGAGGCGACATTCTGGTTCCGACAGCAAGACACGGAAGTGCACCTGTCTGTTCCCGGCTACGCAACGGTTGCCGTGCCCGCGCTGCGATCGACGACCGAGATCATGCTTCAGCCAGGGCGTCCGGTGACTGGACGTATCGTCACTGCAGATGGGTCACCGCTGCGCGACTGCACGATCATCGTGACCACGACTCGGACTCGAACCAGCGGCAGCGTGGTCCGCAGCGGCCTGGATGGCACGTTCGACATGGGCAGCCTCGAAGAGAACATGCCGGTAGTGATGAGTGTCTACCCACCCGATCTGCCACCATTCAAGACGAGCGGCACGCCACCTCGAACTGGCGTTTGGCAGATTCCGGTGCCAGCTTCCCAGCATCTCGAGGGGCGCTTGCTGGTGTCGGCCAACAGCGACATCGGTGTCGATGCAGCCGTCGTCTTCTTGACCACCCCACAATCGAGTGCGCAATCACCGCGCGGCAACAACATCCCGTCTCTGCGCTCGGAGATCGTCGGTTCTCGCTATCAACGGGCGCGGACGCGCTTGGTCCCGTTGCGTCGAACCCGCCCAGACGAAGCCGGCTGGTTCGGCATAGACTACGTCGCTGGGTCGGACGAGACCTCGTACCTGCTTGTCCATCACCCCCAGCTCGTCAACCGAGTGATCCAAATCGATCCCGAACAACCCCTCGCTCCGATCACGCTCGAGGTCGGGAGTGAGGTCTGCGGACGTGTTGTAGCAGCAGATGGGTCACCGCTGGCTGGCGTCGTGCTGCACCTCGGCGAGAAATGGTCCAACGACATGGAGAGCGTGCTGGGACGTGCGCGTACAGACGAGAACGGTGAGTTCTGCTTCGGCGGCGTACCGCAGTGGGCAGCGCAGCCACTATCGAGCAACGGGACGACCGATATCTATCGCAGCGAGATCTTCGTCACGGCGTTCGCTCCCGACCTGTTGCTATCAGGCAATGGTGTTGCCATCGCAGATTCGACGGTGCCTGACTCGTTCGTCGTGACACCAAGGCACGGCAAGTACGAAGAGCTGGAACTGGTCGCGACCGACCGTGGGCAAGTGCTCGATCTCGGGCTTGCGATTGCCGACAGCGAAGGCACTCCGATCACTACCTGGGTGCCAGCCATCATCATGACCGACACCGAGTTCTGTCACGGCGTTGTTGGTCCGCGCGGACAAGGGTACGTGTTCGCTGGCGAGCGGACTCTCGCGCTCGAACATGCAACCACGCTCGACCTCGTACTGATGCCGCCCGGATCGCAGTGGCTCCAAGTAGCACTCCGCCCTACGAACGCGAACTCATCCCGCAATGAGTACGGTAACATCTCCATTCGCATTGCCCCGCAGGCAGCGGCGACTTCGCTGCCGACGGCGGCCCTCGGCAAGCGAGGGGCGCCGCTGTTCTTGGCGCTCCCCCTCGATTCGACTGGACCAAAGGCACCGTCACAGACGCGGGCATTGGTTGCGATCGGGATCATCGCGACCGCACCGGTGATGCTGCCACCCCTCCCCGATGGGGACTACTTCCTGTGGTCTGGAGATGTGAGCCTGCCGGCGACGCGGCTCCGCGCGTCCGCGCCCACGCCGCAGATGCGACCTCTGGGCGGCTTTGCCCAGATTCGAAACGGTGTCGCCACGTGGCGCTCGACAATCGGTGAGGACGCCCGCTAGCCCCCTCTCGCGCTGCAGGAATGCGGTCGCAGCCTCTTGAACGCTACGACCCAAAGAGCTCCGCGAACGCGCAGACCCTTGACGCTGAACGACCTGAGATCGAGAATGAGGTCGTGCAGATCACGTCTACATCCGTGTGGACATCTCCATCCCAGGGCGCTCAGCGTCCAAGGAACCAGCCGGGAGGCACCTCGATGAAGAACCTATTCCCCTCGCTCCTCGCGCTCTGCCTTTTGAGTAGTTCGTTGCATGCGCAAGTCGACCCACACTATGTGCTCAACGTCTCCGATGGACTGGGCCCCTCGGGTCTAGGCATCGACGTGAGGGTCACCGCTGACATCGTCCCGGACGCAGCAGGTAGCCCCCCCGATTCGCTGCAGGGGTGGTCGTTCGGGGTTTGCCACGACCCGCTGTTGACGAGCGTCTCCGCGGTCGTGGACGGCGTAACGACCTTGACGGTCAGCGGTGGGTCTTTGCCGGACTTCAATCAGATCACGCTGTTGCCGACCGGCTTCACGGTTGCCGTCGTGATCGACTTCTTCGGATCGTTTCCTCTCCCTGCCGGTACCGACTACGAATTGAACGTAGCGACCTATCAGCTGAGCGGTCCCCTGGGGACCACGACGCCACTAGCGTTCTGCGACACGCTGGGGAGTCCACCCGTCGAGACGATCGTCGTCGCCACCGCGACTCCGCAGAATTCCATCATACCTGTGCAAAACGGCGGCAGCCTGACGATTGCACTGACCGATGCATTCCAGCGCGGCGATTGCGACAACAGCGGAAGCTTCAACCTTCCGGACATGGTCTATCTCTTGGGCTACCTGTTCCCGCAGAGTGGCAACCCCAACCCGATCTCTCCTCCCCCACCACCATCGCTTCCCTTCAGCAGTTCGCTGAGCAAGGATGCAAT
>JBCCHQ010000073.1:0-28926 GCA_039028735.1 Planctomycetota bacterium | reverse complement strand
GGCGCGTAGCCGAGTCCATCGAGGGCGGCGTTGATGTCGGTCGCCGAACCCGTGAACGTCATCGTCGCGTCGGACGTGCCGTCTCCTGTCGAGAACGTCAGACCCGTCGTCTGCGCCAACGTCAACAGGCCGTTCGTGACGGCGACCGTGACTTCCATGTCGTCGCCCGAAGCATCGACATCACTGATCGAGATCAAGTTGCCGTTCCCGGTCGAGAACGTCAGGGTCGTGTCTTCGTTTGTCGTCTGGGCAGCGGGCACAGAGTTCAGCGGCGCGTCGTTCACGGCGTTGACGGTGATGCCAACGGTATCGGTGTCGGTCAACGCGCCGCCAGAGCCGTTGTTGCCCTGATCGTCGGTCGTGATCGTAAGCGTCGCCGCGCCGCTGTAGTCCCCGGTCGTCGCATATCCCAAACCATCGAGGGCGGCGTTGATGTCCGTCGCCGAGCCCGTGAACGTCATCGTCGCGTCCGCAGAGCCGTCTCCTGTGGAGAACGTCAGGCCGGTCGTCTGCGCCAACGTCAGCAGGCCGTTCGTGACAGCCACGGTGACTTCCATATCGTCGCCGGAAGCGTCGACATCGCTGATCGAGATCAGGTTGCCGTTCCCGGTCGAGAACGTCAGCGTCGTGTCTTCATTCGTCGTCTGCGCAGCCGGCACGCTGTTGAGCGGCGCGTCGTTGACCGCGTTGACGGTAATCCCAACCGTGTCGGTATCGGTGAGCGCCCCTCCGGAGCCGTTATTGCCCTGGTCGTCGGTCGTGATCGTCAGCGTGGCCGCACCGTTGTAGTCCCCGGTCGGCGCGTAGCCGAGTCCATCGAGGGCGGCGTTGATGTCGGTCGCCGAACCCGTGAACGTCATCGTTGCGTCCGACGTACCGTCTCCTGTCGAGAACGTCAGGCCCGTCGTCTGCGCCAGCGTCAGCAGGCCATTCGTGACGGCGACCGTCACTTCCATGTCGTCGCCAGAAGCATCGACGTCGCTGATCGAGATCAGGTTGCCATTCCCGGTCGAGAACGTCAGCGTCGTGTCCTCGTTCGTCGTCTGGGCAGCCGGCACGCTGTTGAGCGGCGCGTCGTTCACCGCGCTGACGGTAATTCCGACGGTGTCGGTATCGGTCAGCGCCCCGCCGGAGCCGTTGTTGCCTTGATCGTCGGTCGTGATCGTCAGCGTCGCTGCACCGTTGTAGTCGCCAGTCGGCGCGTAACCGAGTCCGTCGAGGGCGGCATTGATGTCCGTCGCCGAGCCGGTGAACGTCATCGTCGCGTCCAACGTACCGTCGCCGGTCGAGAACGTCAGCCCCGTCGTCTGCGCCAGCGTCAACAAACCGTTCGTGACAGCGACGGTAACTTCCATATCGTCGCCGGAAGCGTCGACATCGCTGATCGAGATCAAGTTGCCGTTCCCGGTCGAGAACGTCAGTGTCGTGTCTTCGTTCGTCGTCTGCGCGGCCGGCACAGAGTTCAGCGGCGCGTCGTTGACTGCATTGACGGTGATCGCCACCGTGTCCGTATCCGTCAACGAACCGTCGTCTGAGGTGAGCGTGAGGGTCACCGCACCGTTCGCGTCCGCAGTCGGCGCAAAAGCGAGGCCTTCCAGGGCCGCGTTGATGTTGGCCTGCGTCCCCGAGAACGTCATCGTCGTGTCAGATGTGCCGTCTCCAGCAGTGAACGTTAGGCCGGTCGTTTGCGACAGAGTCAGGTCGCCACTATTGACAGCCACGGTCACAGTCAGCGTATCGTCACCCCAATCGACAACGGAAAGCGCGTTGCTGTTGCCTGTAGAGAACGTCAGCGAAGTGTCTTCGTTCGTGGTTTGGGCGGCTGGGGTCGTGTGCTGCGGGTCGCCGTTGTCGGTGACATCGGAGAAGACGATCGAGTCGATGTTCGATAGGTTGATCGTGAACGATTGTCCACTCCCCATGTCGACGAGAACGCTTCCCGAAGAGAACGTCGCGGCACTGCTTGCGTAGTTGGAGAGATCGACGGTGTTCGTACCGCTCCCACCATCGACCGTGTATGTGGCACCGTCAGTCGGAGAACTGAACTCGAAGGTATCGTTGTAGTCGGAGCCAATGGCACCTTCAACGTTCGACAGCGTGTCGGTGCCACCCCCGCCAGACACAGTGCCAGCAGTCAGGTCTACGGTAACGGCAGAAACCGCCGCGGAGTAGTCGACGGTATCCGTCCCGGCGCCGCCATCGATGGTGTCGTCGTCGCCAGCTCCGCCTTCGTACAGATCAGAGATCTGAGACGAAGATAACTGTGTCGCAATCATTGCGACCTGATCAATCGCCCCGTCAAAGTGGCCGCTGATGCTACCGTAGTCATCGCGCGCACCAATGGCGATGTCGTGAGTGTTGCCCGTCATGCCAGTGGTCGTCGCGTCGGAGTCGACCAGAGCTCCGTCGTAGTAGAGCTCGGCACCATTGGAGCCAAACGATAGGCTTACGTGGTGCCACTCGCCTGTTGTCACAGTCGTTCCTGGGTTGAGATTGTAGGTACTCGACCCGTCCTCGATCCATGCCTTCAGCTCACCGTTCTGCACGAAGATCGCAACGTCACCAGCATTGGCACCGCCAGCGTTCTTTGTGAAGAGGTAGTTACTGCCAGACCCATCGAGCGTGTCGGCTTTGAACCACAACTGGATCGTGCCGTCGCTCATGTTGAGCGCATTGTCGTGGCCAACCGAAACGTACTCGGTGCTGCCATCGAACTGTGCAGCAGTGTTGCCGCCTTCGACGCCCTCGACCCCCAGAGTCGGCGTATTGACGTAGGTACCGTCGTAGCTCCCAGCGCTGTCGGAGGCTGTTGTTCCCGACGTCTCGTCGAACGACCATTGCGCCACCGGGGAGTGGGTTGTCAGCTGCTCAGAAACGGTCCCTGGATAGGAAACGCCGCCTGTTGCGACGATCGTGTCGTCGCCGGCACCGGCATCAATGATGTCGTTGCCTAGGCCACCATCGATCGTGTTGGCGCCACTATCTCCGGTGAGCGTATCGTCGAATGCCGAACCGATGATGCCCTCGACGTTCAGCAAGGAGTCCGTGCCCCCACCCCCCGTGGCGGTTCCGGCGTCGAGGTCGACGGTAACGGCCGCCCCGGCACCCGAGTAGTCGACAGTATCGGTTCCAGCTCCACCATCGATCGTATCGTCGTCGGTCGCTGTCCCGAGGCCTGCTTCATAGATCGTCGCAATGTCATTGTGCGACAGCTGCGAGCCAAAGAGGGCGCCGTGGCTCATTTCGCCATCGAAGTAGTAGCTGGTTCCAGAGGTCGTCAGGTCGCCAGTCGACTGCTGGCTCGCGCCGAACGTGATGGGCTCTTGGTTCGAACCGATGCCACCTGTGTAGGCATCGGTGTCCACAAGAATGCCGTCGAGGTACATCTTCACACCGTCGGCCCCGAAGCTCACGGCGGCATGGTGCCAGGTGTTGTCACTGAGCGTCGCCGCGCTCTGCAAAGTGTAGCTAGTCGTAGCACTCTGAATTCGCAGGTTCAGGCGATCGTTGTCGATGTACATGTCGATGTGGCCGCCCGAATCGAAACCGCTGGAGTCCTTCGAGAAGAGCCCCTGCCGGTTGCCGGCGTTGTCGCTGTTGAACCACAGCTGTACCGTGCCGTCGTCTACTTCATACGACGTGTCGTGGGCAATCTCGACGAAGTCGTTCGATCCGTCTAGCAACAGTGCATCTTCACCAGACAAGTAGCCGGTGCCGTTGGTGGACGCACCATTCTTGAGCGTCCCGTCACTGGTGCCCGTCTCGTCGGTGGCATCACCGTTGAACTGCCAGTATCCGAGTGGCGACAGGCCATTGATCGTGTCCTCGACCGAGTCCCCACCAGCCGCGTCGATCGTGTCATCACCTTCGCCGCCATCGATCGTGTCGTCGCCGAGACCGCCTGTAAGCGTGTCGTTGCCGGCGAGTCCGTCGATCGTGTCGTCCATCGCGCCGCCGGTCAGCGTGTCTACGCCGCTGGTGCCGGTCAGTGTTTGCCCGCCGGCGCCGATGGCCATCGTCGTCGAGCCGTCGATCGAGATCGCGACTGGGTCGGTGTAGGTCTCGGACCATACGGTATCGCCATCGTCTACATACAGCGCTCCGACGACCGCCCCGGCGGTCATCGTCGAACCACCATAGGTAGAGCTACCCACCGTGAAGTTGTCGAGATCACCACCGATCGTGACGGTACTGGCGTTGAAGGTATTGCTGATCGAGATCGTCCCGACATCGCCGCCCACTGTGATCGTCGAGCTGAACTCGAGATCATCGGGAATTGTCATCGTGCCAAGATCACCAGTGATCGTGATCGTGGCGCCGTCTACATCATCGCCAACGTTGAACGTCCCGACATCGCCATTGAAGGTCAGGGTGCCGAAGATATCGTTGTCGCTGTTGCTGTCGTTCTGGAAAGTCGTGACGTTGCCGTTGACGGTCAGCTCGTCGCTGTAGCCACCGCTACCGGTAATCTCCAACAGCGTGATCGTGCCGGTACCGTTGCCCACTGTGATCTCGTTCACATCGTCGTTGTAGGCAAACGAGACCGTGCCGATGTCGACGTTGGTGCTGAAGTGGCCAAAGTCCCTGTCGAAGGTGACCGAGTCGATCGTCAGATCGGTACCGCTGAGATCGGTGACCGTCATGTTGGTGCTCGTGTTAGTGCTGTCGACGTCACTGATCGTCAGGGTGTCAGTACTGGCGTTGTAACTCCAGTCGACGGTGCCCGTGCCGCTCGTCGAAAGCTGGAACGCCTCGGCCCCGTCGATGTAGACCCCGCTACCCGACCACGCGGTACCAGACGTGCTGCCGCTCAGAACTGTCGCGGAGTCGTCTGCGAAGTCGATCGTATCGATGTTCGAGTAGTCGACCTGGAACGACTGTCCGCTCCCCATGTCGATCGTCATCGAGCCGCTGGAGAACGTGATGTCTGAGACGTTGTACGACGTCAGATCGATCGTGTCCGTGCCCCCGGACCCACCGTCGACGGTGTACGTGGCACCGTTCGTCGGGTTGCTGAACTCGAAGGTATCGGAGTAGGAGCTACCATCTACGCCTTCGACGTTCGTGATCGTGTCAGTGCCCGCGCCACCCGTTGCCTGCGCGCTGGAATCGGTAATGTCTACCGTGACGGCCGATGTTGCATCGCTGTAGTCGACTGTGTCCGTGCCGCTACCGCCATCGAGCGTGTCATCTCCCGCGCCCCCGCGGAGTAGATCATCCCCACTGTTCCCGAACAGATCATCGTCACCCGCACCTCCAAAGAGATGGTCGTTGCCCGCGAGACCATCGGCGGTCTCATCGGCTCCGGTGCCGGTGTACTCGTCGTTGCCGGTTGTCGCGCCGCCGAGCGGGTTGCTGGTATCGATGTCGATCCAGGTACCGGAAAGCATGATGCGTTGTTCGAGCGCTTCGACCTTCAGCTTCGGCTTCTTCTTGCCGATGCCGTCGCCGCTCGCTTCGTCCGTCTTGTCGTCGCGATGCTTACGACGACGCTTACGCTTGGCCATTGCGTGGCTCCTACAGATTTGGGGCGCAACCAAGGGGGCGGCAGTTGCGACCCGGACACATTTCGGGCACAGAATTTGGGGACAGTTCCCCGTACTCAAAATTACGATGGATACGCACGAGGTGCGACCGGCGGAGCGCCCAGCGATTGGACGACACGTGCGCGCACGCGCTGCGCGTAGGTACTTATTGGGACTGTCGTTGCGAGGAAATGCAGCAGGGAGGGCGAGGGTTCTCGGAACGTACTACCGATCCGTTCGTGAACCTCGGGACGCAGCGGGGCGCTTGGATGCGCGAAGCGCGAAGGAACACGATAGTGCTCCGTGACTTGCGGGGATTCTCAGATATGGACACGAAGCGGGAGGGTCGATCGAAGAATCGACCCTCCCGTTCCGAGAAGCTAGACGCGAAGCAACGCTTTCGCGAGATCGACTGCTGACAGGCCGGTGATGA
Organism: Planctomycetota bacterium; assembly: GCA_039028735.1. GTDB lineage: Bacteria > Planctomycetota > UBA8108 > UBA1146 > JAJFFE01 > JBCCHQ01. The sequence goes on along the minus strand of JBCCHQ010000073.1, from coordinate 22,968 downwards.
TCACGCAGTCATCGAGCGTATCCATTGTCGGGTCTTGGCCACAGTTCATGGCGCCTGGCGCTGGAGGCTGCGGGGCACCCGGCTGAAACAGCGCACTCCGTCCATAGACCGCGTCGGGGATGTTCACAGTGAGGGTAGTTGCCAGTTGGGTTCAACGTATCGAACGTGTTCAGCTTGGCCCAAGGATCAAGCAGGAATCCTTCACGAAGCTCCACCCGTTGTTTGAAGTTGGCTAGCGTACCGTCTGCCCAGGGGGCGCGGTCAACTTGGGCACCAGTCCGTAAATTCGACCAGCACGCACCTAAGCACTACCCTAAAAGAGACTTATGCGATCGCTATGAGCTGGATCGTCAGCCGGCGACACTTTTCAGGTGACAGCGACTCACCCGTCCCCTATCCCTGGCGCCGGAGGATCGAACGCGCGAGACGTCTGATCTGGCGAAGCGCGGTTCTGACGACGACCGATCTGACCACCACATTGATCACAACTGGCCCCGAGGAGATCGGCAATGGCAAGCGACAGCCGGCAGTTCCCACCGACAAGCGCTGCTGAGTGGCGAGCTGCGCTGGCCGCGACGGGGCAGGCAGAGACCCGCACGAACAGCCTGGATGGAGAGCCGCTCGAGATCCTTCCGCAAGGGGCTGGAACCGCCCTGCAACCGGGAGCGCGCGCCGCCACGATCCGAGCTACGCCGATCCTCATCGCGCAGGCGCTGGCCACCGAGGATCTATCGCCAGCAAGAGTCCAGGCCGAACGCGCGGGTGGCGTGAACTTCCTGGAACTGCGCGTACGCAACATCCACGGTGTGGGTGGCTTGCTGCCGTCCCTCAACGCAGCCAACCCCACCGAGATCCGGCTGGCCCTCGATGCAGGACCCTTCTTCTACGCGGCGGCTGCTGCTGCGGTGGCGCATCGCGGTGCATCGCAAGAGCCGCTGCACCTGGCCGCAGACCCAATCGGCGCCGCCCTCACGACACCACTTCCGGAGTCGCTGCCAGGGTTGTTGCAGTCAGCGACGGCGGTGGCCGTTTGGGCAACGACGCACGCTCCGGCAGTGACCGCGCTCGACGTCGGTGGAGAGCGCCTTCACAGTGCCGGTTGCGACGCGGCGCAGGAGCTCGGCTTCTCGATGGCAACCGCCGTTGCCTACCTACGGACGCTGATCGGCGCCGGCATCAACGTCGACGCTGCGTGCCAACAGATCTCAGTAACATTGGCCGCGGATGCAGATCTGTTTCTGAGTATCGCCAAGCTCCGGGCCGCCCGCGTATTGTGGCATCGCATCGCCGCAGTCTGCGGCGCCAACGTTTCGTCCAGCCGCCTACAGCTGCGGGTTCGAGTTGGATCGAGAGCGCTGAGCACGCTTTCCCCGTGGGTCAACCTGCTGCGCTGTACGGTCGGCGCCGTCGGCGCCGCTGTGGTCAACGCCGACTGCATCATCGTACCACCGCACTCCGCACGCGAAGAACACGCTGAAATGGGGCCTCGCCTGGCTCGCAATCTGCAACACATGCTACACGAGGAGTCCCATCTCGGAGCGGTAGCAGACCCAGCTGGTGGTGCTTTCGCGCAAGAAGAGCGCACCCGCGCGTTAGCCGAGCAAGCCTGGGATCTACTCCAGGACGTCGAGCGACGCGGGGGCATGGTCGCCGCGGTGACCAGCGGCTGGGTCACAGAGCAGGTCCTGGAAAGCCGCACCAAGCGACTGGCTGCGGTGCAGTCGCGCGACCTGCCGCTCGTCGGCGTCAGTGACTTCGTCGATCTGTCGAGCGGCGAGCCAATGCGTCCCGAACAGCCTTCGGAAGACAACACCGCCAGCGGTGGCGCGGCGCTGCCAGAATCGGTCGTCGCAAGCTGGGGACAACCCAGCGCGTCGCACTTCGAAGAGCTCGTTGCAGCGTTCGCCGCAGCACCGAATGGGCTCAACCTCGACCAAGTCTACGGCGGTCCCCTCAACAGCGACGTAGCGCGCCTGACGATGGCACCACTCGACGAACCGTTTCAGCAGCTTCGGCGACGGGCTGCTGCTGCCAACGCGCGCCCCGCAGTCAGCCTCGTCCAACTGGGAAGCGCCAAAGAGAATGCGGCCCGGACTGGGTTCGCGCGCCGCGCGTTCACGGCGGGAGGATTCGTCAATGAAGCGCAAGGGTTCGCAACGGATACGCCGGTTTCGCCCGTCGTCTGTGTTTGCGGTACGGACGGCGCCTACGAATCGGAACTCAGATCTGTGATTCCGGCGTTGCGTGCAGCTGGAGCGCAGTGGGTCGTGGTCGCGGGAAAGCCCACTGACACCGCTCGCGAGACCGGGGTGGATGCGTTCGTGCACATCGGCTGCGACCTCGTCGCGGTCCTGGATGCAGCCTTGACTGCAGCTGGCGCGTAGAGCTGCGCCTTACTTCTCACCCTTGCCGAGCGCGCGATCGAGGTTGAACGCAGCGCTGATCAAAGCCAGGTGGGTAAACGCTTGCGGAAAGTTCCCCAGCGCTTCTCCTTTGGGACCGGTTTCTTCAGCGTAGAGTCCCAGGTGGTTCGAGTAGCCGAGCATTTGCTCAAACATCCACCGCGCCTGTCGCAGCTGCGTGCGATCGGTGCGACCCGCGCGCGTCAGCGCTTCGACGAGCCAGAACGTGCACAAGTTGAAAGTCCCCTCTTCACCGTCGAGGCCGTCGGGCGCCGCCGTGACGTCGTAGCGATAGACCAGGCTGTTGGCGACCAGACCCCCTTCCGATGGGGAACGAAGGGTCGCCTCGAGAGTCTTGATCATCCGCGGATCCGACGGCGACATGAAGAATACCAGCGGCATGATCAGGTTCGACGCGTCGAGTACGTCGCTGCCGTAGGACTGCACGAATGCCTGCCGCTCGGGGTTCCAGCCACGACTCATGATCTCTTCGTACATTTGGTCGCGCACAGTCTCCCACCGCGTCCGGTCTGCCGGGAACGATCGCTTCGTGGCAAGTCTCAGCCCGCGATCGAGAGCGACCCAGCACATCAGTGCGGAGTAGACAAAACGCCGCTTACCGCCGCGCACCTCCCAAATCCCTTCGTCCTCGCGCTGCCAATTGTCGCAAACCCAGTCGATGAGCTCGCGCAGGTGGCACCAAAGGTCATAGGAGATCGGTGTGCGGTGCTTGTCGTAGAGATAGACGGAGTCGAGCAGCTCCCCATAGATGTCGAGCTGCAGCTGATCAAAGGCGCCGTTACCGATTCGTACAGGCCCTGAGTCACGGTAGCCACTGAGATGAGACAGCGTCTCTTCCGTCAGCTCGTGACGACCATCGATGCCGTACATGATCTGTAGCGACCCATCCGGGTTGCGCTCGTGACAGCGCGCTTCCAGCCAGGACATGAAGCCGGCGGCCTCATCGGTAAAGCCGATCCGCATGAGGGCGTACAACGTGAACGCGGCATCCCGAATCCAGGTATACCGGTAATCCCAGTTGCGTTCGCCGCCGATGTTCTCCGGCAGGCTGGTCGTCGGTGCAGCCACGATCGCACCCGTCAACTCGTTGGTCATCAGCTTCAGCGCAAGCGCCGAGCGATGAACATTCTCGCGCCAACGCCCCGTGTACGTGCATTGCGACAACCAGCGACGCCAGAAGCGTACGGTCTTGTCGAAGAGACGTTCGCTATCGTCAGCGCTCAGCGGTAGAGGCGTTTTGTGCGCTGTGTCTGCCTCGCGAAGCACGAAAGAGATACTCTCCCCTTCGCCGACTGCGAACTCCGACGTGACGCCGGTACCCTCGAGGTTCAGTGGCACAGTGGTATGCAGGGTCAGGCTAAGGAGTTCTGATCGAAACGTGACGCCATCACCCTGCAGGACGATCTCGTGTTCATCGCGGGCGTAGTTGAACGCCGGAAAGCACTCGAGCTTGAACGGGGTCACGCCGCGAACGCCCGTCACCCGCCGGACCAGCCAGTTGCCTTCACCCACTTCCCCTCGCACCGCCGGCATGAAGTCGATCACCTGTGCGACCCCCTCCTCCGAGAGGAAGGTCGTCACGAGGACGTTGGTGTCGGGCCAATAGAACTGTTTGTTGGTATGACCGTCGGTATGCGCTGCAGGAGCGGGGGCAAGCCGAAAGTGACCGCCTATCTTGTCATCGAGAATAGACGCAAAGACACTCGGCGAGTCGAATCCAGGAAAGCACATCCAGTCGATGTTGCCATCGACGCCGACGAGCGCTGTCGTGCGCATGTTGCCGATCAAACCATGATCTTCGATGGGGAGATAAGACATGCGGACCTTCTGCAGCACCCTCTGCCACGCATCATCTTCGGCAGCGGGAGGGAAGGATCCTTAGGTGGCTTCCCAAGAACGACAAAGGCACGGCTGGCGCGGCCCCCCAACTCCTTGCTCCGCCTCGATGGCCGCCGCCTAGACTTCGAACAACCACAGCAGTCGCGTGCGGCTGCCCTGCTGGTCGTGGATACGACCCAGCAAACCGCCGAGCAGGTACCACGCGCTGTCCTTTTCGGAACTTCGCTGATACAGAAGCGGATGCAGTCCCCAGCGCCGTTCCGAACCGCGGCGACTCGATTCGAACAGTTTCCAGAACAGTCGCAATTCGTGATCGCCGCCGGCGGTGCGCTGGTAGCTGAACGGGCGTAGCAGGACTTCTGGACCTTCGGAAATGTCGACACCGTGGCGTACCGAGATCAACTCAGCAAGCGCCGTGAACTCGACGTCGTCGCGATGTTCGCCAGTCGCCGAGTACCGATAGAGCGGCCACAATCGGTGTCGGGTCGACAGCTGCGTACGCTCGTAGGCAGCAAGAGGATACGGGAATGCAAACTCGCTGCGATCAGGCCCGGTCTCTCGCCGCAACAGCCCTGCGAACATGTGCAGTGACGTCGCGCGCGCGGAGACGTCTTGCTCGCCCGCGTTCTCCTTGTCTTCCGCAGGGTCTTGCGCAACGTCTGCAGGCACAGCCCACGTGTCGTACTCATACAGCGGCCAAACGTGGTGACCGACTCGTTTCCATTCCCCTTGCCGGTCGTACTGGTGCCCCCACCCCACCAAGTCGAGCACGAACGACCAGTCGTAGCGACTGCGCTGCCAGACGTCGGTGGGTTCTTCGCGAAAGAAGTGCTGACTACGACGCATGAATGGCCAAGCAACCCAGCCGCTTCCCTGCTCGCCGACAGCGCCTTCCGTCCGCCGGTCCCAGGTCCCATAGCCAAGGATCGGCACTGCGGAGTATTCCCGGCCCTTCGCGTAGAACGGCAGCACACGGTGGCTGACGAGTTCTCCGAGATGATAGCGCCAACCGATCAGAGCCAGAATATGACTCGACGTGGCCTCGGGTCCCCACTCGATACTGCAAAGTGGCCACAATGCGCGCATCCGAGTCCGTCGGACTGGCTCGTCGAGACTAGGGTCGGTGACTTGCGACCAACCCAACAACGGAAACAGCTCGCGATGCCAATGCTCCCGGCCGCTGACCTGTCGCTGTTGCCACCACAGCAGCGGAAACAACACGTCAGAAGATTCCGTCGGGGATCGATGGTTGTAGTAGTTCAGCAGCAGCAGGGAACGTTCGTCGGCTTCTTTGTGGTAGTAGAAGGGGGGGATCAGAGCGCCGAGGGTTCGCTCGGTGCCCGCTTCATTGCGGTACGATACAAACGGTGGGACCAGCGCAATGTCGACTTCGCCATCGTCGCCCAAGCCGTAACTGCCAAAGAGTCCCGGACCCACCCACCAGCTGCGGGCATCACCGCGCTGTCGATAGCCGCCAAATGGCAGCACGAAGTGATGACCGCTGCGAGTCGCCTCGTTCCACCGCTTCCACGAATACAGCGGCCACAAACTGAAACCGAAATTCTTGACGTCGAACCAACCGAGCGGCCACAAGAAGGAGCCCTTGCCTCGACCGCTGTCGTACGCCAAGAGCGGCCGCACGGCAAAGTCGGTGTCGTCTGTCGTATCGAGTTCGATGAAGGGCCACAAGACTTCGGCGTGCACGCCACCCGTCGACCCGCGAGGGCGCTCGATGTCGACAAGCGGCCAGAGACGGACCTCTTTCGATGTGCACCCGCTACAGGAAAGGCCCACACACAGAGACGCAACAGCCAACCAACGGCGCTCCATCGACAGCCCCCTTGTCGCAGTGCACGCTCGTCCGGCGCGCAGCCCGCGCTGGGTGTCGCAGCGTTTCGCTAGACGAAGCGCTTCTTGTCATCGGCAGTGGGCACGCGGCAGACATCACTCTTGCCGAACCAACTGTACCGCCGTTTCGAAACGAAACGGTACACGATGTCACGAAGGAACGGCGGCACGATCAAGAAGATCGACAGCAGCGGCCATGGAAAGCGCAGGCGGCGGCAGACACGCAGAGCAGCAGAGGACCGGACATAGGCCTGCCCGCCGTCGTACAGCACCACGGTCGTGAGGTCGGCTGGCAGCCCCACGTCTGACAGAATTTGCTGTCCGGTCTCAGACTGCAGAGTTGCAAACTGGAACCGCTCCTTCGGATCGCGCGCGATCGTAAAGTTCACGGAGCGGTTGCAAAGATTGCATTCGCCGTCGAACAGGATAATGCTCATGGGCCGGTTCCAACCAAAAACAGGTGCCTGCGGGCGCTTCCGCCCAACCGTAAGTCCTTCATTCTATCGGCGCCTCGAACAGATAGACAACGCGTTCTTTCGCCGCGGGGTTCCGGGTGCCATACTATGTGCCGAGGAGACCGCGGGTAGCACGGTGATCCACCAGCAGCAACCTAGCTCTCCCTAGCAAGTTGAGTCGTGCCCCCCTCGCTCCGGACATCTGTCGTAAGAGAGGACCCCATGAGACGCTCCCTGACAACGATCCTGTTCGCGCTCAGTCTCTGCATGCCGACATTTGGCGGGCAAGTGCTCGTCTACGAGGTCAACAGCACTGGACACTTCTCCGAGCAAGCAGCACTGGCCCTCTCGCACAACGTCACGACGGTCACAACCTCGACGACGTTCCTCACGGCGATCACGAACGGCACCGCATGGGACCTCGTGATGGTCGAGATCGCAGACGTATCGATGAGTGACGATGCGGCGCTGCTGATCGACAGTCATGTCAGTCTAGGAGGGAAGGCCATCCTCTCGTACGCGAGACTTGATTCGGGCGCGAGCGATGGCGTCTTGCTGCGCAGCACTTTTCAGATTGCCGCTGCGGCCGATTTGCCCACGACACTCGCCGTGCAGGCTGTGGATCCAACGGCACCCATCTGGAGTACGCCGAATCTCGTGGCGCCGCCGCTGCCGCCGTTTGCCTCTGTGCCGTGGGGCGATTGGGGGGACTCGCTAACCCCGACCGCAGCAGCTACGGCGGTCGCTAGCTTTCCGCCCAGCCCTGCCGGAGTCATCGGCGATGCGATCGTCGTCGGCAACGGGGGCAACACCATCTGCAACGGCTTCGTCTACGACATCTACGAGCCCGGACAGATGGGCAACCTGATGCGCAACCAGATCGCAATGTTGCTGCCCAGCGCACCGCTGCCATCGTTCGTACGCGGCGACGTCGACTCAGGGGGCTCGATCAATCTGCAGGACGCGATTGCGATCTTGAACTACCTGTTCCTCGTGCCGGCACCTCCGACCCCGCCCTGCTTGGAGGCAGCCGATATCGATGCCGGTACCTCGATCAACATCGCTGACGTGATTGTCTTGCTCACGTACCTGTTTCAGTCGGGTCCACCCCCCGCAGCACCTTTTCCGAACTGCGCACCGACCGCGACTTCGATCAACTGTAACAGCTTCCCGGCGTGCGGCTTCCCGTAGCCAGGGCTCGCGCTCGGTCGCAGCGATGGCGAAATCGCTGGCAACCTACGTTGCGATCGTGAGAATCTCGGGGTTGGGCCTGATTGGGTTGGGCCTGACAACTTCCGAATATCTCTGGGATCCCGGTGGCTGCAGCTTCGCGACCCCTGTGCTTGACTCAGAACACGACAGTTCACCGGGCTCTGAGCCCGATACTAATTCATGGCATCCAAAGACCCGGTACCCAACGCTCGCAAGGCGCTGGTGGCGGCGCGCCTGCGTGAACGCCTTGCTCGTTCCGCAGCGCCGTCCAAGCCTGCGCTTGCAGACCGCTACTCCCCCTTGGCTCCGACCCAAGAGGGGCTGTGGATGGTGTGGCGCCTCCATCCCAACCAAGCAATCGGCCATCGACCGCTCGTCTTGCGACTGCAGGGACCCTGGGAACCACAACGCCTCGCAGCAACGCTGGACCACTTGCGCAACAAGCACTCCTGCCTGCGCACTCGCTTCCCAGAGATCGACGGGGCGCCGGTGCAAGAGGTTCTTGGCAACGTGCCTCAGGCTCTTGCGGTCCGCAGCTACACAGACACTCCCGAAGACGAACGCTGGGATGCAGCGATCGCCGACGCCAAAGAACATACGCTCGTCCCATTCGACTTGGCTGCCGAACCGCCCTTCAAGCCACTGCTGCTACAACTCGATGCCGCCGACCATCTGCTCGTGATCGCGATGCATCACATCGTATTCGACGGCTGGTCGGAGGCTGTGTTCTGCCGCGACTTGTTGGCTCACTACGAGACAGCTACCGGAGCGAGCGAGCCTGCCGACCCAGCGCAGCGCACCTACGCGGATTGGTCTGCTGTCAATGCGGAGCAACTGCAATCAACGGCAGGTCAACGGAGCGCTGAATTCTGGCGCACGCAGCTATCGGGGTTGCGGCCGCCGCAGCTGCCGGGCGGCGCTTCGGACCCGGGGAAACCGAGCTTCGCCGCCGACTATGCTCTCTCGTTCGATGCCGAGTTGGTTGCCCAACTAAGACGTACCGTCGAGCAACACGACGCTACACTGTACATGGGACTCCTTGCAGCTGTGCAGCTGTGGATCGGTCGGATCGCAGCGACTCGAGACGTTGTCATCGGCACACCCGTGGCGGGACGGAATCAACCCGGCTGTACGAATCTGGTCGGCTGCCTGATCAACATGTTGGCGATGCGCACGTCGCTGGTCGACATCACAACGATTGCTGACCTCCTCGCACATGTCCGCCATTGGACGCTAGAAGCGCTAGATCACCAACAGGTGCCCTTTGCCCGCGTTGCGGCCGCGATTCAACTGCCCCCCAGCTTGCGATCTCCGTTGCCGGTGACGTTTCAGCTACGCAACATGCCACAAGCGCCACGCGAGGGTCGTGGAGGTCGCACTCTCGACGTGATCAACCTGGATAGTGGCCTGAGTGCTCACGACTTGGCCATCAGCGCTGTTGAAGTGGATGGTGCGCTACGCTGCACGATCACCTACGCGACAGATCGCTTCGAGCAGCAGCAGATCGAGACGTGGGGACAAGACCTCCACCGTGCGGTCGAGGGCCTTGCGCAACAGAACCCACACGGACTACTTCCGGACGCGACTTCTGCTGAATCACTGCTGCAGCACACGAACTTGACACACAGACAGCTGCAAATCGACACCGCAAGTCAACTGCACGAAGGCACACACGTGTTCCCGGCAATTCGCTGGGCCCTCCTTCGTGGTGTCGATCCAACCCACATCGAACAAGCGTTCGTTTCAGTCGTCGCGGACGCGGACGCGTTGCGCATGAAGATCGAACGCGACGGCCGGTTGCCGCACCTCCGCGTCCACGAGGAGATGTCTTGCGAGTTCCTTCGTGTGGATCTGCGCCGCCGCAAAGACCCCGAACAAGCAGCCATGCAGTGGATGCAGGGGCGCGCACAGGTGCCTTTCGACGACAACGCCGCCCTGTTCGACTGCGCTTTGCTCCAGATCACAGACACGGACTACTACTGGTACCTGTCACTGTCGCATCTAATTGCCGATGGTTGGACTCTGCGCTTGGTAGTCAGTGAGACCCTGGAGCGCGCAGCGACCGTCGGCACGGCCAAGTCAAAGTCGAGCCCCAAGCCCAAAAGGGCAGCATTTCCTTCCTTTGCTGAGTGGATGGAGCAGCGGCGTCAGTTCGACCTTGCGCGTCTCCCTATGAGCTGTGGTAGCGCAGCCAACGACACGAGTTTGTACGGGCGGGACGCGGCTCCGGAGGCGCCAGACTCATCTCCGACGAAGGTGAGCTACATCGATGGTGCATTCGACAAGGTGCAAAACGCTCAGCTGGACCAGATTGCACAGCGCCCGGAAGTGTTCTGGAAGAATCCCGAAGTCTCACGGCACAACCTGCTCGTCGCATTGTTTGCACTGACACTGTGGCGCACGAGCGGGGATCGCCAACAGCGGATAGGCATCTGTTTGCACCAGCGGCGCAGCCCCGACGAGAAGCGGCTCGTCGGTCTTTGCATGGACCTGGTTACCATCGAGCTGGAGATCGACCCTGCAGAGTCGCTCATCGCGCTGGTCGGACGCGTCCACGAACTGGCCGGGGATGCCGCGCGTCGATCACGAAGCGCCGGGACGGCCGCAGTCGAAGCCCATCCCGAGTTCGTCGTGAACCTGGAGAATCGACCGGCACTCGACGTTCCGAGCGAGCTCGTGTTGTCGGGCCACGATACCAGCGCTGTCAGCCTGTTCCTGGGTCACGACGCCAAGCGTGGCTTCACATACCGCCTGGAGCTCGCACACCGCGCGCTCGATGCGGAACGGCGCGTACTGTTCGGTCGCCACTTCGAACACATCTGTGTCGCAGCATCGGCGGTGCCGCAACGCCCCGTCGGCGAAACGTGCACACTGCGCCAAGAAGACCTCGAGCAGCTACGAGCCGTACTCGACCAAAGCTGGCCGACGTCGCAGGTCGCCGGGCCGCTGTTGCTCGAGAGGTTCGAGCAGCAAGCTAGAGAGAACCCCACGGCGCTCGCTGTTGTGCACGAAGATAGGCATTGTTCCTACGCAGAACTCAACCGCCGCGCCAACCAGATCGGTCATACCCTGCAGCGCGCTGGCGTCGGCGCCGAGTCGCACGTTGCGATCTTGCTGGACCGCAGCGTGGACCTCGTCGCGTCCTTGCTTGCGGTCTGGAAGAGCGGTGGCGCCTGGATACCGATCAGCAGCGAGTATCCGCAGTCCCGCGTGGCGCTGCTGGTCGAGGACTGCCAGCCACGATTGGTCATCACTACGCGCGACCTCGCGCATCGGCTTCCTGCATCCGTCGATGCTATTTGCCTCGACTCTGTGGACGCGGCGCTCGCTAGTGAGCCAGAAACGAATCTCGGAGTTGCACTCGAGCCGTCACAACTGGCCTACATCATTTACACGTCGGGCTCGACCGGACGGCCCAAGGGAGTTTTGATCGAGCAACGCGCAGTCGCCAGTTTCTCTGAGGCATCTCGAGTTACAGCAGACTTGGGAGTCGGTGACCGCGTCTTACAGTCCGCTGCTTTCACGTTCGATATGTTCGTCGAAGAGCTGCGCTTGAGCCTCGGCAGCGGCGCTGCCCTCGTGCTTCGCCCGCCCGAGGTCTTGAACTCGATACAAGAGTTCCTGCGTGTTGTCAGAGAGCAACGCGTTACGTGTTCGACGCTGGCGACGGCCTATTGGCATGAACTCGTGCGACACCTGGCCCGCACTGGCGAACGTTTGCCCCAACACTTGCACACGATCAGCATCGGTGGTGAGCGTGCCCAACCAGACCTGATGCGCGAGTGGCTAGCCGGTGTCGGTGGATCAACCATTGTTTGCAACACGTACGGGCCTACCGAGGCCACGATCTACGTGACGGTCTGGCGCGGAGACCCAGACGAACTGCGAGCCGGCGAAGAGGTACCGATCGGTCTACCTGTCCCCGGCGTCGCAGCCTTCGTGCTCGACGAAGACTTGCTGCCGGTGCTCCCTTGGGTGCCCGGTGAACTGTGCGTCGCTGGCCCGCAGGTCGCGCGCGGCTACTGGCAGCGGGAAGAGGCCACCCGTCGCTCGTTCCCGTTTGCCCCGCCGGCACTCGGCCTACCGGTCGGTACGCAACTGTATCGCACCGGAGACCGCGTTCGCATCCGGCGTGACGGTATGTTGATCTACCTGGGACGCTTCGACGATCAGGTGCAAATCCGCGGCTTTCGAGTCGAGCCCGGCGAAGTCGAGGCTGCCCTACGACAAGCTGGGGAAGTCGAAAGTGTCGCGGTAGTGGTACCCGACACCGTCACCGACGATCCGCAACTCGTCGCCTATGTAACGCCGACGACCACGCCGAGCGACAAAGTGCGCAACGCCATCATCGCATGGGCCCGTGCCGAGTTGCCCGAGTATCTAGTACCTGCAGCGATTGAGTTCCTGCCGAAGCTACCCATCACGAGTAATGGCAAAGTCGATCGCAAGTTGCTGGCTGCGCGGGTTTGGCAGCGGCCAGGCGACGCTTGCGGAGTCGAACAGCGCAACCCGACGAATGCGGTCGAGCATGCCCTACTCGACATCTGGCGCGACGTGCTCCCGGTCACTCCAGTCGGTATCGAAGAAGACTTCTTCTCGCTGGGCGGCCACTCGCTGCTGGCAGTCCGATTGATCAGCCGCATTCGCGAAGAATTGGGCGCAGACCTTCCTATGCGGCAGCTGTTCGAAACGCCAACGATCGCGGCCCTCGCCGCTGCCTGCCAGAGTCCCGATGAACAGCCGCCGGCACCCAACAGTGAGGCGCGGCCGACTCGGCAGTCGCCCGCCGGTAGCGCGGCACTGGTTCCCCTATCCGCGGCGCAGGAGCGTCTCTGGCTGATCGAGCGAATGGAGGTACGAGAGCTTCGACACCACCTGGTCGTGGCGTTTCGAGTGCACGGCGCGTTCGACGACAGAGCATTCGAAGCCGCACTGCAGTTGGTGGTACAGCGTCATGACGCGCTACGTACGACCTTTCACGAAGTCGACGGTGAACCGCGTCAGCGCGTCCACGACAAACGTGCTTGCTCGTTGCTTGTCGCTGACGCCACTGCAGGTGAGCCCCTCGACGAGCAGTTCCGCGCGCACCTTGCGCGCGAGCTACGAGAGCCATTCGACTTGGCTGCAGCACCGCCGGTACGAGCGCAGATTATCAGAATCGGCGCAGACGAGAGTTTCTTCAGCATCACGCTGCACCACATCGTAGGTGACGGGTGGTCGATACACGTGCTGCTGCGTGACCTCTTTCAGCTGTACGAGATCATTGCTGGAGGCAACCTCCCGGCGGTTCCACCGCTATCGCTGCAGTATCCGGCCTATGCCTTGCGAGAACGACAGCAGATCGAGAGTGGCGCTTTCGACGAACAGACGGCGTACTGGCAGCGGAAGCTCGGTGGGTCAGTCGCGGAACTCGACCTACCAACGGACTTCCCGCGCACAGAACGAACGCGCCACAGTGGCGGCGTCGTCGAAGCAACATTGGCTCGCGAGCACCTGCAGAGCCTACATGCCCTAGCCAGGGCCGAGAGTGGCACTCTGTTCATGGTTGTGCTTACAGCCTTCCAAGTGCTGCTGTCGCGCTGGAGTGGGCAGAGCGATGTGACCGTCGGGACGCCCATCGCCCAGCGCAATCATCGTGAACTCGAGAACATGATCGGCTTCTTCGTGAACTCGGTCGCGTTGCGCTCGGATCTTTCGGGCGATCCGACGTTTCGGATGCTGCTGACGCAGGTGCGCGATACGACGCTCGACGCCTTCGCGCACTCCGATGTACCGTTCGAGAGAGTGATCGAGGCTGTCGAGCCAGTACGCAACTTGCAGCGCACTCCGATCTTCCAGGTCTTCCTGAACATGCTGAGTCTGCCGAGCACTCAGACCCTTTCCGGGCTGGAGATCGAGCGCATGCGTGCGGAAGAAAGCGTCGTCAACTTCGACTGCACTATCTACGTGCAGGAACAGGCGGACGGCCTCGAGTTACGCCTGGTCTACAACGCGGACTTGTTCACGGATGCGCGCATGCATGAGTTCATGGCGCAGTTTCAAATGCTCCTCGCAGCGGTCGGCAATGAGCCGGACCAATCCATCTCATCGTATTCGCTCCGGACCCAAACAGCGCTCAAGTGCCTGCCGGACGCAGCGGCTGAGCTGCATGATCCAGGCAGCACTCCGATCGTGCGAATGATCGCCGACTGCGTGGCCCAGCGAGCGGACGCCCCGGCGCTCTCCTTCGGGGGACAAACTTGGACCTATCGGCAACTTTGGGGCTGGACGGCTAGCGTGGCCGCCAAAATGGAGCAACAGGGCGTAGGCCATGGCTCGGTGATCGCGATCGCGAGTGCCCGCGTACCAGCACTCGTGCCGACCGTGTTGGCAGCGCTCTGTCGCGGTGCCATCGTTACGATCCTGGACCCCGCGCACCCAGCGCCGCGACAGTGTTCACACCTCGACAGCGCTCGTCCCGGTTATCTGGTGACGCTCCCGGACGCGACGCAGCCGCAAGCCGCGGTCGTGGAAGCGTTGCGAGCAGGTGGTGGCAAGGTCGTAGCAGTGCCGCCGGCTACCTTGCTCGACACCGAATCACCTGCGGAAAGTGGCAAGGACGCCGAAGCGAACGCGCCAGACATCGTCGCCACAACGGCCGACGATTTCGCGTTCATCGGCTTCACTTCGGGCTCGACCGGACAGCCTCAAGGCGTGCTCTGTCGACACGGTTCTCTGTCGGCTTTTCTGCCGTGGCAGCTGCGCCGGTTCGAACTGGGTCCCGACGATCGTTACAGCTTGCTCGCAGGACTCGCGCACGATCCTTTGCAGCGCGAGCTCTTCACGTCGCTTGCTAGTGGCGCCACGCTGTGTCTACCACCCACGGAATGCGCAACTGATCCGCGGCGCATCGTCGACTGGCTCGGTCGCGAGCGCATCACGGTTGCCCACTTGACGCCAGCACACATACGGCTGCTCTCTGAGGCTGCGGGTGGCCAGCAGTTAGAGCAGCTTCGTTGCGCGTTCGTGACCGGCGAAGCGCTGACAGGTTTGGATGTCGCGGCGCTACGCGAGCTCGCGCCAGCAGCGACGTGTGTCAATTTCTATGGTGCAACAGAGTCTCAGCGCGCCGTAGGCTACAGCGTGATCGACCCCGACATGCCTTGTCCCGCGACCGTCCCTGTCGGAATCGGAATCGATGGAGTGCAGCTGCTCGTTGGCAACAGCAACGGAGAACCGGCGGGCGTCGGCGAACTCGGAGAGATCTACATTCGCAGCCGTTATCTGGCGCAGGGGTACTTGGGCAATCGAGAGCGCACGAACTCGCGCTTCCTGCCCGACCCCAACGATGCCGCTGGGCAGCTGTATCGCACCGGCGACCTGGGACGCTATGACGCAGACGGCTGCGTAGACTTCGCCGGGCGTCGCGATCGTCAGCTGCAGATCCGCGGCCTGCGGGTCGAACCTCAAGAAGTCGAGGCAACGCTGCTGGCTCACGCTGGGATTGCTCATGCCATTGTCACTCCGATTGCCGCAGCCGACGGCGCCACACTCTGCGCTTACATCGTCCTCCGGCAGGGCTGTAGCGTCCCAGCCGAAGAGGTGCAGGCGTGGGTGGGAGCTCGGCTGCCCGACCCCTTCGTCCCGAGTGTCGTCTGCTTCCTGCCGACGCTGCCGGTAACGCCGAACGGCAAGATCGATCACAGCGCCCTGCCCGTGCCGAGTGCAGACAGCGCTGCTGGCGATACCCTCGCAAATCGTAGCGACGCCGCTGCAGCAGAGATCGATGTAGCGGCGATGCCCGCGGGGCTCGAGCGAACTCTTGTCGAGCTTTGGCAGCAGGTGCTGGGGCGCCCCGTGCCCAACCTCCACAGCAGCTTCTTCGATCTCAGCGGGACCTCACTACTGGCGGTGCGTTTGTTTGCAGCGATCCGAAAACAGCTCGGACAGGACCTGCCGCTCGCCACGCTGTTTGAGGCTCCGACCGTTGCGGAGCTGGCCAAGCGCCTCCACAGCGTCGACTCTGGCGACTGGTCTTACCTGGTCCCGGTGCGCAAAGGGCAAGACGAACCAGTCTTGTTCTGCGTCCACGGTGCGGGAGGCAACGTCATCTCCTATCGCCACTTGGCCGCAAACCTACCGCCAGAAGTTTCCATCTATGGGCTTCAGGCTGGCGGATTGGACGGACGGCGGGTCACGCATACGAGCATTCAGGAAATGGCGGCTGAGTACGTCACAGAGATTCGTTCGTTGCAGCCAGAAGGGCCCTACTACTTGGCTGGATACTCGTCCGGTGGGTGGGTGGCCTATGAGATGGCGCGCCAGCTCGAACATCAAGGTGCCGACGTCGCGCGCGTATTCCTGTTGGATTCGCACTTCCCCGGACAGGCGCCGCGAGTCGTGCAACGACGCGAACGCGGTTTGCGTTCACAGATCGATCGGGCACGCGAACGCGGACTGGTCCGCACAGTTGTCGCACGCTGCCGTTGGGAGGGGCAACGCCTAGCCCTACGAGCCAAGCAGGTGCTCAATCGGATGATCCTAGGATGTGGCGGCACACTGCCACCGGCGCTGCGCCCGATTCATATCTTCGACGCCAACTTGCGGCTCATTCGCGCCTACGAGCCGGCAGCCTATGGCGGCCACGTAACACTGCTACTGGCCGAGTCCGATCGCTACTTCGACGTACGTCGGGATGGACTGGAGCGGTGGGACACACTCCTCGAGCTCCCGTTGGATCTCGAGACTCTGCCAGGACACCACGATGGCGCGATGCACGAGCAGTTTGCTGATGCCTGGGGAGCGGCGATCACCACGCGCATCCAGCAGCCGATCAACGGCAACCCGAAACACGCCACTGCATCGACGAGTAGCAGCGAAGCCCACGCGTCGGTAGCGCATGACACGAAGAAGGCCCCATGAAGACGTCGACTTTGAACTCTTGCATTGAGGCTGCAGCAAAGCTCGCACCCAACGCTGCTGCCGTACGGGCGCCGGGACGCGACCCGCTGTCGCACATCCAACTGCGAGCACTGCTGAGCTCCACTGAAAGCACATTGCGACGCGCAGGCGTGGGTCGTAGGGACCGCGTCGCGGTCGTGTTGCCCAATGGGCCCGAGATGGCGACAGCCTTCCTCGCTGTGGCGGCAAGCGCGACCTGTGCTCCATTGAATCCGGCCTTCGGCAGCAAAGAGTTCGATTTCTACCTCGACGACTTGTCAGCGACGGCGTTGATCGTTCTCGGCGACGACGAGGGCCCAGCTGTGGAAGTTGCCCGGCAGCGCGGCATCCAGGTACTGCGCTTGGTGGTTCCTGACGAAGGCGGCGCTGGTTCATTCGTGTTGCGGTGCGAGGAGGAAGCGTTGGCTGCTGCCGTCGATGTCGCGACGCTCGACGACATTGCCCTGGTCTTGCACACGTCAGGCACCACATCGCGACCCAAGATGGTGCCACTGAGCCACGGGAATCTGACCTCATCCGCTGTACACATCGCTGCGACTTTGGGCCTTGAGCCAACGGACACGTGCTTGAACATCATGCCGCTTTTCCACATCCACGGTTTGATGGCAGCAGTACTAGCACCCATCGCTGCTGGCGGTTCCGTGTACTGCTCCCCTGGCTTCTTCGCGCCCTCGTACTTCGATTGGTTGGATGACAGCGCAGCAACGTACTCAACGGCAGTTCCGACGATGCATCAAAGTATCTTGGAACAGGCGAAGCGTCAGACGGATCGGGCGACCGGTTCGCACCTGCGCTTCCTCCGTTCATCGTCGTCGGCGTTGGCACCCACCGTGCTCGCCGAGCTGGAGGCAACTTTCGGCGTGCCAGTGGTCGAGGCTTACGGCATGACAGAAGCGGCGCACCAGATGGCCTGCAACCCCCTGCCGCCTGCGGTGCGCAAACCGGGATCTGTGGGACCCGCGGCCGGACCAGAGGTCGCAGTCATGGGTGAGGCGGGCGACTTGCTGCCGGCAGGGAAGACCGGCGAGGTCGTGATCCGGGGACCGAATGTCATCACCGGCTACACCAGTCCAGTCGAAGCCAACGCCGATGCCTTTCGAGACGGCTGGTTTCGCACAGGCGACCAAGGGCACCTCGATGACGACGGCTATCTGACGCTTACGGGTCGCCTGAAAGAAATCATCAATCGCGGTGGCGAGAAGATCTCGCCGCGAGAGATCGACGAGGCGTTGCTGGAACACCCCGCTGTCGCTCAAGGGGTAACGTTCGCGGTACCCCATCCGAAGTTGGGCGAAGATATCGCAGCCGCTGTTGTCGTCGACCCGAGCCGCGACGCTATCGACGAGATGGGATTGCGGACGTTCCTTGCCGAGCGTTTGGTTGCGTTCAAAGTGCCGTTTCGGATCTTGTTTCTGGAGGAACTCCCGAAGGGTCCGACGGGGAAACTTCAGCGGATCGGTCTGGCAAAGCGGCTGGGCGTGACGATACCGGCGACGATTGACGCCCCCACCGAGTACGTCGCGCCAAGGAACGAAGTCGAAGAATACTTGGTCGCAGCGTGGGCCGATGTGTTGAGGCAAGACCGAATCGGAGTTCACGATCGATTCCTCGCGGCCGGAGGCGATTCTATGCTAGCCACCCAACTGGTTGCACGTATTCAGGAAGAGCTCGACATCGAGTTGACCCTGATCGGCTTCTTCGCAGCTCCGACCGTCGCTGAGCAGGCAGCGCTCGTCGAAGCGCAGCTGCTCCGCGACGCCTAGACGGGGCATTGCCAGCAGCACTCAACGTACGGTCCCGTACGCTGTATGTATGCTCTCCCTTGACCTCACCCCGCTAATCGCGCGACAGTGGCCCCTGCCCCCCTTTGCAACTTGGCACAACGCGTGCTTTGCGTAGGTTCTGGCTTGCGCTGGACGCTTCTCATGCCGCGTGAGGCACTCGAGGATGAACAGCCATGAGACAGTCAAGAATCGGAGTTTGAAGTCGGGAAGTCGACCTTTCTCGTGCATCGCTAGGTCGGCATCGCAGATTCGCTCGTCGGATCGAAGGGGCTTGTCATGAAACACCTCCGTTGGCTCGCATGCGCCATCGTACTTCTGGCACTTGGTAAAGACACGGTGGCTGCTCAAGGCTCCGAGGCGCCCCCTGCGGAGCGTCCACGCAAGATCTTTCGAGGGTGGCCACTGCTCCATGTCGAACGGGGACCCGGGGAGCGTCAAGAAGTCGACGCGTTCTTCTCGCTGTTCAATCGCGAGACGCTGGGCCGCGATCGCTCGACGACCCGTCTCGCGCCGCTGTACTTCGCGAAGACGACCCCCGAGGACGATTGGTCGCTGCTCGCGCCCCTCTACTACCGGCACCGCGGCGCGAACAGCTCGAGCTTCTACAGCCTGCCGTTGGCGTACGGCCGCAACGAGTCTGGCGGGTCGTGGCTACACCTCCCCTATCCTCTTTCGATCTATCGCCAGGAGTCGAAGAAGCGCAGCTTGCAAGACTTCGACCTAAGCCAACGCCTCGGATTGTGGCCGTTCATAGATGTCTTCGGTCGATATCGAGACGGGCGGGCCTCGAGCGTTGACGTCCTCGGCTTCGGTGCGTGGGGAGAAGCGGGCGACAGTCTGCTGGCGATGTTTCGGCACCGGACAAATCACGAGGGACAACTGCGCGAATCGGCGCTGTTACCGATCTACCACTATAGGTCGTGGGGTCAGGGCGCGGAGCTGGGGCAAGCCCGCCGCGACCGACTGATCGTGCCGTTTCTCGGCTACGCGTCGTCGCGCAACGGTGACCGCACGAGCCGTTGGTTCTGGCCGCTACTGTCGCACTGGACCAACACCGAGGACCACCACACTGCATGGCTGCTGGGCGGCTTGGCGGCATCGGTACATCAAGATCACGTCGACCTACTACGAGTCGAACCTTTGTTCAGCTATGAAAAGCGCCCGAGCCGCAGTCAGTGGCACGCGCTGCGGCTCTTCGGGCAAGAGCGCGAAGCGGCCCGCAACTATCGCGCAACCAACATATTGCCACCGCTCGGCCACTTCTCCCGCTACGACCATGGCTACCGACATCGACTTGCGCCGTTCTACTGGGCTGGGGGATCTGACATCGGACGCGAAACGGTGTCGGAGTATCGCTACCTGCTGCCGTTCTACTACGACCAATCGACGGCACACAGCAGCACGAAGGTGCTGTTTCCGTTGTACTACCATCGCTATCGCAACAACGACGAACAACGTGTCGTCTTCCCGCTCTATTGGCAGGGGCGTTCCGATGACAAGGAGCACTTGCACGTGTTCCCGCTGTACAGCCAGCTGCGCAACGGACGCGAACGCTTCGATTCAGTGCTGGGGAATCTCTACATCCGACATATCGAGCCGACGTCTCCGGAAGCAGAGACGACGAGCCATTCGCTCTTGTGGCCACTGTTTGGCTACGCGTCCGGCCCCGACTATCGGCACTCCCGTGCGCTACCGCTGTGGTGGTCGACGCGGGACAAAGGCGATGAATTCGACCTCCTCGCGCCAATCTACCTACGCACCAAGAGCGGTGCGCGCAGTCAGCACTGGATCCTCCCGTTCTACGGCCACATGACGGCGATGGATTGGAACGGGACTCGCACGGACCGCAGCTTCTTTGCAGGCGGCAGCGTCCTTCACACAAAGAAGACGTACGAGAAGCCGTCTCTGGGCACGGACGAACATTGGCACGTGCTGGGGCCGTTGGCCGGTTGGTCGCGCAACGAAACTCTGCAGTCGTCACACAGTCGCTTCTTGCCGCTGTGGTGGCACGACCGATCGTCCGTCAAAGAACTGACCGTGCTGCTTCCGGCGTTCTACCAGTACCGCGAACGGCGCGGTCCGAAGAATGGGCCATGGACTTCGCAACTGACGAGTGTCGTCGGCAACTTGTGGATCGACTACCAGACCGAGCACCGCCGCGAGTCAGGGGTGCTCTACCCTTTGACCCGGTATCGGCGAAGCACGGACGGAGAGTCGCGCCAGCTCGATGTGCTTGGAGCATATTCGTCGCAGGTTGCCGGTGCGGCGCGTAGCTGGCGGTTGACGCCGTTGCTGCACGTCGCGTCGAACCAGGACCTCGCGGGGCACGTCGACGACGATCCGCAGTGGTGGCACATCGTTTCGCACCGCAACGACTCTGCCGGTACGAGGACGCGCGTGATGCCGTTCTTGTACTCGCGGGAGCGTTCGGAAGACTCAGAGAAAACGACAGCGCTAGCGGGGCTCCTGGCTAGTGAATCGAGTCCGGGGCGAATCGCGCGACGCATCCTGCCGTTCTACTACGACGAGCGCTACCTGCGGGACGGCGAGCTAACGAGCAGCGACACGGTGTTGTTTCCGTTTTATTCGCAGCACACTCGGGCACAGGACGATTGGAAGCGGCAGACTCTGCTCTTCCCGTTCTACAGCTGGGAGAACGGGCGCACGGCGGAGGGCGCCTACTCTTCGAACACGCTACTCGCTGGGCTGGCGGGATGGAATCGGTCGCCGGCGCAAAAGGGCGCGCACGTGTTCCCGCTCTATGCGTACAAGAACACGATCCTCGGTGAGAGCGATGTCGCACTGTCATTGCTGTACCGATCTCGCAGGCATGCGCCGGGGAGCGAGGCAAGGGGTCTGTTTAGCCGTGATGGGTACGCTGGATTGCAGCTGTACCGAAGCGCAGTCGGTGACAACACGCGTACGATCGCCGTGAATCCGCTGCTGTTTGGGTACCACCGCGACGATCGCAGCGACCACGTGAACTGGAACTTCTTGCACTTCAATCGCTACTGGCGCGAGCGCGATTCGTCGAGCTACACGATCGCAGGGTTGGTGCGTGGCGGCGACAACGCACGCTGGGAGTGGGACTCGGCATTCCCGCTGTACTTCTCGGCGCGCTACAAGAGCAGTGCGGCTCCGGGCTGGAGCTTGCCGGGACTGTTGCACCTCTACTCACGCCATGAAGACGCAGACGTCTCTCGGTGGTCGCTGTTGGGAGTCCTTGCCAGCGGATCGTCGCGACCCAATGGGGACTACTCGTTCCGGATCTTGCACAAGGGGATGACGTGGCTGCGCGAGAATCGTTACACGGAGAGGACGATCCAGCCGTTCGTAACGTACGAGCACGACGGAGTGCGCGGGCGAAGTTACTTCTCGCTGCTGAAGTTTCTCTACATCAGTAGCCAGGAGAGCGCTGACGCGCCGGTGCGGCGGCGCGTGCTCGGGATACCGTTATCGTAGGCGGTCTGCGTCGGCGGAGGGAAGTTAACGAGGAGTGCGGCGAGTGCGACGCGCGTCCTTGATTTCCTTCTTGCGGAGACGACGGCGAAGCTGCTTCTCTTGCTCGCGCTGGCGACGGCGACGCGCTTCGGACGGTTTCTCGTAGAAACGGCGCTTCTTGATCTCTTTGAGGATGCCCTCTTTGGCGACGGAACGTTTGAAGCGTTGCACGAGCTTCTCGGGGTTCTCGCCGCTACGTTGCGTAATCTTCAGCAAGCTGCCTCATCTCCTTTCTTTCTGGTTTATGACCGGGGCCATGTGCCGCCCCCGGCGCTTTGGGCGCTCGGGTATAAACGGCCTGAAAGCCCTATGTTCGGTCGTACCCAGCCCATTCCTTTACCCGGAACTGGCAGAATCCGCAAGCCCCTCCCACGGCGCACCCTCAGCCGTTAGGATGGAGCGACTCGGACCGAGAAGGAGGAATTGTGGCGCTGAACGACAAACTGAAGGGCTTCATGCGCGCCGCAGGGCAGGAAGCGAAGAAACTGACCCAGGTCGGGCAGCTGAAAATGGAGCTTATGAGCGCCGAAACTCAGCTTGCAGACGCCCACAAAGCCCTCGGAAAGTTCGTCGCCAAGAAGCTCATCGAGAAGAACGAGACTTCCATCGAAGCCAACGACCCCGGAATCGCCGAGCGCACCGAAGCCGTCCAGAAGACCCTCACCAAAATCCAAACCCTAAAAACCACCCTAGCCCAAACCCGCCCCTAACCCCAACCGAGGGTAAGGACTGGCACTTGGGTTGCTATGATCTCGTGGCGAAGCGGCTCCTCCGATAGGAGGAGCGGGATGACTGCACCCGTACCGGTTTTCGAGAATGCCAGCATTCTCGACACCCGTAGAATCTCCGAAGGACGCTTTCATCTGCGACCGGATCCGGTCGTCAATCAGATGATCAAGTTCGCACTCGCTCTTGCCGCCAGCCGGCACGAAATCCAGCTCTATGCGTTCTGCGCTTTGTCTAATC
>JBCCHQ010000072.1:0-28932 GCA_039028735.1 Planctomycetota bacterium | reverse complement strand
GCGCAACATGCGCAAGATCATCGCGTCCGGGAGCGAGCGCGCTGTCTACAACCGGTCGACGCGCGGGGCACCCTACTCAATCGTCGCGCCGCCGATTCTGTTCGAGGAGTTGGAGCTGGCCAGCATTGAGAGTGAGCCGGAGCGCGAACCGATCCTGGCGCCGCCGCATGCCCGGGAGACGACTGACAAGTAGGCTGTTTGCGCGGCAAAAAAAAGAGGCCCCGTCCATCCTGGACAGGGCCTTCTTTTTTTTGCTTCCCCGAAGGCTGAGGCCCTCGAGGGTGGATGTCCGATGATAGAGAGGACCGGTGGGCGGTTCGGAATCTTACAATTCGAATCCTCATTCGCCGGGCATCCAGCAGGTCGTCCTCACAACGACGAGGGCTCAGAAGCGAATCGAATACCAACCCGCTTCAGATCTATAAGTAACTACCTAGATTGACTTTAGACAGTAACTGTTACTGACGCTGGATGGGGGGTGGGTTGTCCGGTGTCCGGGAGTCTGACACTCTCGGAGGGGCTGGGCTGCGCCTTGTGAAAGCGGCGTGGGGTTCGTACAGTTCCGGGCTGCTCCGCTGCCTGTGGTTCGGGTCGCGGCGGTTTTTTGCCTTTGCTCAGGCAGGAGTTTCGTGTCCGTCCATCGAACGATCGCTGCACCACTTTTTCTGCTGTTGCTGACCGTGCCGTGCGCCGCGCAGTCCGATACCGGCGCGTTCGTCGCCATCGTCCGCGGCGATCCAATCACCCGCTATGAGCTCGAGCGAGAATACCGCCTTCATCGCTCCGCGATCCAAGGCGATCTCACTGACGAACAGACTCGCGAGCTGCGTCGGCGCGTGTTGGATCGCATGATCATGGAAGTGCTGCTGCTGCAACGCTGCGATCAGGAGCAGATCGAAGTGTCCGATCGCGATCTCGAGCGCTACCTCGACTTCGAACTCGATCGGATCCGCAAAGAAGGGCATCCCGCCCTGGATCGTCGCGAGTATCTGCGGCTTCGCGGTCAACAGACCGGCCGCACCGAGGACGAGGCTCGCGCAAGCATCCGCGATGAGATTCGCATCGCTCGTCTCTACCGGGCCCAGGTGTTTCGCGATGACTTCGTGTCACCGCAAGAGCTACGCGCCCACTACCGCGCCAACCAAGTCGCTTTCTCTACCGAACCTGTCTACAAGTTCCGCATGTTGCTGATCTGGCGGACGACTCCTGATTTTCAAGAGACGGTAGACAAAGTGCGAGCCGAGCTGAACGCCGGCGCTGACTTCGCAGATCTGGTGAAGAAGTACTCCGAAGGACCGCAAAAATCTGAGGGTGGTCTGTACGAGCGCACGGACAAGGAGCTCGACAGTTTTCACAAGCCACTGCGCGACGCGATCCGTGCGCTTGCCACAGGTGCTGTGAGTGAGCCTGTCGGCACGCCGCGAGCCGTTCACCTTGTTCGCCTGGAAGAGAAGAAGGCCGGCAGCCTGCTGTCTTTTGGCGAAGCCCAGGAATCGATCCGCGAAGCGATCCTGTCGCAACGCCGCACCGAACAACGCAATCGTTTCGAGGGTGCGCTCCAAGATGAAGCCAAGGACGAGATCCAAAGGCTTCTGCGACAGTAAGGACCGCCAGGGCCCGCTCCCCGTGCTGTAGAAACCACTGCGCGCGTTGCGTCATCCGCGCGTTGCCGGAAGCGGCGGGTCAGGTCGATCGGCTGTTTTCCAAGAAACGGCTCTCCGGCTGAACCCGCTGCGAACCCTACGAGCAGGGAGGTAGATCGTGCGGTCGTCGATGAATACCAACCGCCATAGGCCAGCGAAGGCCACGAACTGCAGCCAGTAGCCTGGATATCCCGGAACGATCGACTCGAGACAGCCAGCGACCGCGATGATGACCAACAACATCAGCCAGAAGAGATCCAACGGTTCGCGTCGCGTCCGAAACCGCTGGTAGGCGATGCATGTCGCACCGAAGAGCGTCAGGCAGTACAGCGTCAGGCCAATGATCCCAAGATCTAGCAAGACCTCCATGTAGGCCGAGTGCGCGCTCTCGATCTGCCAATCCTGGCCGTGCGACACGGTTTCGACGGCCTGCGCGGTCCAGAACGAGAAGTAGCCAGCCCCCTGCCACGGCTTTTGTTCAGCCATGACCAGCAGCTGTTCCCACAGCGGTATTCGGCCAGTCAGCGTGATCTTTGCTTCGGTGCCGCGTCCGAGTAGTAGCCCGTCCCACAGCGTGCCGGCGATCAGGTCGCCGTAGGCGAAGAACAGCGCACACGCCGCGCAAGCGCCGAACAACATCACGAAGGCCTTGCGTTCGCGCGACCACGATAGCAGGGAGAACACGAAGAGGCCGACGCACGCCCCTGCCAGGGAAGACCTTGATCCAGTCAAGACCACGATTCCGAGTCCGACTATGAACAATGCCCAATACCGAGACTTGCGCCGCGGGTCGTACAGCGTCAAAGCCAATGCGCCGATGCAGAACAAGCTCGCCAACAGACCGGTCGCGTTCGGCGCCAGCGTTCCGCCGAAGCGAAACCCAGGCTGCCACGGTTGGAACGTGCCGAACCATAGCGCCGACACGAAGCCGATCGCCAGCAGCAAGCCCGCCGTGGCGACGACAAGTTTGACGATAGCAGCGCCAGAGTAGTGGCGGGCCAGCCCAGCTGCGCCTGCACACAGACAGGCGACCGTGCCGACACGTTTGAGCGTCGTGAACGCATCTTGTGACCAACCGATGCTAGCTGTGATCCACAGCAGATAGGCGATGAACGCCCCGCCCACGAAGCCATGGATGCGCCACTTGTGGCGATAACCAGCGAGCAGTCCAAAGCCCAAGACAGCCAAACCAACAAAGGTCACACGACGTAACATGCTGCCCTCCTCGATCACCTTCTCGGTCAAGATGATCGCGTGGGGCTCGGCAATGGGCAGGCTGAAGTCGTGATTGATCGAGTACATCAAGATCGCAAACAGGAACGCAACGAGCCACGGCGTGCGGTCGGCCTTACGTGGGTCCATCGTCACTCCCATCGTCACCGCCAGCGCCTCGATCTGCGCGCCGGTGAGGCGCCTGTGAGCGGCTGACCGCCGCGAAGACGAGGAGGCGCACGACCAACGCGGCCCCACCAGAGAGGAACAGGCCAACGGCGCCGCCAACGACACCGTGAGAGTGAATCAAAGGGATTCCGGCCGCGAACAGCAGCGTGACCGGCACGAGGTTCACGAGAAAATCTGCACGGGCTCGTTCCAGAGCGAAGAGTCCACGCGACAGCGGAAACGCCGCGGCGACGGTCGCTAGGTTCAGCACGAGCAGCAGCACGACGTCGGCGTTGCCCTGGAACTCCTCGCCGTAGACCAGGCGCAATATCAAGTCTGCAAAGAGCCACAATACGGTGGCCACAAAGAAGACAGCGGCGCCAAACAGGGCACTAGAGCGCAGCGCCAGGCGCCGCAGCGATGCGACGCCTTCTTCGGCGTAGAGCGTCGCGAGCTTGGGTCCCAAAAAGTTCTGTGTACCCAGCATAGGTATGTTGGCAATCGCGAGCAGCTGCATGCACGCGCCCCAGATCCCCGCAGCGGCACTACCTTTGGTGCCTGCAACGAGCCAAGGATAGATGTTACTGCTCACCGCCCACAAAAGTCCGCTCGCGAATACCCAGCCACCAAGCTGAAGGTTGCGTCGAAGGTCGTCACGCCACGGTCCGGGGCTGAAGCTGGCGCGTTCCGAATAGAGCCACGCCACCGCCGGCAACAGAGTCGCTACAGCAATGACGCAATACGCACTCGTTGCGTTCAGCGTTTCGTTGCTGGCGAGCACGGCCAGTCCCAGGATCTGAATCATGAACACGCCACCGTCGATCAACAGGGCGGTTGCCATGCGCTTGCGGGCGAAGCAGACGCGCCGTGCGAAGTCCCGTAGCATCAAGCACGGTAGCGCGACGATCAGTGCGAGAAATACTGCCCCGACGCCGTCTGGCAACCAACCCGTCGCGATGGACGCCAACAAAGCACCGAATCCGGCCAATGCGGCGCCGACGACAGACAGTCCCAGCTGGTGAGTGCGAATGCTGCCCGCGTACCGCGTTGCCTCGCTACCCGATAGGCGGGGAGCAAAGACCAAGTAGGGAGTGGTGACCAACGCGCTTTGCAGCTCGAGTACGATCCAAACAGTTGTGAAGCCCAAGAAGTACAGCCCGAACTCTTCGACGCCGGCAGCCCGTGCGATCAGCATCCCGGTCAAGAAGTTGGTCGCACTCGCCAGGCACTGATCCACGATCGACAAGCTTGCCGAACTCTTTGCGAATTGCCGCAGCTGGGGCGCGGAGATCACGCTCACTGAGGGTTGCAGGTCGCGCGGCTTCATCGGGTAGCTACTTTCGCTTCGCTGTACTCGGCGGGTAGCCGCCCAAACCAGCCCAGGATCCTACCGGACCCCTGACTGATCTGCAGCAGGCCGCGGACCAGGAGCTCCTTGCCGCGAAACAACGCGAGCGGCAGCAGCAGTACACCGATTGCCATCCGCACGGTTCCCTTGGCCAGACTCATCGGTAGAGTGCGCCAACCGCCTAGTTCGCGTCGACACAGGCTGTAGGTGCCAAACGAACGCGCTCCTCGCCGCAGCACCCAGCGCATGTTGATGCGCTCCGCTGCGACATGTTCGTGTACGACGGCCTCGTCACACCAGACAATGCGATGCCCGCGTTGTCGCAAGCGAATGAACAAGTGCGTGTCTTCGCCGCCAGAGTGCGAGAACCGCAAATCGAACGGTCCGGGTAGATTGCGGAGGGCTGCCGTGTTGACAAGAACGTTGCCCGTGGCTGCGAACGGCAACTCGGTGCCCGTTGCCATTCGTTCGCTAGAAAAGTACGCACCCGCAGTTGCCCATTGCGGCGGATCCACGGCGAAACGTGCGAGTACCGGGCCGCCGACGACATCGGCATCCGTATGCTTCTGCGTAATGAGCAGCTGGTCGAGCCACGACTCCGTCGGCTCTTCGTCGTCATCGATGAAGGCAAGGAAGTCACTGTCGTTTGCGGCCAGCGATACGCTCCGGTTGCGGGCGGATGAGAGCCCGCGGATCGGCTCGATCTCGCAGCGGAGGGGCCAGCGAAAGTTCTCGCGGAGCTCGGCGCAGACAGCACTACCAGCGCGGTCTGGGTCGTTGTCGGCGACGCAGACCTCGACTTGTGGCTCCTCCATCGTGAACCGCTGCTGCTCGATGGCCGTGAGGAGACGGCGCAACCCCTCGGGTCGTCGATAGCTAGCAATGCAGATAGACACCAACATGCGTCGTAACCTATTCCGAACCGAACTATTCTGAACCGAACTATCCCTGGCCGATTCTACGTTCTTGGCGTGCTCTTGCGACGCGCATACCGAGTCGCTGCAGCCGCGTGAACAAACCCAATGGCAAGACTCGCAGTGAGTAGGATGCCAACAAAGTCGTCAGTGTTCTCGCCGGTTCTTCCAGCAAGATCCGCGGGTGTTCGCGGATCGCTTGGTGACAAAGTCGCACAGCGTCACGGCCGTCATGCAGGCTCACCGCCCTGCGTGCTAGATAGCGCCAGTGATATGCACGCGTCGAGGCGGCGCGCTCGGCGATGATCTTCGGTGCGTAGACGGCCGCCTTCTCCAACAGGCGTTCCCACGAGCGAGACTTCTTCTCCACGTCGGCCGAGTGTCCTGCAGCGTTCAACCGATAGTGCGTCAGTGGGGCTGCAATCCCCAGAAACAGCCAATCGGTCGTTGTAGCGATACGGAACCAACACTCAACGTCTTCCGAGGGATGGAGTGCCCGATCTGGATCGAAATAGCATTCTCCGAGTTCCGCATCTTCGATCGCGGCGTCGAGAAAGACTTGGCGCCGCATGACAGCCGTCGATCCATTGCCGACGGGACTACGGTAGAGAAAATCTTCCGCTTCTACATCGCGTATCTTGGACATCTGATACAGGCCTGCTGGAGAATCGTGTTCGTCGATGAACATGCAGCGACTGAAGCTGATACCAACGTTTGAGTGCGCACGCAACTGCTCAACATGTTGCTGGAGCTTCTCTGGCACCCACATATCGTCGGCGTCCAGCAGCGCCACGAACTCGCCGCGTGCTGCCCGAATGCCGTGGTTGCGAGCCTCGGCGACGCCCCGATTCTCCTGTGACAAGATACGAATCCTAGGATCCTCGACGCCGCGACAGATCTGCACGCTGTTGTCGGTCGATCCATCGTCGACGATGAGGAGCTCGAAGTCCGCGAACGTTTGTTCGAGCACCGACCGGATTGCCTTCTCGACGAAGCGTTCCACGTTGTAGAGCGGTACGATGACCGAAACAGTGGGAACGGCAGCAGAGGATGGCTCTCGAGAAGAGGCCTGATCAGGCATGGCCAGCTACGATCTAGTGGGCTCCGCGGCCGACGAGGACCGCCGGCACTGTGAGCGCGAGAAGCTTCAAGTCCAAGAGTAGTGATTGTCCACGCGCGTAGCGCAGGTCGAGCCGCACCCACTCGTCGAAGTCAGCTTCCGAGCGGCCACTGACTTGCCAGAGTCCAGTGACGCCCGGTGTCAGCTCGAGACGCCGTCGCAACCAACCGGTGCAGATCTCAGATTCCTCGAACGGGAGTGGTCGTGGTCCAACCAACGACATGTCGCCGCGTAGAACGTTGTAGAACTGCGGCAGTTCGTCGAGGCTGAAGCGCCGCAATACTCGTCCGACAGTTGTGACTCGAGGGTCGCGCTTCATCTTGAAGGCTGGCCCGGAGCGTTCGTTGCGCTCACGCAGCTTCGACTGAATCTCCTCAGCGCCAGCGATCATGGTCCGGAACTTGACCATGCGAAACGGGCGGTTGCCGCGTCCAGCTCGCTCCTGCAAGAAGAGTGCTGGACCTCTCGACGTGAGCCGGATCGCCAGAGCGATCAGCAACATGAGGGGTGCGAGAAGGATCAGCGCGGTGATCGATCCGACGATGTCCAGTGTACGCTTCCACGCTGGCAGCGGTCGGGCAAAGTAGGGCTCGAGACTGTCGCTGCTGTTGCGGTGTGCCCGATACTGCGTTTGCTCTCCACTCGAGCCGTCTTTGGCAAGCTCTGGCCCGGTGCCGCGGCGATCTTTGACGCTGCCGTTGTTGCCTGGCGCACTGCCGTTGGAGCCGACTCCGTTGCCATCGCCGCCGTTGTCGTTGGAGTGCGGCGGCACTAACGGCCGCGACTCAGCGGATCCGTTCGGGTAGGTGTAGACCAATGTCGTAACGGCGGGCCCGCGCTTCAACAAGGCATCGATGTCACTGCCTAGCTTCCAAGCCCCGGCCGCCGATGTGTGAGGCAGCAAGACGCCGATCACTTTTTCGTCGAACCAACCTACGGTGTCGGTAGATCGAATTCGGCGGCGCAGTGCATTGGCGATCGGTTTGGCGTAGTCAGGCCCCTCGGTATCGGCAGGCTCGAACACAACGATCGAGAACTCATAACCACCACGATCTGACACCGCACGCTCCCGAGCGATGAGATCGCGGAAGCGCTGTAGGCTGTGCACGCCCGGCACAGAAGTGCCGTTGTCGCGTGAACCTCGCAGCCAGTTCCAGAAACGTTCCGGTGCAGTCATCGTGACTTCCAAGCTCTATAGCCAGCGGTAGAGCCATTGGGGGATCGGGAAACGGCGCTTGTTCAAGACAACTCCAGCGAGTCGTGCACCGCCCAGTTCCAGTCGTTCGAGGGCCCTATGGGCAACCTCCCAGCGTGCTCTTTCTGTTTCTACGACCAGCGTTAGCGCGTCGCCCAAGCCGGCGAGCCCCAGGGATCCACTCGCTTCGTTGACGGGCGGCAGATCGAGTACGACGCACTGATAGCCGCGGGCGAGGTTGCCGATCTTGTCGCGTACCTCGTCCCAGTTGATTTCGAGGCTCTCTGCGGCGTTGCCTACCGGTAGATATTCGAGGTTCGCGATCGGGGCTGATCGAATCGACGTGAAGCCGTCGCTCTTGTCAGCGAGGTCGTCGGACCACCCCGAAGTTGGTTCGTGCTTGAAGACGCGTTGCAAGGACGGCTCATCTGTATTGAGATCGACCAGCAACACCTTGCCTTGAGTACGATTCGCCATCGAAGCGGCAAGGTTCACAGCGACCGTTGTGCCCCCCTCGCCACGCTGAGTCCCGGCGATGGCCAGGATGCGACCGCGGCCGTCGATGTCGGAAGTGTTGAGGAGCAGGCTCTCGCGCAGATCGGCGAAGCGCTCGCGCAGCTTGAATGGAATGCGCCAGCCACGTTCCTTCTTGTGCGAAACCTTGCCGTTCCCGCGTATCGGTACGCGCTCCTTGGTCTCAGAGATCTGGTTCTTGTGTGTTCTCGGTACCGAGGCTAGGACCGGCAGGCTGAGGTGTTTGTGTACGTCTTCTGGTGTCTTTAGCGTGTGATCGACATATTCGAAGACGAGAGCCAGTCCGATCGAACCCAAGACGGCCAACGCCAGTCCGAGCAGCAGATTGCGGCGCTTCTTGGGCCCTACTGGGTCCAGTGGCGCGCTGGCCGCTTGGATGACTCGCACGTTCGAGATCTTCTCTTCCTCGAGGGCGTCGTCGATTCGTGCGTCTTCCATGTTCTGAGCGTAGCGTCGATAGTTCGTTTCACAGATCGCACGTTCGCGTTCGAGCCGCCCGATGCTCATGTCATTCTGGTTCGTACTGTCGAGCAGCTCCCGGACCTTCTGTTGCTGGGCGATCACGGCTTGTTGCTGCGCCTGCAGCGACGCCAAACGAGCGTTCTCTTCGTGCAGCTGTATCAGCAGCTGGCTATGCGCATTGTTGATGCCGCGAGTCACGTGGCTCAGCACCGGCTCCTCGCCGGACAGCAGTTGCTCGGCCTTCGCGATCTGCTCGCGGATCGCCTGCACCGGTAGGCTGGTCTCCTCGTACTTCGAGGTGAGTTCCTTCTCGCGCAGCTTTAGCAAGTACACCTGTTCGCGCATTGCAGCTGCTGCCGGGTTGTTGAACCCAGTGGCTTCCTCCAACACCAGCTGCTGCGGCGTGTCCTCGACGATCTTCTGCAACGCTGTGACCCGCGCTTGCGACACCGCTAGCGCGGCCTCTACTTCAGCGCGTTGCTGTTCGACGCGGTCCAGTCGATTGGTCAGCACTACCCGTTGATCCGGAAGCGACGAGACTCCCGCCGCGGTTTTCAGCGTGCGCAGCTGCTCATCGAGTTCGCCTAAGCGCTGCTTCAGGGCCAAGGCCTGTGCCTCGAAGAACTCGTAGGAGCCTTCGGTGCGGTGCACTGCGATGTGTTTCTCTTGGTACAGCTCGACCAGCGCGGTGACGACTTGCTGTGCGAACTCCTTGTCGGCGTGTTCGAACGCAATCGACAAGATCGCGCTGTCCTCGAGGACTTGGATATCCAGTCCCTTCTCGAGCTTCACGACTGCTTTTTCACGAGGGGTCAACGTTTCGACCATGTTCAGCGCCGTCATGACGCCGTGCGATTTGCCGCCTTCGGCGGCACTCTTCGTGAATGCGCCGACACCCAGGCGATCGATGATCTCTTCTTTGAGCTCGCGACTCTCGAGAATGCGCAACTCCGAGAGGAGTTCGTTCTCTCGCGTCTGCGTGATGCCCACTGTCTGGCCAACCGTCACGGTCGGATCCAGCGCCAAGTTCTCTCGCCCTAGTCGCAACATCAGCTGTGCCTCGGAGCGATAGATGTTCTGCATGAACACCGCCGCGAGCAGCGTCAGCGCCATGACTACCGAGAAGAAGACAACGATCTTCCCCTCGTGGCGAAACAAGATGTGCAGGATGTCACGGAGCGAGCGCTCGCGTTCCTGAATCTCGATGGCCGGTTCGTTGGACATGCTGAATAATCCCCGTCTGTCTCTTAGCGAACGCCGGTATCAATGCCGGTGGTCACGCCACCGGAGGCAGAGCTATAGGAGAAACCGGTCTTGGGCACGATCTGGTTGATGTACTGATCGATCCATTGATCGACCCGCACGATCGTCGTGCGCGGTACGAATACGATGTCTTGAGGAGCGAGATAGAAAGGTCGTGTGACTTCGCCTTCGATCGCCGCCAACAAATCGACGGAGTAGCCGAAGCGGCCGTCCGCGGTGTGGCGGATGACAACGACGTTGCGCACTTCGGCTGTTTCGAAGTCAAAGCCTCCGGCCTGCATCACGGCTTCGAGCAACGTCATGCTGCCCGGCATCGCCAGCGCTCCAGGAGTGTTCACTTCGCCACCGACGAAGATGCGGTCGTTGAGACTGGACCGGACCACGACGGTGATCTGCGGGTGCTTGAGCTGGGACTCGTAGAGCTCTTGCAGCGTTAGGCGGACCTCATCGGGAGTCCGACCACGGACCACCACGTCACCAATAAGCTGCAGGGATACCTTGCCGTCGCGACGTACGACCTGTTGGACGTTGAGTTCGGGTGTCGCAAAGAAGCGGACCTCGACCTCGTCACCGGCAGCGAGCGTCACCCGCGGTTCCACCGGGATTCGATCGGCCGGGCTCGGAATGACTCCGGTCCGGTGCAAGCACCCTGAGATAGCGCAAAGGCCGACGATGGCGAACATCGTCGCTACCTTGCGTGCATTCATCGCGCGCATGGGAATCAGAACTTCTCTCATATAGCCCCGGTGCGGCCCGGGGGCAATTTCAGACCACAAGCAGGCGGCCGCGAGGACTCTGCCCGAGGAGCGTGGAAATAGGAGGCTGCTGTATGAGGAATAGTCTATTTCAGAGCACCCGATGCTACGGAGGGGGTTGCGTGTTGTCAACACGACGGCCACCGTAGCGTGGGTAGCGCCTTTTCATAACAGCAGATACAACGTTCGTAACGAGCGCCGCGGCGGTGCCGCCGCCGGCGTCAATGTGTACTGTGGCAAGGGGTGTGCCCGCTCCACCGTGAAACCACCGGAGAGAAGACGAGTTGACGACGCGTACCTACACTACACTTGTGATTGCGGCGGTCGTCGTCGGTGCCCTGCTGCGGTTGTTCCATCTGGCAGAGCAAAGCCTGTGGATCGACGAGATCTTCACGATTGCCGCCGCGTCCGGTAGCTGGGGCGAGATGATCTTCGCGCCGCGGGCGGCCACGAACATCCCGCCCTTCTACTACGCGATCATCCACGCTTTGGGCTTGGAGAACGGCGGCGAGTTCGCGCTCCGCCTGCCTTCGGTCGCTTTCGGGGTACTGACCCTGCCGTTGATTGCCAGTGTGGCTCGTAACTGGCTGGGGGAACGGGTGGCCGTGATCGCGATCTGGATCGCGGCGCTGTCCCCGTTTCACGTCTGGTACTCTCAGGATGCCCGCCCGTACGCGCTGTTGATTCTGCTGTCGACGCTTGCAGTAGCTGCCCGGCAGAGCCTCGACCACGCTTGCGCGCAGGGCCGAGATCATTGGTGGCCACGGCTGTTGTTTGCTCTCTGCGCTGCCTCACTGGTCTACTGTCACACGGTCGGGATTGCGCTGATCGTTGTCCTTGGAGTGATCGCTCTGTGGGGGGCACCGAAGCGGCAGCGCGTGCGTGAGTGGTTCACGTTCGGTGCGATCGGGATCCTGTTGGTGCCGGCGGTGGCGCTGGTGGTCGCTTATCCCGTGGCGCCGGTGCCGGAGAAATCGATCGACAACCTAACCCTGCTACTCCCACCTTACACGCTTTGGACCTTTGCCGCCGGCTACTCGATCGGGCCTAGCGTTGGCGATCTGCATCGCGATGGGCGCATGCAGGCGATGTGGGAGCACGTGTGGGTGGTCGGTCCCGCGTTGTGTCTGCTCGCCGGTGTTACCTTCTCAGGGGTGTGGCATCTGTGGCGGCGGCAGCACGCGGTACGAGTGGCACTGCTGGTGTGGCTGCTCCTACCGATTGCGCTGGGCATTCTCGCATCCAGCGCAACTGTGCAGAACTTCAACGTGCGGCATGCCAGCACTGCCTACCCCGCGTTCGTGATCGTGCTGGCCGTGGGGATCGCTGCGGTCGAGCGGCGTTGGCTCCAGGGGGTGTTGGGCGCACTCGTGCTGGCGTTGTCGCAGTTTGGACTCTTCAACTACTACTTCGACTCGGACTACCACAAGGCCGACAGTCGCGGCGCGGCGGGGGTCTTGAACGAATCGGCCCGCGACGGCGAAGTCGTGATCGCTTCGGCAGTCTACGCCCGCCCCGTACTGCGTCACTACTGTTTGGCACCTGCACGCCAAACACTTCGCTTCCCGAAGCACCCGCCGACGTCGCGCCTTCGTGACCCTGACGTGGTCAGTGGTTGGTTGCAGCGGATCGGCGTTCTGGCCGCAGAGGGCAGTGCCCAAGCACCGAACGCCGTTGTGGACAGGGTCTGGCTGTTTCTGAGCCGCACGTATCACGGGGACCAAGATGGTGTGATCGCTACCCAGCTACAGACTGTGTATGACGGGGAGATCTGCTACGAGGGGCCTGAGGCGCAGCTGTGGCTGTTCGAACGCCGTCCGTAGTGGACGTGACGCTGGGCTAGCCGTTGGTGGGGGGGACGGACGCTTGGAAGATGTCGTGGAGTAGCGGAATGTCCACGAACAGCAAGCAGACAATCGCCGCTCCGCAGATGAAGGCGCCCGTGATCAGCAGCTTCTCTTTGTACAGTCCCTCAGGCTGCTGGACGGGGCTGTCTTCGCGAAGTGCCAATCCCTGGTAGATTGCCATGACCCACGCGATCAGCGGAAACGCCAGCACGAGCTCGAGGCGATAGCGCATCAAGAACGCGCCGAAGAACAGCATCGACGCGCAACCATAGAACGTCGTCGAGATCAGCAAGCGCCCTTCGGTGTAATAGCGAAAAGAGCGGCGATACGCAGCCGCGCTTTCGAGGTGGTCGTCGCCGAAGTACGCCCAGGCGCCGTCTTGGCGGATGCGGCGGTACTCGGCGAAGCGCTTCAGGCCCATGAAGAAGCAACCCACCATCCAGTAGCTGATGAGCATGGACGCTGGCGGCGGCAGCGTCGAGGCGGCGATGAACCAGCCAGCGAGGAAGCGCAGGGGATTGTTGATCGCTTCGGATGTGACGTCGAGGTAGACGACGTCTTTCGTCCGGATCGGCGGGATGTTGTACAAGCAACCCATGATCCATAGCGTCAGCATCGTGTAGACGAACGGCATCGATATCGTGGCCGCCAGCGCCAACCCAATGCCGAGCAGCACGAACCACTGCACGTAGGCCAGCGGAATCGAAACGAGTCCCCCGGGCACAGGGCGATTGCACTTCGTTGGATGCAGGCGATCGAACGGCGCGTCGAGCACTTCGTTGATCGTGTAGTTGCTCGACGCTACGAAGCCCACAGACAGCAGACCAAGCAACAGCTTCCAAAGCAGCTCCATCTGCCACAAAGCGGGTTCGAAGCTGACGGCGACGAGGACGCCAGGCAGCACGAACACGTTCTTGAACCAGTGGTCGAAGCGACAAATGTCGAGATGGCCAGCGAGAGTCGGTGTCGCGGCTGTCTGTGATGTGGAGGCAGAATCCGACATGGATGCTCCCGGCCCGAGATAGATGGCGAAGAGAGTTGACCGTAGCGAGAGGTCGTCAGGTGCTTTGAGGAAGGAGAGCGATGATAGCGGTCGCGCCCCAAGTCGCCAGATTGCAGCTTGCAAGTGCGCGAGCATGCGGCGATTAGGGCGCGAACGCAGATCGTGGGCGGCAGCGCCGGTTTGGGTCGGACTTGTCTAGATGCGACTGAACTCGTCGACGAGATGAGCAGCGGTTTCGATGCCGCGTTGGAAGTCGTCGAGATTGAACTTCTCGTTCGGCGAATGCGCGCCGTCGTCGGGGAGACCGAGCCCTAACAGGATCGTGTCGATGCCCAGGATCTTCTTGAAGTCACTGACGACTGGGATCGATCCCCCTTCGCGAATCGCCACCGGCTCGGCGCCGAACCCTGCGGCCAGCGCGCGGTTGGCGGCGTGGAAGAACGGGCTGTCGCTGGGTACCAATACAGGTTCAGCGCCGTGTTGGGGTGTCACGGTCATGCGTACCGATGGCGGACAGAGGCTTTGCAGATGTGCGGCGGTGATCTCGGCGATGTGGTCGGGATTCTGGTCGGCGACGAGGCGCATCGAGAACTTCGCCATCGCCTTGCAGGGCAACACCGTTTTCGCGCCCGGTCCAGTCCAACCCGACAGCAGCCCGTTCACGTCGAGTGTGGGACGGGCCCATTTGCGTTCCAACGTCGAGTAGCCCTTTTCACCGAAGAGTGCCGGTGCATCGAGTTCCTTTTGGAACTCCCCTTCATCGAACGGCAGCTTCTTCATTTCGGCGCGCTCGGCATCGGTGAGGTCGCGTACATTGTCGTAGAAGCCGGGAATCGTGATGCGACCGTCGGCGTCACGAAGCTTGCCAATGATCTCTGTCAGCACATTGGCCGGATTGTCGACCGCTCCGCCGAAGCTGCCGGAGTGTAGATCGTGACTGGCACCTGTGAGTTCGACTTCGAGGTAACACAGCCCTTTCAGGCCGACAGTGATTGCGGGCATGCCGGGTCCAAACTGTGACGTGTCCGACACGACCGCAATGTCCGCTTTCAGGTCGGCCTCGTGTTCCTCGATGAAGGGCACCAGATTCGGCGATCCGATCTCCTCTTCACCCTCGAATAGGAACTTCACGTTCACCGGCAACGAGCCCCGCACCTTCAGGTAGCCGGTGATACCGCGTAGCAGCGCGTAGGCCTGTCCCTTGTCATCGGTTGCGCCTCGCGCGACCAGGTTGCGTCCTTCGATCGTCGGTTCGAATGGGCCATGGCGCCACAGCTCCAACGGCTCCGGCGGCTGCACATCGTAGTGACCGTAGATCAAGACTGTCGGTGCTCCCTCGGCCTGCAACCAGTTGGCGGTGACAACGGGGTGTCCTGGGGTGTCCCAGATCTTGGTCTCGAAGCCGCACTCGGTCAGCTCTCGAGCGACGAACTCGCCGGCTGCCCGGACGTCGCCGTCCCGGGCACTGTCGGTCGAGACGCTGGGGATCCGTAGCCACTCTTGCAGGCGCTCTACGTGCTCGTCGGCGGCATTCTTCAGGAAGTCGATGACGTCTTGCATGGGGTTCTCCGTCTGTGCTTGTGGCAAAATCAGCTCTCAAGGGAGCGGAGCCAAGGTAGCAGGCCAGACCCAGTTTTCCACAGTTTGGGGCCCCCTCGCCGACGCTGGCGGCTGAGTTGCCGTGGCCAGCTCTTGTGTAGAGCATTCTGCTGCGTAAGATGCGCCGCCTGGTACTGGACGCTGCCTAGGTGTCTGGCAACTCAGTGCCACAACACGCCCCACCAGTGACGCGAGTGACAAGAAAGGAAGACGCGATGCACGTTTCGATCGAATACTGCGTGCAGTGAAACTACGAACCGCAGGCCTCCAGTTTGGCGGCCGATCTGAAAGAACGCTTCGGCATAGAAGCCGAGCTGATCAAGTCCGGGGGAGGAGTTTTCGAGGTCATCGCAGGTGGTGACCTGATCTTCTCGAAGCGCAAGCTCGACCGATTCCCGGAGCACACGGAGATCTTCGAAGCCATCGAAGCTCGCAACTAGCCGCGAAGAGAGCATGAGTACAGACAGCAAAGAGATCATCTTCTCCGTGCAAGACCTGCACAAGGTCTACGGAAAGAAGGAGGTCCTGGCGGGGATCACGCTAGGGTTCTACTACGGTGCGAAGATCGGCATCATCGGCAGCAACGGTAGCGGCAAGTCGACGCTGCTGCGCGTGATCGCTGGGGTCGAGAAAGAGATTGATGGTCAGGTCACCTTCAAGCGTGGCACGACGGTTGGCTATCTACCGCAGGAACCGCAGCTGGACCCCGAGAAGACGGTGCGCGAGAACGTCGAAGATGGAGCGCACGCAGTGCGCTCCCTCATCACCGAGTACGAAGAGATCACGGCGAAGCTCGGCGAGGACCTGTCCGACGATGCGATGCAAGCGGCGTATGATCGCATGGGTGAGTTGCAGGAGAAGATCGATCAGGCCGACGGCTGGGAGATCGATCGGCAGATCGACCAGGCGATGCATGCGTTGCTGTGTCCGCCTGGAGATTCCTCCGTCGCCAACCTGTCTGGAGGTGAGCAGCGTCGGGTTGCGATCTGTCGAGAGCTGCTGCGCCATCCCGATATCTTGCTGCTGGATGAACCTACGAACCACTTGGATGCGGCCACGACCGCTTGGCTCGAACGCTACCTAGCTGAGTACTCAGGTACCGTGATCCTCGTCACTCACGATCGCTACTTCCTCGACAACGTCGTTGGGTGGATGTTGGAGATCGAGCAGGGGACCGGCAGCCCGTACGAAGGAAACTACTCCGAGTATCTGGATCAGAAGTCGAAGCAGCTGGCGCAACAGAAGCGTTCCGAGGGGCGTCGACAGAAGGTTCTAGAGCGCGAGTTGGAGTGGATCCGGCAGACTCCAAAAGGGCGTATGACAAAAAGCCGTGCGCGGATCTCGAACTTCGAACGTCTCGTCGAGGAGTCCGAGAAGGTCGCAGAAGATGCGATCGGCCTCTCGATCTCACCGGGGCGTCGTCTCGGCGACCGCGTGGCGATCGTCCAAGGAGTCAGCAAGAGCTACGACGGCAAGGAGCTGTTCCACGATCTGAGCTTCGAGCTGCCGCCAGGTGGGATCGTCGGCGTCATTGGTCCGAACGGGGCCGGCAAGACGACGTTGCTACGGCTGCTTGTCGGTCAGGAAGAGCCCGATACCGGTGAAGTCGTCGTCGGCGAGACCGTGGACCTTTGCTACGTCGATCAACGTCGTCAGGATCTGGAGGATTCGAAGACGATCTTCGAAGAGATCAGCGAAGGCTACGACACATTCAAGATCGGCAAGAGAGAGATCAACTCGCGATCGTACGTAGCTCGCTTTGGTTTCAGCGGGGAAGCACAAGAGAAATCGGTCGGAGCGCTGAGCGGGGGTCAGCGCAATCGCGTGCAGATGGCAAAGATGCTGCGTCGCGGTGGCAACGTCATTCTGTTGGATGAGCCGACCAACGATCTAGACATCCCCACGCTGCGATTGCTCGAAGAGGCGCTGATGTCGTTCCCCGGCTGCGCCGTCGTTGTCAGCCACGATCGTTACTTTCTCGATCGAGTGGCAACGCACATCTTGGCCTTTGAGGAGAGCGGCGATGTGCGCTACTTCGAAGGATCGTACCAAGCCTATGCGGATCGAATGGAGGCTGAGCGCAAGGAGCGAGGCGAAAAGGAGCCCACAGCAGGGACCTTCCGGCGCTTCAAGTAGCGCCCCCACCGC
Organism: Planctomycetota bacterium; assembly: GCA_039028735.1. Taxonomy (GTDB): domain Bacteria; phylum Planctomycetota; class UBA8108; order UBA1146; family JAJFFE01; genus JBCCHQ01. Next base: position 11,721 of record JBCCHQ010000072.1, on the reverse strand, counting down.
TCCCCACCTGCCAGTAACAGCTACTGGTCTAGTGGTTGCACCGCAATGAGTTACAGCTTCGCAGAAACGGGAAGTGGCGGCGCCGACCGAGGCGCGCCGCTTCCCGTTTTTGACGTCTGAATCCCTGTGGTATCATCGCGGGGCTGGAAGGAGTGGCCTCTCGAGCCGTTTCTCCCGATGTGGGTCTTACTCCCGTTCGTTCTATTGAGTCGTCACAAAGATGGGCCACTGTTTCAGGAATCGCTATGCGTAACTTGATCTTCGCACTGCTGTTGGTGTCGCTGGGTTCGACGTGGGGCTTCACGCAGCCGCAGGTCAGTGAGTGTTCGACAACTACGCCGCAGCCGACCCTCGGAGGCGGCATGCTGACCGATAGCATCATCGTCAACGAAAACTGGACCATCACTGACGTCGCTGTGGATGTCGATGTCACCCACCCGTTCATTGGTCAATTGGTTGTCGAGTTGCGATCGCCGTCGAACACGGTAGTGCGGCTTCATGACGAAGGTGGCTTCAACGCCGACAACATTCAGCTGACGTTCACCGACGGTGGTGTTGCGAACGCGACGCAGAACTACAACTGCGGTTGTGACATGCAGCCCAGTGGCCTCGGCGGCCAAGGCTCTCTGGCTGACTTCGTCGGAGAGGGCGCAGCCGGTACTTGGAGCCTCGAAATCTTCGACTTCGAGCCACTCAACAATGGCATGCTGAACAGTTGGTGCGTAAACGTGTGGTCAAACGACCCGACATTCCTCCGGGGCGATACCAATTCCGACGGCGAGATCCATCTCAATGACGCCGTCTTGTTGCTTGGGTATCTGTTCGTCCCTGGCAGCGTTGTTCCGTTCTGTCTCGACGCAGCGGATGTCGACGATGGGGGTAGCAACGATCTCAACGATGCGATCTACCTGCTGCAGTACATGTTCGTGCCCGGGTCGCCGGCGCCCCCCGCGCCGTTTCAGCAGTGCAGCATCGATCCGACCACCGACCCGCTGCTGACCTGCTTCCCCGCACCGGGGTGCTGATCTCGTAACGACGATCTCTCGATCCTATCCACGCAGAGACTCTCCAGGTACACTGATCCCTCAAGGACCTCTTCGTCACTCGAAAGGGATCGCCGTGCCAAGCTCCGCACCTGCTCAGTCATCCTTGGTCTCGTTGCTAGTAGCTATCGTGGCAGCTGTGGGCTGCACGACGGAAACCACCGTCGAGCCCGCTGTTGCCAAACCGCCAAGCACCGATGCCTCGGTTCGACTGGTGTGGTGGAAGGAGATTCCAGGGCTCGTCCCGGCGGAGCTCGCTCGCGACTACCAGCGCTTCCCTTATCGGTTCTCCTTGTTCGGGGATGGCACCGTGATCTATCGCGACGAGGAATTTCAGGGGCGTCGCGTGCAGCTGCGCCCCGCCGAACTAGCCGAGCTGTGGTCGCGCGTCCAGCAGTTTCGGGCCGTCTCGCTCAGCGACGCGGCGCTGCCGGAACCGATGCGCGGCGGCACCGTGATTCTCGATGCGGGCCATGAGGAGTTTGGCGTGCATGAACCCGATGGCGATCAGTCGTTGTCTGTGGACCTCGCGCTTCCGTACTGGCGGCGCGAGTTTCCCGATCATGAAGGCCTGGCGCGCTGGTCGCAGCTGCGGCAGCTGATCGTGAGCTTCGACCACCCCCGCGCCGAGGTTTGGTCACCATAGCCCTGTGATAGCCACGTGTGCTCGGGTCGGCTACGATTCCAGCTTCTCGAAAGGAGTTACCGTGGGTTTGTTCGCCGATCCTCGCAAGACGAAGATGCCAGCCCCCGATGCAGCGTTGCCCGGGCGCGACCAACCGCTGCCGGTCCCGGACGCGCATCACGTATTGGGCCAGCCGCTGTGCCCGCCCTTTCCCGAGGGCTTTGAGCAAGCGGTGTTTGGCATGGGTTGTTTCTGGGGTGCCGAGCGGCGCTTCTGGCAACTCTCCGGTGTGTACACCACCGCAGTCGGCTATCTCGGTGGCTATACGCCGAACCCGACCTACGAGGAAGTTTGTAGCGGTGGCACCGGCCACAACGAGGTTGTTCTCGTCGTGTTCGACCCAACCGTCATCGGCTACGAAACACTACTCGCGACGTTCTGGGAGAGCCACGACCCCACCCAAGGGATGCGGCAAGGCAACGATGTCGGTACTCAGTACCGGTCGGGCATCTATACCTACAGCGAGGCGCAGCTGCAGGCAGCGGAGGCGTCTCGTGACCGATATCGCGAAGCTTTGGCAGATGCTGGGCACGGGGTGCCCACGACCGAGATCGTCCGCGCTGGCGACTTCTACTACGCCGAGGACTATCATCAGCAATACCTCTCGAAGAACCCGGGCGGCTACTGCGGGCTGGGTGGTACAGGGGTTGGCTGTCCGACCGGCCTCTCCTAGAGGCGCGCAGTTTGTTCCCACGCCGTGAGGATCGCACCCTAGCCAGGTTCGTTGCGGGTGATTGACCGGCGGCGATTTACCGCGGGCGATTTGCCACGAGGCCCCGTAAGCTGTGCGGCGCGTGTTTCTGATCGATTGCAGCAATGGAGGGATCTGGGTGGCGAAGGTACTGGTAACGAGCGCGCTCCCGTATGCCAACGGGCGCGCCCATCTCGGGCACATGGCAGGAGCCTACCTGCCGGCAGACATCTACGTGCGTTGGCGTCGCCTGCGCGGCGACGACGTCGTGTTCATCTGTGGTAGCGATTCCCACGGGGTTCCGATCACTCTGAACGCGGTGGAGCGCGGTTGTACCCCGAAGGAAGTCGTCGACGAAAACCACGCGGCGAACGGTGCCGCGTTCGAGCAAGCCAACATCATCTTCGACTATTGGGGTCGCACCGACTGCCCGCAGCACGCAGCCTTGACGCAAGAGTTCTTTCGGGCGTTGGCCGATGGCGGCTACATCGACGACGGCGAGATCGAGCAGTACTACAGCGAAGTGTCGGAGATGTTCCTGCCCGACCGCTACGTCGAAGGCACGTGCCCGCGTTGCGGCAGTGACAGTGCTCGCGGTGACCAGTGCGACAATTGCGGCTCGACCTACGAAGTCACCGACCTCATCGACCCGCGTTCGGCGCTCCCCGGAGACAATTCGACGCCGGTACTGAAGCCAACGCTGCACTGGTTCTTACGCCTCGATAAGCTGCAAGGAGCGATGGAAGAGTACATCGACTCTCGCAGCGGTTGGCGCCCCGCCGTCGTGGGCACCGCTCGAGGCTGGCTGAAGATGAAGAGCCCGGATGGTGCCGTTGGGTTGCGACCGCGCTGCATTACGCGCGACACAGAATGGGGCGTCGAGATTCCCATCGAGGGCGACCAAGTCGTCGGCAAGCGTTTGTATGTCTGGTTCGATGCACCCATTGGCTACGTCACTTTCACGCAGCAGCTGTTTGCGCAGCGGGGCGACCCAGACGGCTGGCGCGACTACTGGTTGAACCCGGATTGCGAGATCTACAACTTCATCGGCAAGGACAACACCCCGTTTCACGCAGTCACGTTCCCGGCAATGCAATGGGGTGTGAACCAGTCGCAACCAAGCGACACGCAGTATCAGCTGGCGACAGAGGTGGTTGCCAGCGAGTACCTGAACTTTGGCGGCGAGAAGGGGAGCAAGAGCAAGGGGAACGCAGTCCAGATCGGTGACTTCGTCGCGCGTTTCGGTGCCGAGCCGCTGCGTTACTACATTACGAGTATCCTCCCCGAGGAGAACGATAGTAGCTTCACGTGGGACGAGTTTGCGCATCGCTACAACGGCGAGCTGGCCGATGTGTTGGGCAACTTCGTGCATCGTGCGATGACGTTCGCGCACAAGTACTACGACGGCAAAGTTCCGGACGGCTCGGCGGCCGGGGAAGCCGAGGCCGCACAGCGGTCAGATATCGATCGCTGTCTCCGCGAGAGCCACGAGAGTCTCGATGGTTTCAAGCTACGCGTGGCGCTCAGCCGTGTTCTCGACCTAGCCCGCGCCGGCAACCGCTTCTTCGACGACAAGGCGCCATGGAAGCAGCGCAAAGAGGATGCGGCAGGCTGCGCGACAACGATTCAGATCTGTCTCGAAACTGTCGCCGCACTGGGGCTGGGGTTGCGCCCGTTCTTGCCCGAGAGCGCGACCAAGATCCTCGGTTGGTTCGGCGTCAGTACCGACGATGCCATGGCCTCCGGCAGCCACGATACTCGCCCAGCGACGATCGCTAGCGTAGGTCGAGAGTTGGCCAAGCAGGAAGTATTGTTTCCGAAGATCGAAGCGGAAGATCTGCCGCAATAGGCACGCGCATCGGCTCCATTCGTTCCCACAGCTCTTGTGTGTAGCTACTCGCAGCCGGCTGTCAGGAACGGTTCGTCCGGAGCAGCGCCGCCGGTAAACAAGTATGACAATATGAACACCGGATCGGAGATGTCGATGACATCGTCGTTGTTGCTGTCGGCGGCATCGATGGGCAACGGCGATGGACCGGCGCTGAACATGTAGGCCAACATGTGCACGGCGTCGCCGACTTCGACCGTTGCGCTGCCATTGGAATCGCCACGGATGAACGGGTTCGTGCATTCGCAACTATCGAGGATGCCATTCCCGTCGAGGTCCGGCGCGCCACTGAGCAAGTCGCAAGAATCCGGAATACCGTTGCCGTCGCAATCTTCGGAGATTCCCAATGTGATCTCCAACGCATCGTCGACGTTATTGGCGTTGCAGTCGCTGCTGACTGTGCCCAAGTGCCAGACGAACAGGCCTCGTTCGAAATCGCTGCCGATGAAAATCCCGCTAGGGAAGTACGGGAACACGTTCCACAGGCCGTTGAAGTTGGCGCTATCGCTGCCCGGGTACGTATCGAAGTACGCCACTTCGACGGCGGCCAACGGATTGGTCACGTCGAAGATCCGAACGCCGCTGCGGTAGTTGGCTTCGTACAGAAGGTTCCCCTTCGTGTATAGGTTGTGCCCGATCGCAGGGTTGTTGTTCGTGAACGTTGTCGCCAAGAACGGGGCCGTCAGGCTGACAACGTTGAAGACGAAGGTCTTGGTCGGCAGTGACAAGTTGCCCTCGTCGAGTTCGTCGTTGAGGAAGAAGTACTGCCGATCCTCGCTCAGCCAGCCTTGGTGCGAGTACTCGCCGTTGGGATAGACGATCTCGCTGAGCACGACGATGTTCGATTTGTCTGTCACATCGAGGATCGTCAGGCCTGTGTTCAAGTTGCCGTTGTTGAGCCCGCCGCAGCAGAAGGCGATCTGCTTGCCGGCGTAGGGTCCAGTCGTGTACGTGACGACTTGTGCGTCGTGAACGTAACGACCGTTCCAGGCAGTAACGTAGCTGGGCATCGTGGGGTTCGCGAGATCGTAGATCCGGAGGCCCAGATTGCCGTTCCCGCCGCCGCAGCGATACAGGAAGCCTGAGAACTCGTCGATTGCAACGTTGTGAGTGCGCGAAGTGCCGCCGGTCGCGACTGTGTTGATCAGAGGCGTGTTGCCGTTGTCGATATCGACGAGGTCAATGACCTGCAGGCCGCTGCCGGATCCCTCCGTGACGACGTACGCGTAGCGGGAGAAGATCTTGACGTCTCGCCAGAGACTACCTGGACCTGGGATCGTCGACACGATCACCGGTGCTCCTGGGTTCGTCAGGTCGACGATCGTCATCCCGTCGGAGTGTGCGACCAGTGCGTACTCTCGCCCGCTGGGAGAGACGTAGCCCCAGCAGTCTGCCGTGTTCGTCGCGGTCGCGCTCAACGTGCCGAGCGTCATCCAGCTCAACAGCTGAACACCACTCGATGCGAATGTCGGACCTGGACCGAACGGCGTTGCACCGTTGCCAGTGGCGCTGTTCCAACCGGGGCCCACGAACGGCGGCTGCCGATCTTGTGCTTTCGGGTCGCCGGAGTGAGCCAACAGTGGCGCAGTTGTGCCGGCAACAGCCAAAGCCACGAACAGCGCAATCACGGAGTGCAATCTCACGGCGTTTCGTCCTCCACCAACATAGGAACTAGGGTGATCAATAATGCGAACCTTGAGAGTGCCGTGGGCGCGTCTATGTTGCGTCCACAGTCGCCAGACCCGAGTCTGCGATGGTAGCGGTGTTTCGGCACCGCGACAACGGGGTTCTATACGCTGCAACTGTCGGCGCTGTTGGGGTTTGCTGCAGAGTCCCCGGATTCGCTGCTGGCGGCTGGCGATTCGTTGGTGGCGGATGCCGCCGCAGAGTCGGGCTGCGGCTCGGGCGCGTTGATGCCGGCCGGGCCCGGCCTGGGTGTGCTGGAGCCGGACGCACCCGGCGCAGGCTCGTCAGATCTAGGCTTGTCAGATCCCGACCCGCCGGATCCCGACCCGCCGGATCCCGACCCGTCAGATCTCGACCCGCCGGATCTCGACTTAGGCCCAGCTCCTGACTTTGTCTCAGTCCCAGCAACCAGGGGGCTCAACAGTGCCGGGTCCGGGGGAGTTCCCGTGAGCGACTCGAGGAACGCGACGAGGTCGCCGACCTCCGCATCGCTGAGATGCAGCGGCTGCAGGATTGTTTCTGCATGATGCGCCGGAGGCAGCGCACCTTCGCGGGTCGAGTAGAAGCGAACCACAGCTTCGAGTGTTGGCAGCTGTCCTTGGTGCATGTAGGGCGCGGTCAGCGCGACGTTGCGGAGGCTCGGAGTCTTGAAGCGGCCGTAGTTCTGTGGCGTTTGGGTCACGCTCTTCGAACGCTGCGCTGCGGCGCCGTTTCGTTCATCGCTGAACACGCCGTCGGCTGTGAATGGGCTCTTTCTCAACCGTTGGATCCCCGCGTAGCGTCCCGCGTCCATGGCTTGTTTCCCGTTCAGTGGCGCCACACCGGTATCGTGAAACTCGCCGTCTGAGAACAGCGGGCCGCCGTGGCACGAACGGCAGTTCGCACGCCCATTGAACAGCGCCAGCCCGCGCTGCGCGGACGGGGACAGCAGGTCATTGTTCGGCGTCGGAGCTTCGACTAGCGCGGCGACAAACGCATCGAATGGCGAGGGACCTCGCTCCAAGCGGCGCACGTAGGCGGCGATTGCCTTTCCGGCGTTCACGAAAGTGCGGTCGATGTCGCGGCGTTGGGCAGCGGTGAGCTGGAGCCACGCGGCGTCGTGCACGGCGGTGAGCTCGTCGGTTGCTCCCGGTGCGGCCGGTCGCGCATCATCTGGCAGTGGTGCGAGCAGCGTCGCGGGCAAGCTACCAAAGACTGACTCGTAGGTGCGACGCAGCTGCGCATCATCACGAAGGAGGCGCACGACTCGGGTCCGACTCCCCGCCATCTCTCCTGGGACTTCGATGGGATCGAGCGCTTGCGCCCACAAGGAATCACTGCGTCCATCCCAGAAGAACCAACGTTGCCGAGCGACATGCCACAACGATGGCGTGTGTCGCGTCATCGTAGAGATTCCCTCCGCGAGCGCCTTCCCATCGTGAAAGTCTTGCTGCGGGTCGTGGCATGTCGCGCACGAGACCTTGCCGTTTCCCGAAAAGCGTACATCGAAGAACAGCTGTTGTCCAAGGAGCGCAGCCTCGGGATGGGTGGCATATCGATTTGTCGCGTCGGCCCGAAGGGCTGGTAGTGGCGACTGTTGCCTGATCTTTCGCAACTCTCCCGCGCTCAGTGCGGCGGGGGCTGGCTGCGTGGAGGCCGCGGGCGTTACGCCGATGGCTACGATCACGGCCAGCAAGAGCCGAGCTTTCGTGCACTGCGTGCGGGAAAACGACACCGGCTGCGAAACCACTCCTGGCATCATTCGATCTCAACCGAGATCTGCGCCCGTTCAGTGACCGCACCGTCGGTGACGTCGAAGTAGATCTCCCAGTCGCCAGGCATGTGAAACAGCATGCCGTCGGCTGTGTACGACCCATCTCGCGAGCGGCGCAGGCGTGGCTGTTGATTCATCCCATGGTGGTGGTGAGGCATTGCCGCATCGACGCTGAGGTCGACTTCGCGGTTTGGTGTTGCGATCCAGGCTGCGACCGAGAACGGCTCGTTCAGCGGGATCGGATCGGGGATCTGGTAGTGCACTTGGTAGGTGCCCACCGCACTCGTGACCTGAGGACCATCGCGAAACTCCACTGGCGGCCGCACCGCGCACGCAGGCAGCAGCAAACAAGGCAGCAGAGCGATACAAATGAGCCATCGGCGCACGGCGGGTCTCCTTCTGTTGTCGGCGATGGTAGCACAGGCCGCCGGCACTGCGCCTGTCGTTTCGGGGAGGAGTCGACGCGGTGTAGGCCCCACACAGCTGTCCAAGTGGTCCAAAAAAGAACGGCCCCGTCTTCTCGCGAAGATCGGGGCCGCTGACGCCCGTACAGCGACGGGTTGGGCTCGTCAGGCGAGTGCACGCGGCAGTGTTGCGCACACTCGAAAGGGGGGCTCGGCTACGGGCACGCCGAGTAAGTACAAGTCGGTAGGTTGTCCGGAAGCGAGTCCGGACCGCAGACCTCGGGGGCCGGCCCACCTACTTGAAAGAGGTTCGAAATCAGGGACACGGCATCGCTTACGTTGACGCTGCCATCGTCATTGATGTCGGCAGTATCGAGGCAGTTCGGTGCGAACGGCGCGGTGCCGAACACCAGCTGCACGAGGCTCGCGATGTCCATGATGTTGCACGAAGCGTCATAGTTGACGTCGCCGCGCAGAAAGTTCGGGTCTTGGGGGGGAGGTGCTGGCTGCTCGATGGTCATCGTTGCGTAGGTAGGACCATAGAGGTGCCAACCTGTCGCGGAAATCGTGGAAGCGCCCACGACGTTGCCAGTTGCTTCGAAGTCGATGCTCAGAAACTCAGCACCGTAAGTTGCTGCAAAGAACGTCGGGTGCAACGCGCCTTGGACGTGGATCACCCCGGGAGTGTGGACGATGGCAAAGTTGGCCGGGAGACCGCCGTGTTGCGCGGCATAGTTCGCGAGACCGGTGCCATAGCGGATCTCTCCGATTTTGAAGGCTGCCGCATCATAGTTGATGTCGAAGTCGGTCAAGCTCACACCCCAAGTCGGAGTGTCGACATCGAACGGGATCGTGACCGACTGACCCACAGTGCAGGTGGTGCTGGGGATCACGACGTCGAAGAACGTTGCCTGAGCGTTGGTGGCTCCGGCGAAGACGAGACCGATCGCTACGACCGTCAGACCGAGATAACGCATACTTCCCATCCTTCCCTGGAATGGAATCGCGAGTGGCAGCTCGGCTTCAATCGAGTGTCGAACTGCACTAGGTCGTGACAAAACACAACGAGCCCAAATCTATAGCCTCCAGATCTTGTAGGTGAGATCTAGACAGGCACAAGATATTGTTGTTACGGGAGCGATACGTCTACTCCCGCATCGATGGATCTGCTATCGGCGGTCGTTTGTGACCGAGAATTTTGGCAGAACTCAAGAGCCGCGCGGGTTCGTCGCTGCCGGCTGGCGCGTCGGCCACACGTACGTGCGCGCGCCGAACGCCGTCAAGAACGTGCCGTTTCGATCGAAGATCTGGCCGCGATGGTTGCCGTGGTCGACAACGATCACCCGCCCCTTGCTGGTCACAGTAATCCCCGCCGGGCGCAAGAACTCACTCCGACCCAGCCCTTCCTGCCCCCAACGTCTGAGGATCTGCCCCTGACGATCGAGCACGATGACTTCGTGCTGCTCTTGGTTCGTGACGAACAGCTCTGATTCGGTCACTGCGATCGCGTACGGCCGGCCGGCGACGGCGATGGGTTCGACGAAATCCCCGCTCGGGGAAAAGCGGGCGATGACTGCACGCTGGCGATCGACGACGAGGATCCGTTGCTCCCAACGATCGTAGGCGATGGCCGTCGGCTCCCGCAGCCGCAGCGCCGTCGGGAGCCGTGATCCGAAGAACGCGCGCGGCTCCCACTCTTTCGAGAGCTTCACGATGCAGGGTGCCAGCTGATCTCCGACCCGGTCGATGACGTAGTGGTTGCCGTCGGTGTCGGTAGTCGTCGCGCCGAGCCACTCCGGTGCTCGCAGCTTGAAGCGTCCTGACTGCAGGCGCCTGCAGTCGACGCCGATTGCGAAACGGCAAAGGAACTGTTGGAACTCGAGAGGTCGCGGGCGATCCCCAATCGCGAAACGTTGCCACCGTCCGGTCACGGCGTCGGTCACGTCGATGAAGCGGCCAGTTGGATCGATCGTCGCATCGGCGATGTTTCGAAACTGCGCGTGGCCGTTGCCGTAGTCTCCGAACTGGGAGATCAGTACGGGTGTGCCGATCGAGAGATCGTAGAGCTGCACTGTCAGGGACTCTGGTTCCGTCAGTACCAGCAGATCACCATGCGACGCACAGCTGGGTCCCATGTGGGCGTCAGGTGGGATGCGAGTGGTTCGTGATTCGGTGTCCTCGCCGGGCTGGTAGCGCCGAAAGCGCTGGATGCGTTGCTCGAACGGTTCCAGTACGAAGGCTTCATTGCCGTCTGCGGAGATCGCGATGGACTCGGGGTAGTGGAACGCACCGGCTCCTTCCCGAGGTTGCACCGCGTGACGCCCCCACTGCCGTATGAAGTTCCCTTTCGGGTCGAATACCTGCACGCGGTGGTTGTCGCGGTCGGCGACGTAGACCCGGTCTTGCGACCAGGTCACACCGTGCGGGCTGGAGAAGAACCCAGGATGGGGCCCCCAGTCTCCCCAGTAGCGATGGAGGGTGCCGTCCGTAGCGAACATCTGAATGCGGTGGTTCCCGGTATCGGCGACGATAACCTCGCCTGCAGGGGTCACCGCGATGCCGCGCGGCGCGACGAACTCTCCGGGTGCGTGGCCGCGGCTGCCGAACTCAAAGAGAGGCGAGCCGCTGCGCGTGAAGACGCGCACCTGGTGCCGTTCGGTGTCGGCGACGAAGATGCGATCTGCCGTCACAGCAATGTTGGGACCAGTTCGGGCTGCCTTGGCGTCTGCGTTCGTCGTAGCAACCGTAGCCCAAGGATCAACAATGGCGAAGTCGGGTGGCAGTGCCGACAGGTGCGCTTCGGGATCGCCGGCGGCGGTTACGACCAAGCCAGTTGCCGATGCCGAAAGCAAGTGAGTAATCTTGGGCGCGGCCAGTGTCTCGACGTAGGCCCCGATGGGGTGTGCCCGCGCGACGACGACGCTGCTCGATTGCGCTGTGCACAGGGATGCAACCAGACAAGCCAAGAGCACGCCGATGGTCTGCGCGACAAGCTGCGCGCGTCGGTCAGTCGGCAACGGTGATTTCACCCAACGGGTGGACGAGGTCTTCGGGTCCGCGGTACGCGACTTGGTACGTCCCGGGCGCAAGGCCGGAGAGGTGGATCTCGAGGGGCTTGGCCTTCGTGGCCGGCGCCGCACAGGTGCGGATGTGAAAGAAGATCTTGCCGCCCTCGACAACTGCCGGGGCGTCCCAGATCTGCTGTCCGCTGTCCATCCACATCTCACCAGCCAGTGGGTCGACATCGACTGGGATCGCGATCGACGCGCCACTCTGCTGCGCCGCTCCGATCGTCAGATGGCCCCAATAGTCGTAGTCACGATGAGTACTCGTCGACCACCGGACAAACGCGCAACCGCTACACAATAGCAACAACAACAACAGCGAGCCGACACGGCCTGTCATAGGATCTTCTTCCGATTGCGAGTGGCGACGTGCCTATGGGCATCCGCCGAAGTTGAGGCAGTCGAGATTGTCAGCCGTTGGGTCGGCTCCACAGGACGTGTATGGACCCGGGAGCGGTACCGTCGGTGGCACGAACAGAGTGTTCAGGCCGACGACGACGTCTTGC
>JBCCHQ010000071.1:0-29210 GCA_039028735.1 Planctomycetota bacterium | reverse complement strand
CAGCTGGTTAAAAACTGTCGGTTAACAAATTTCGGTTAACAACCGTGTGGTAACAAAGTTCGGGCAACATAACGGGCGGGTCCCGCCCCGCCTGGGGGGGGGACGCGCCGATGGTTTTGCACTTTGCGTGTCGCCTACGGGCAGGCGGGGACTGCGCCGCAGGGCAGCGTGTCTCCAGTCGTATCCGGGCCGCAGTTCGGGAACGGCTGCGCCGGTGCGGTGCCTTGCGTGAACAGGTACGCGAGCACGCCTACTGGGTCGACGAGGTTCACGCCGCCGTCATCGTTGTAGTCGAGCGCCTTTACGCAGAGACCAGGGCCACTGTTGAACAGATACCCCAACGCGTAGATGGCATCCGTGATGTTGACGGCGCCGTCGCCGTCACCGTCACCGCGAATGAACCCACCGGTGGTCGCCGCCGCCAGGGTTACGACCGCGTCGGTGTAGGTCGGGGTGTTGTTGCCGATCCCCGACACGACGCTGTTCTCGACCGGAGGCGTGCCAATGACGTTGTCGACGTATGTCAGGGTTGTTGTTGCTCCAGTAGCGTTGCCAGCGAGGGTCGCCCCGACGGTGTCGTAGTCAACGGTAACGATGTCCACCGTGGCGGTAGCTTGCATGCTCCATGACAGATCGAACGCGAACACCGTTCCCAGAGTCACTCCGTCGGGGTGCAGGAAGCTCGCAACGAAGTCTGGGCCGGCGCCACCATTGGCGGCGAGCAGCGGAGGGGCGAGATCGATCGACGTGGCGTCGAGGTACGCCGGATCGTGCGCCAGGGCCACCGAGAGTCCCGAGACGTCGTTCGGATAGCCCGGGTTCGTCGCGTTCTCCTGGACGTTGAGAACCGTCGTGAACGAGGCGACCCCGTCAGCGGGATTGTAGCTCACGCTTTGCGATTGCGCGGTGTACGAGAATGCTAGCGCCGGTGGCGGCGTCACCGTGATAGAACACCCCTCGGGGGTCGCGTTGATTGCGCCGACTCCCGGGGTCAGCTGGTAGTCGAAGCTTCCGACATTCAGGCCAATGTCGTCGAATTGAGTCGCGGTTCCCAACAAGGTCGTCAGCGGAAAGCCGTTTCGGCGGACTTCGATGAAGTCGTACGGCTGCGGGTTCGTCCAAGTCAGCACGCCTTGGAAGCCGTTAGCGCTGCAGCTGAGGCCGATAATCGGCTGCGGGGGCAGAATGTCGACGGTGCAGCCGACACCCGACGATGGGATTGCGCTGATGACTCCATTGATCAAGTAGGTCTGTTGACCGAGCGGCAGCCCTGCGTCTGTGTAGGTTGTGTCGGTGCCCGCAAGAGTTGCTACTTGCTGACCGTTACGAAAGACCAGTACCGAATCGTAGGCCCCGGCATTGGTCCAGCTGAGCACGGCGTCGAGCTGGTTCACGGTACAAGACAATCCGGTGATCGGCGGCGTGCTCCCGCCGCCACCTACCGGTGCCAGCGTCGGGACTACCGCGGTCGTCGGCGTGCCAGGCTTGAAGAGTCCGACGGTTGCGAGCGCCGAGACCGGCGCCGAGCTAGCGACGAAGCGGAAGTTGTAGAGCGTGCCCCAACGCAGCGCGTTGGCATTCACGTTCGTCGCGTGCGGTTCCGTGGCCCAACTGATGTCGTTCGTGTTCTGAGTTGCGACCCAGTCGGTTCCGGAGTAGGGCTCACCGCTGTGGTACTCGACGTCGTGGAAGCCGATGCTCTGTGCAACGACGCCGCTCGGCACTGGAATCGTGAACGCGCCGGCCGAACGATCCGAGTTGAGGTTCTGCAGTGCATACTCGTACTGCCAGAAGCCGCTACCGAGGTCGGTGACCTTTGTTCCGAGGAGGAAACGCCCGCCGTCGACATAGAGGTTCTCAATGACCACTGTTGGATCCGCCGCACCCCAGGCTTCGATCGCAGGCAGTTCCCGCACCGTTGGGCCGGTGAACGACAGTGCGAACGATCCGTTGGCGACCTGCACCTGGCGGTAGGAAGCATTGTTGTGGTGGTTGAGCGCTGCCGCGTCGTCGGGCGCTACATACTGCCCTTCCAGGAAGTAGAGTGCGCCCGCATTCTGGGCCGGGTCGACGTCGGCGGAGGGCACGCGAATTCGACGCGACGTCGTGTCCGTGACCGGTGGATCGAGCACGTATGGGTACGGGAAGATGCCGGTCGTCGCGTTGATTTCAGAGCGTGGCCCGTTGCCTTGGCTGGCGTTGAGGCCCGCACCGTACGGATCAGAGCATCCGATCCCTAGAAACGAGCCGCTCCCCGACGGGGTGCAGCCGAGGGCGCAGGCATTGCCTTGTAGGGCCGTGAAGCCGTGCTTGAGCCAGCTGATGCCGATCTGCTCGAACTTGCCATCCTTGAGGCGATACAAGTGCTGGGCAATGACGGGGTGTTCGTTCGTACCCGCGATCCACTGCAGCGTCTGATCCCCTTGGTTGCACGATGTAGTGCCCACGGAGTAGGCGTGATAGCCACCCGCATTGCCATAGTTCCCGGGGCCGGTGAGCTCACCGACAATCACATCGGGACCTTGCTGCGCAAACGCGGCAGCCGACAAGAATGCGAAGCAGGACAGTAGTGCGAAAGTCTTCCGAGACATCGACGACGACCCCTTCTCGGCGCAAACATCGTGACGATACGATCGCTCACACCAAATTGTCTTTGGAGCGGGGCGCCTACTGCGCCCGCTGCTCCCAACCGTTACGGGCAACCCGAAACCGAATCGCAGGTCAGCGAATCAGGCGTCCCATCCGCGCCACAGCTCAGCAGCGGACTCGGGATTGTCCCTCCCAGAAACAAATATGCCAAGATCGTAGCAGGATCCGAAATGTCCAACACGCTGTCATCGTTTGCATCGACAGCAGACAGGCAACTAACCGTGCCTGACGTGAACATGAAGGCCAGTGCTTCGGTGACATCGAGCAAGTTGATCGAACCTTCGCCGGTGACGTCACCGCGAATGAAGCCGCCTCCTGGTAGTGGCTGCAAGGTGACGGTGCCACTGTTCTTGCTGGCGACGAAATTCTCGACACCGACGACTACCGTGTTATTGACGAGCATCGGGCTACCCAAGACGCCGTCGGTGAAGATCAGATCGGTCGAGGCGCCGGTGCCGTTCCCCATCAGAGTCGAAGCGTTCGTGTCGTAGTCGATACTCAAGATCGGCAAAGAGCTACTTGCTTGCAGGAACGCATCGACGTCGAACGAGAACAAAACACCCGCCGTAACACCACCGCTGTAGATTGTTGGATTGAAGAAGTCTGGCCCAACGCCAGCGTTCAGGGCAGCTACCGGTCCACCGAGTGCGAGGGCAGTCGGCGTCACGTACGACGGATCGTGCGTCAGCGCGATCGAGAACGCTGCGATGTCGTTGGGGAAGCCACTGTTGGCGTTGCTCTCGAGTACCGACGCCGTCGTCGTGAAGCTACCTGCACCTGTACCCTGATCGTAGTCCGCCACGGGCGAGTCTGCAGAGAAAGTAAAGCTCAGGGGTGGTGGCGGTGTCACCGTAACGATGCAGGACACGGTGCTCGTGCTGATCCCCGACACTGAGCCGGTTAGCGTGTAGGTGTACGTCGCTGCGGCAAGACCCGCATCGTTGTAGCTGCTTTCGCCGCTGGTCAACGTCGCGATCTGCACTCCGTCACGCGTGACAGCGATCGCATCGTATGCAGCGTTGTTGGTCCAGCTCAGCAGTACCTGGAAACCGTTGGCCGTGCAGATGAAACTCGAAGGCGCTGGCGGCGGCAGGATATCCACACTGCAGTTGACTGTGCTCGAGCCGATACCGCCCTCGACGCCGACGATTCCATACTGATAAGTCGCTACTGCGAGGCCAGGGTCGGTGTAGCTGGTCGCAGTACCAGACAGCGTCGCGATCAGCGCGCCGTCGCGTGTGATTCGCACCGTGTCATAGGTTGGGCTACCGTTGGTCCAGCTCAGGATTGCATCGAGGCTTGACGCCGAGCAGGAAAGGTTGCTGACCGGGTTGGGCGCGGACCCTAGCGACACCGGGCCTTTCGTAGCGATGCTGAGAGAGTTCGGTTCACCGGCACCGCCCGGCTTGAACAGCGTCAGCGTGGAGAACACGTTGCCGACGGCTGGCGGCGAATTGGCTTCGAAGCGGAAGTTGTACATCGTCCCCCAGCGCAGTGCGTTGGCGTTGGGATCGGTTGCGTATGGCGTGGTGGACCAGCTGACCTCGGTCGCTGTCACCGCGCTGGTCCAGTCTGTTGAGTCGGCCAACGAGCCACTGTGGTTGTCGACATCGTGGAAGCCAACGTTTTGCACAATGACCCCGGCCGGGATCGGGATCGAGAAAGACTGCCCGGAGCGATCGGAATCCTGGTTGAAGACCGCGTACTCGTACGAGTAGAAGCCCGTCCCGAGATCGGTGACCTTTGTGCCGAGAATGAAACGCCCCTCACCGGCACCATCCACGTGGTAGGCGTTCTCGAGAGTGACGGTGGCGTCGAGCGTTGGCCACGCTTCGATCGCAGCGAGTTCGCGCACCGTAGGTCCGCTATAGCTCAGGTTGTAGTTCGAGGCATTGACGGTACAGGGACGGTACGAGGAGTTGTTGTGGTGATTACCGGCGGCGGCGTCGTCCGCCGTGACGTACTGCGCCTCCATGAGGTACACGGCCCCGACGTTCTGTGCGGGGTCGAGATCGTCGGCGTGGACGCGGATGCGACGCGACGTCGAGTCCTCGATCGCCGGATCGTGAATCGGCGGGTAGGGGAAGTAACCCGTCGCCGCGTTCACTTCGAAGCGGTTGTCATTCCCTTGGCTCCCGTTGAGGCCTGCACTGTAAGGATCGGAACAGTTGATGCCGAGTGCGGTTCCGTTTGGGTGTGCCTGGCACGAACTACTGCACAGTCCACCCTGCAGCGCGGTGAAACCGTGCTTGAGCCAGCTCATGCCGATCTGTTCCAAGCGCCCATCTTTGAGACGGTAGAGATGCTGGGCGATCACCGGGTGCTCGTTCGTTCCGGCAATCCAGATCAACGTCGTGTCACCAATGTTGCAGGACGTTGTGCCCGCGGAGTACGCGTAGTAGACACCGGCGTTTGGACCACTACTCGGAGTCCCGTAGTTACCAGGCCCCGTCAGGTCCCCGACGATCACATCGGGGCCTTGCCCGTTCGCGGGTTGGACACCTAGCAGCACCGTTGCGCAAAGCAGCAGAAGTAGCTGTAGGGTCGACGAGACCATTCCACAGGACCGGTAGGTATAGGTTCGAGCCACACCGATAGGGGCCATCGCTAGTTTCTCCCTCGTTCGTCGTCGCGTACCGCTGGTTCTACTCCGTCGCCAGTGCCTGGCCACCGAAAGTAGGGACCGACCAACTGCACGCTTGCGCACTACCGTACTTTTTTGGGCGTACGGAATCTGCGGCGCTGATCTTACGAATCATTCTGTCGCATAGATGGGGGCCCAAACCACGGCCCGCAGCGAGGGTTCCGATGATATCGCTTTCCAGCGTTCACCGAACCCAGAAATGATCGTCAAAAGCCCTTCGCTGCGCCCTTGTCCGTGGATCCAGCTCCAGGCACACTCTGTGCTGTACAGACAACAGCCACGGCTCGTAAGGCTTTGTGGCGTATTTACTTAGCGATCTCTAGCGAAGGGTCCGAAAAAGATGAACGTGGCAGTAGCCGAGGAGCGGCGTGACGGACACGTGGTTCTGGCGGTGGGCTTTGGCACGACGGTGTTCCTCTGGGCTCTCTGTTACTTGTTTCGGCTGCCGGGTTTAGCGCTCTCGAGCCCGGCCCTTGGCGCACTGCTGCTGGTGACGCTCGCGGGCGGCGGCATTTGGGCGGGACGCCACGCGAACCGCGCGCTCCGCGCCGGGCTGCTGGCGGGCCTCGTCACGGCGGCACTGAATCTCATGATCGTCGGTTCGGTCAGCGGCGCCCTCGCCGACGACCTGCAGACCTCGATTCCGATCGTGCTCGGCGGCGTGCTGCTGTCGGGGGCGATGATCGGGGCCGGGGGCGGTTGGCTGGGGGGACGCTTCCCGTCCGCCCCGGACCCAGCGCGTTGGCGCGCCGCCTTGCCCAAGGTGGCTCCCGCGGCGACGTTCTTGCTGATCATTCTGGGCGGTGTAGTGACAAGTACCGATACTGGGTTGGCGGTCTACGATTGGCCCACCACGTTTGGCTCCAACATGTTCCTGTTCCCGCTGTCGAAGATGGTCGGCGGGGTTTTCTACGAGCACGCGCACCGCTTGTTCGGCTCGTTGGTCGGGTGGACCACCATCGCGCTGGCCGTGCACTTGGTAGCGAGTGATCGGCGGCGGTGGGTGAAGGCGTGCGCGATCGTTGCGGTGTTGCTGGTCGTGTCGCAGGGGATCCTTGGCGCCTATCGAGTGACGGAGGCCGAGGTGGCGCCCGGTGTCGAGGACGACACGACGTTCGCCCGCTGGTTGGCTGTGTTTCACGGCGTCTCCGGGCAGGCGATCTTCGGGCTGCTCGTAGCCATCGCCGCGGTTACCTCACGCACGTGGCAGCGTTTGCCGGGCCTCACGCATCCGAAACTCCGCAGCGATCAGCGAATGGCCGTCGTCCTGGTCCTGCTGGTTCTCTCGCAGCTGGGGTTGGGTGCGATGCTGCGTCACTTCGGCCCGTACTCGCACACCCGCGTCGATGCTGTGGCGGGAGACAGTGGCAACATCTGGGTGATGGTCCACATGGTGTGGGCGTTCGCAGTCCTCGGCCACGGCTTGTTCGTGTCTGCGCGTAGTCGGGCGCTCTACGACGACCGAGTCCCGATACGGCGGACTTCGGCGGCACTCTTGTGGCTCTTCCTGTTGCAGATTGGCCTTGGGTTCGCTGCGCTCGTCGTGACGGCTGGCGATCCAGAACGAGCAGAAGCCACGGCACGTTCGGTTGCGAGCGTGCTGATCCCGACGGCGCACCAAGCACTCGGCGCAGCGATCCTGGGCGTCGCTGTCATGCACGCGCTGTGGTTGTTGCGCGCGGGCGCGCACGACGGAGCGTTGGCGTCTGGCCCTGACCACGAGGGCTGAGGGGGATTCGGTCTCCCCGTACCGGCCCGACGTAGGCAAGACGGTGGGGCTACGCCTGACGTGACGGCCAGAGAACCCCTCCAGGGGCCGTTCTGAGCCCTCGCGAGGCGCAAGCATCCTCAAACTTGCGAAAAAGAGTGCTTCAACCGCCCTGATTCTTTCGTAAACTCAAGGAGTCATTGGACGGGCGTCTCACACAACCTATTGGGAGGGTAAGCCATGCGCTGTTTCTGCAGTGGCGGTGCCGTGTTGGCACTGACGGTTTGTGCTCTGTTGTTTTCGGGTGCAGCGGCTCCGCCGGCGAGCGCTCAGGGCACCGGTGATTTGCCACCGGGATATGTTCACTTCGAACGCGGCGACGCCAACGGCGACGGTGCGCTCGACCTCGCGGACCCGATCCGGGTTCTCGGCTATCTCTTCAGCGGTGCGGTCATGACCTGCCTGGATGCAGGGGACTTCAACGACGACGATTCGCTGAACGTCGCCGATGCGATTGCTTCACTGACGTATCAGTTTGCCATGGGGTCCCCGGCGCCAGCGCCCTTTGGCGTCTGCGGTGCCGACCCTACGCTCGGGTTTCGCTTGAGCTGCAACTCGTACGCGCCCTGCGCGACTGAAACCGACCTCGACACGGCCGCGCACGTGATGCGGCGCCTTGGCTACGGTCCGACGCCAGCTGGCTTGGACCATGTCATGAACGTCGGGTACTCCGCATACATCGACGAACAACTAGCACCAGAGTTGATCGACGAGACGGGAGCCTTCCCGCTCGAGACACTGATGACGATCTACGATCCGACCCTAGCCGTCGAGAACGTACTGTACGTGCAGACGATTCGCGCGGTCTATTCGGAACGGCAACTCCAAGAAGCAATGACCGACTTCTGGGAGAACCACTTCAACACGTACGTCTTGAAGCTCGTGCAGATCCTCCAGAATGTAACGATGGATCCTGTCGAAGCCGCGGAGACGGCTGTGGCTTGGGAGTGGGAAGAGAATCAGTTCTTCCGTGCGAACGCGCTCGGCAGCTTTCACGATCTCTTACTGGCGTCCGCGACCGGCAAAGGGATGGTCGTCTACCTCGACAGTTACTTGAACGTTGCCGCTGCACCCAACGAGAACTATTCGCGCGAGCTACTCGAGCTCCACACAATGGGGGTCGATAACGGCTACACCCAAAACGATATCGAAGAGTTGGCTCGCGTGCTGACCGGTTGGACGCTGTGCAAGCGTGACCCGGTCAACGTCGGTAACCCGCACGCGCCCTGCCTCGCCTTCGACGATCCGAATGGCGTGTGGGACTTTCTGTTCAATGCTCCCGCGCACGACTACGACGCGAAGACGCTGTTCCCAATGACCGTGAACGAGATCGTGATCCCTGCAGGCGATCCGGTCGGCAATCCCAACGCGGGACTCGACGAGGGGCTGTTGGTTCTCGACCACCTCGCCAAGTCGACGCCGCAGACGGCTGAGTTCATTTCAACGAAGTTGATCCAGAAGTTCGTGTCGGAGGAGGTGCCGCCGGCGCTGCTGGCCAACTGCATTAGCGTGTGGCTTTCGACGCAGGGCGACATCAAGCAAGTCATGTCGACGATTCTGCATTCGGCGGATTTCGTCGCCCAGGAGAATCGCTGGAACAAGGTCACAACGCCGCTCGAACACCACTGCGCGTATATTCGCGCGCTGGACGGTTTGAGCACGACCCTGCCGGTCTACGGCGGCATCGGTGATCCCAACAACGGGATCATTGGCCTCGATCACACCCCCTTCTTGTTCTTGACCCCGGACGGGCAATCAGAGATGGGCATCGATTGGGTAGGCACGACGGCGCTCCTGCTGCGGACGACGTTTGTGAACTACGGAATCCACAACGGTGTCGACCCGGCGTTCGATCCCATTGCGATGATGACGGACGCGGGGATCGATCAAGACTCCTTGAGCGAAGTGACTGACTTCTGGCTCAAGGTGGCGTTTCAAAATAGCTACAACGATACGGAGCGGAATCTCGCGACGCAGTATCTGTCGCGAGACTCCAACGGCTTCCCGGCGCCATTCGGTACCGCCTTCCCGGACCACGAGTTCAGGGTGCGCTCCCTGATTGGCTTTATCTTCTCCGCACCCCAGTTTCAGAAGCAGTAGGAGGGCGCCATGGTGAACATGAATCGACGTGACTTCGTCAAGGTAGGTGCGTCCGGCCTCGCTCTGGGCGCGTTGTCGCCAATGTGGCGACCTTGGATGATGACGCAGAAGGCGTATGCCGCAGGGCCCGTCAATCCAAAGAAGCTGCTGGTGATCTTCATGCGTGGCGGCAATGACGGCGTCAATACCGTCATTCCGCAGGGAGACACCGACTACAACACAACGACCCGCCCGACGTTGTTCATTCCTGACACGCAGTCGTTGGACCTCGGCAACTCATTCGCGCGGTTGCACCCTGCGATGAGCTCGCTGCACAACCTGTTCAATCTCGGCGACGTCGCACTGATCCACAGGGTCGGGTACGACAACCAGTCGCGGTCGCATTTCTCCAGTCAGCAGTACTGGGAAACCGGCAACCCCGGGGACGCGAGCTTCCACGAGGGATTCTTGTACCGCTACGTTGTCGACAAGTTCGACCTGGACATGAATCCGTTGGCGGCCGTCAGCCTGTCGAACAAGCTGATGGAGATCTTCTCAGGACAAGAGATGATCACCCATTTTCCCGCAATCGAGAACTTCACGCTGGACCTCGGTCCGATCGGTGGCGGCGACAAGCTCCTGGGATTGCTGCCGGACAACGCGGTGGATCCGCCCAGCATCGGCAGCGGCATGTTGGGGTGGTACGGGCAGTCGCAAGGGAGCCATGGGCACGACGCACTGATCAAGGAAGCGGGCGTGTCGATGGGACTGGCGCTGAACACGCTGCAGGCGCAGGGGGTCGATCCGTCGACGTACGTGCCCGCTCCGGGCGCCGTGTACCCCGACGACACGAATCCGGCTGGCTTCCCAGCCGCATCGTTCCCGTTCTTCCAGAAGATCCGCGACGCAGCGATCCTGCTAAAGAACACGGATCTCCGCATCGCCGGCGTCGAGCTGGATGGCTTCGATACGCACGCGGGCCAGGGAGCGGCCAACGGTGCCCAGGCGGCACTGCTGTCCTACGTCTCGCATGCGATTGAGGCTCTATCCATCGACCTCGCGTCGACTTGGGACGATACTCTGGTCGTGACGCTGTCTGAGTTCGGGCGCACGTCTGAGGAAAACGGTAGCGTTGGTACCGACCACGGAGAGTCGTCGTGCATGGTCGTGGCAGGTGGTGGGGTCAACGGCGGGGTGTACAACTGTGACCCGCTGACGTGGCCGACCGGATCACTGTTCTCGACCGGCAACGGGCGTTATGTCGAACGAGTCACGGACTTCCGCGCGGTGTTCGGGGAGATTCTGAACAAATTTTACTCCGTGCCCATTCCGGAACTCGACGAGGTCTTCCCCGGCTACAGCACTTACGCCGGCGACCCGACGTTCAACTTCCTGAACTTCTTGCCGTAGCACGGTCCGTTTCGGCCCGTTTGCGGCTGGGCGCGAGTCGGCCATTTCTTGGCCGGTTCGCGCCCTTTTTTTGTGCCGTTGGCGGCGACCTGTCGGCCGCTTCGTGAAGCCTCTCGCAGGCGGCCCCGATGGCGCGAGAGGGAGACGAGTTCGGCGCAGCCAGAGAGCCGGCCGATACACTTCGAAAAACCGCCCAAGTGCTGTGGACAAACATCTCCGAGAAACCTAAAGTCCCGCGCTGACAGCGATGAGACGCGTTTTTAGGGCCAAAAACGGTCGGTTTGCGCTGTTTCCGACTGAGAGGTCTTAGGGTGGCAGATAACGATCAGGCAGTTCCCGCGCAGCGTGAACTCATCTTTCCTCCTTGGGTGGATCAACTCTTCCGAATCGCGAGTGCAGGTGGCGCCTTCATGGGCGCATACGTCGTGCTACTGGTTACATTCGGTGCGTCGCCGCGCAACATTGCCGTCGGCTACATGCCCGAGCAGCCAGTTCCGTACAGTCACCGTCTGCACGTTGGTGAGCTCGGCCTCGATTGCCGTTATTGCCATACCAACGCAGAGGTCGGGGCCAAGGCTGGCGTGCCGCCAACGTCGACGTGCATGAACTGCCACACGAAAGTTCGCCCCGATAGCGACAAGTTGGCACCGCTCAAAGAGAGCTATGAAAAGGGCACGCCGATGGAGTGGGTGAAGGTCCACGACCTCGGCGACTACGCATACTTCAACCACAGCGCACACGTGCGTCGCGGTGTCGGTTGCGCGACCTGTCACGGCCGCATCGACACAATGGAAGAAGTCTTTCAAGATCAACCGTTGAGCATGGGGTGGTGTCTCGATTGCCACCGCAACCCAGAGCCCAACGTTCGCCCCCTCGACAAGATCACGGACATGACGTACCAGCCCAACGCAGAGGAAGGGCGCGAAGTCCTTCGTCAGCTGCGCGGCTGGACCCCCGAGAACCGAGAGCGGAAAATCCGCTAATTGACGAGCTGCTCGACATGCCACAGATAGATACCGAGTCCACGGGCAAAGAGTACTGGCGCAGTCTCGATGACCTCGCAGATACGCCAGAATTCCAGCGCTTCGTCGCGAAGGAGTTCCCGCAGTTGACGCCGGAGCTGGTGTCGACGACGAGTCGTCGCAGCTTCCTGAAGATCATGGGGGCGTCGTTTGCTCTCGCGGGAATGGCTGGCGCAACGGGATGCATTCGCTGGCCTGAAGAAAAGATCGTTCCGTTCGCAAAGCGTCCAGCGGACACCGTGCTCGGTCGCCCAGTGATGTACGCAACGTCGATGGAGCTGGGTGGCGTGGCGCAGCCGGTACTCGCTGCGAGCATGGACGGCCGTCCGATCAAGATCGAGGGGAACCCGGAACACCCGCAAAGCATGGGCGC
Source organism: Planctomycetota bacterium (assembly GCA_039028735.1). Classification (GTDB taxonomy): domain Bacteria; phylum Planctomycetota; class UBA8108; order UBA1146; family JAJFFE01; genus JBCCHQ01. The sequence goes on along the minus strand of JBCCHQ010000071.1, from coordinate 17,265 downwards.
GGCGACTTCGTACGCGCAGGCGAGCGTGCTGGATCTTTATGACCCCGACCGCTCACGCTCGATCTTGTTGGAGGGACAACCCGTCGACGGGGGTTGGCAGAACGCGGACTTCGTGGCCTTCCTGCAGTCCGTGCGCGCGGCCGGATCTCGCGTCGCGGTGTTGGCGGAGGCGAGTTCGTCGCCGAGTTTCGCCCGGTTGCGAGCGAAGACCGGCGCAGCACGCTGGTACGAGTACGAGCCTCTCTCCGACGACAACGAACGCATGGGCTTGCAGGGTGCATTCGGGAAGCCGTTGCGTCCGCAGTACTCGTTCGACAAAGCCAAGGTGATCGTCAGCTTCGACGGTGACTTCCTGCTCTCCCACCCGGCCTCGCTCCGTTACTCTCGTGATTTCGCCAAGGGGCGTGTCGCAACTGGCGGTGCGATGAACCGGCTGCATGTCGTCGAGGCAACCCACAGCCTGACCGGCACGAATGCGGATCACCGCTACCCGGTCACAGCGAGCAAGATTCCAGCGACCCTGGGGCGCCTCGCGATCGAGCTCAACAAGCTAGACTCTTCCCTTGGTCTGGGGCCCGTCGCGCAAATCGCGGCAGGCTGCGCCAACGAGGGGCCGGCGGCCATGGCCGATGTCGCGAAAGACCTGCTTGCCAACCGTGGCGAGTCGATCGTTCTGGCCGGCCCAGCGCAACCGGCAGCCGTGCATGCTCTGGCGCACTTCATCAACAGCGCCCTGGGCAACTCGAAAGCAAACGGCCCCGTTGGCTACGCCGAGACCGGCGACGACGTCGCGCGACCGTCGCACGTCGACGCGATTCGACAGCTGGTGGCGGACCTCGCCAGCGGCGCTGTCGACACCGTAATGATCCTGGGTGGCAACCCGGTCTACAATAGCCCCGCTGACGTCGATCTGGCCGCGGCCCTGCAGGGGAAGGCAACGCTGCACCTCGGCTACCACGTCGACGAGACGTCGCAAGCCTGTCGTTGGCACGTCCCACGCGCACACTACCTGGAAGCCTGGGGGGACGCGCGCAGCTACGACGGTACCTACACCGTCTCGCAGCCACTGATCTTGCCGATGACCTACGACCGCGCGAAGACGCCGACCGAGATTTTGAGCGTGCTCTTCGAAGACAAGGCGCGCAGTGCCGAAGAGATCGTCAAGGAGACGTTCACGGCCGGAGGCGCCAGCGACGACGCTTGGCAGAAGGTGCTCCACGACGGATTCGCAGCAAACACCAGCTGGCGCATCGTGCACCCGCGCCCGACGAACGGTTGGACCGGCGGACTCGCTTCGTTGGTCCCCAGCGCGGGCAGCGGCACGCACGACGTGATCTTCACGCAAGACTACAAAGTTCACGACGGACGCTTTGCCAACAACGGTTGGCTGCAAGAGCTGCCCGATCCCGTCACGAAGATCACCTGGGACAACGCAGCGCTCATGGGGCTGGCCACGGCCAAAGCCATGGGAGTGAATTCGATGGACATGATCGAAGTCACCGTGGCGGGGCAGACGCTCGAGCTTCCCGCATACGTACTGCCAGGAATCGCGCAAGGGACGATCGCAATCGCTCTCGGCTACGGTCGCTCGACCGAAGCGCACCCGGCGGGGGACCCGGTGTTCCGGCGCCCGGCCGGTCTTGTTTCGTACAACGCGCAGGTCGTCGAGCGTCTGAAGGTGGCGACGGGTACCGGCTTCAACGGCTACCTGATCCGCACGGCCGATTCGATGAACAAAGGCTCCGCACGCGCAGCCGTGGCTGCCGGTAGCGGTACGTATCGTATCGCGACGACGCAAGACCATCACTTGATCGAACTCGAAGCCGACGTTTCTTTCGGGGACAAGAAGGAAGACTTCAGTAGTCCCGGAGAAGAAATCCAACGGCGCCAGACCGACATTTTGGCGCGTGGGACCTTGGCGAAGTTCCTCGAGGATCCGCAGCACTTTGTTTCTTCGGTGAAGAAGCGTAGTGACATGCCCTGGGACCATCACGGTCACGATGATCACTCTCACGACGGCCACGGTGACGAGCACGGGCATGGTGGTCACGGCGATGGGCATGGCGGCCACGGCGGCCACGGCGACGAGCAGAATCTCTCGCTGTGGGAAGAGCACGAGTACAAAGGCCACCGGTGGGGGATGTCGATCGACCTGAGTACCTGCACGGGGTGCAGCGCTTGTGTCGTCGCCTGCCAGGCTGAGAACAATATCGGCGTCGTCGGTAAGGACGAAGTCTACCGCGGACGCGAAATGCACTGGATCCGGATCGATCGCTACTTCTCTGGCGACGTCGAGACTCCGGAGGTAGCGCATCAACCGATGAACTGCCAGCAGTGCGAGAATGCCCCCTGTGAGTCGGTCTGCCCCGTGGCAGCCACGGTGCACAGCGAGGAGGGGCTCAACGACATGGTCTACAACCGTTGCATCGGAACGCGGTACTGTTCCAACAACTGCCCGTTCAAGGTGCGACGCTTCAACTACTTCAACAACCACCGGGTTGTGGACGACCAGCAGAACCTGCTGAGCGACCAGAGGGAGTTCGAGAAGGTCGCCGCCAGCGGCGAGTTCGTTGGTTCCGAAGCGATGGTCTACAACTCCGACGTCACGATACGACACCGTGGCGTCATGGAGAAGTGCACCTATTGTGTGCAGCGGATCCAGAACGCGAAGATCGATGCGAAGAACGAGGGCCGACAGCTCAAGGACGGCGACGTCGTTCCCGCCTGCGCACAAACCTGCCCGACCGACGCGATCGTATTCGGTGACCTGTCGGACAAGAACAGCCGTGTGGCGAAGTTCCAACACGACAACCGTGCCTACAAGCTACTCCCGGAAATCAACGTCAAGCCGCGAAATAGCTATCAGGCCAAGCTGAAGAACCCGATGGAGCAGGGTTGATGAACACGTCCGTCGACAACACGGTTGAAGCCCAGGGAACGCGCGCGCCGCTGATTCTGGGAGGACACGATAACTCGGGGATCACCGACGTGGTCTGTGCCGTCGTCGAGCGTCCGAAGCCTCCTAAGGCTTGGTACGTGTGCATGGCTCTGTCCCTGGGCATGCTGTCCCTGTTGGGGATTCTGCTGCCCTATCTGATCTTCACCGGTGTGGGAACTTGGGGCGTCAACAACCCTGTGGGTTGGGGCTACGCCATTGTCAACTTCGTCTTCTGGGTCGGTATCGGCCACGCAGGCACGCTGATCTCTGCCATCCTGTTTCTGTTTCGCCAGAAGTGGCGTACTGGAATCAACCGTGCAGCGGAGGCGATGACGATCTTCGCCGTCATCTGCGCTGGCCTGTTTCCCGGGATTCACGTCGGGCGCGCCTGGTTGGCTTACTGGATGTTCCCACTCCCGAACCAGATGGAGATGTGGCCGAACTTCCGTAGTCCGCTCCTTTGGGACGTCTTTGCCGTCAGCACCTACTTCTCGGTATCGCTGCTCTTTTGGTACATGGGGATGGTGCCGGACCTGGCCACGATTCGTGATCGTGCGACGGGCAAGCTGAAGCAAACGCTGTACGGCCTGTTCAGTCTGGGTTGGACCGGCTCGATGCGCCATTGGCATCGCTACGAGAAGGCCTACCTGTTGCTCGCCGCGCTGGCGACGCCGCTGGTCCTTTCGGTGCACTCGGTCGTCTCGTTCGACTTTGCCGTCTCGATCCTACCGGGTTGGCACACAACGATCTTTCCGCCGTACTTCGTCGCCGGAGCTATCTTCAGCGGTTTTGCCATGGTGGTGACTTTGCTGGTGCCGGCGCGCACGTTGTTCGGGCTCGAGAGCCTGGTCACCATGCGTCACCTCGAGAACATGAACAAGATCATCCTCGTGACCGGTTGCATGGTCGGCTATGCGTACGGTATCGAGTTCTTCATCGCCTGGTACAGCGGCAACGAGCTCGAGCGCTTCACGTTCGTGAACCGCGCAATGGGCCCCTATGGCTGGGCCTATTGGATCATGGTGACGTGCAACGTGATCACGCCGCAGCTGTTTTGGTTCAAGAAAGTCCGCTGCAGTCTGCTTGGAATGTTCATCCTGAGCATCTTCGTGAACATCGGCATGTGGTTCGAACGCTTCGTGATCATCGTCACGTCGCTCGCGAATGATTTCGTACCGACTTCATGGGGCTATTACCTGCCAACGTTCTCTGACGTTGGAATCTTCATTGGCAGCTTTGGACTGTTCTTCACGCTGTTCCTGCTCTTCTGCCGCTATCTGCCATTCGTCGCAATGTCGGAGGTGAAGGGCGTGCTGCACGGTCAGCAGCACGGACACGGAGCACACAACGGTGCGTCGCAACCGCCAGAGGCGGCGGCGACTGCCGAGGCCGTTAACTAAAGTGTTGGTCGAGTCGAAAAGGCGAATCGCATGAGCACCTGGGGACTCCTGGCTGAGTTCAAGAGCGAAGAAGAGATCATGGCAGCGGCCAAAGAGGTCAACGCTGCTGGCTTCCGCAAGTGGGACTGTCACGTCCCGCACCCGGTGCACGGTCTCGACAAAGCAATGGGCGTCAAGGCGACGATCCTGCCGTGGCTCGTCCTCGCGGGGGGACTCACCGGCGCGACGTTGGGCTACACGATGCAGTACTGGATGAACGCCGTGGACTACCCGTTCCTGATCAGCGGCAAGCCGCTGCACAGTGGACCGTCCATGATTCCGGTGACGTTCGAGGTGACGATCTTGTTCAGCGCCTTCACGGCGTTCTTCGGCAATTTCGCACTGAACGGGCTGCCGCGCTTCTTCAATCCGCTGTTTCGGAGCGATCGTTTCCGACGAGCGACGAACGACCGCTTCTTCGTTGCGATCGAGACCGCGGACCCACAGTACAGTGCAAAGACTCGGGACTTCCTGCAGTCGCTCGGCGCCAGCCACGTTGAGGAGGTGCCGGCATGAGCGGCGACAAAATTCCCGGTTGGATCACTCGCACGCTGATTACGATCGCCTGCCTGTTGTTGATTCCACCGGCGCTGATTGCACGCGGCTGGGTCGCCAAGGCGCGCGAGCCGCGGCTGCATCCGATCTCGGACATGGATTCACAGGCAAGCTACAAACCGCAGCAGCCCAACCGCGCGTTCGCCGATGGTCGCGCCAGTCGCCAGCCCGTTGCAGGCACTGTCGCACGCGGCAAGTTGATGACCGACCGCCACTTCTACGAAGGCAAGTCGGGCGGGGAGTGGGCGACGACCTTTCCTGAAATGAACAGGACGACGAACCAGCCGTTCGTCGTCGACGAAGCGCTGTTGGCCCGAGGGCAGGAGCGCTATGGAATCTTCTGCGCCCCATGCCACGGCTACGATGGCTATGGCGGGGGCATGGTGCACGTTCGCGCCCAAGGGTTGTCAGAGGGGGGCCTCGCGCCTGGCTGGGTGCAGCCGACGAGCTTGCACACAGAAGGCGACGAGGGAACGCGGGGTCGATCCGTGGGGCACCTCTACAACTCGATCGCGAACGGCATTCGGAACATGCCACCGTATGGATCGCAGATCCGAGTCGCGGACCGCTGGGCGATCGTCGCCTACGTCCGTGCTTTGCAGCGGAGTCAGAACGCACCCTAGTCGCGTGCGAGGAGCGCCTCGCATGCCACGAAGGGGAATGAGTTTGAAATAGGCCGCAGTGGCGGCCAGGAGAACGACAGTGGCTGGACACTCGTCCATAGACCTCACGCAGGAGAACCGGCGCCTTGACGGCACTGCTCAGAAGCTTCTTGGCTTCGGTGTGGTGCTGGCGGTTGCGGGACTCTTAGTCGGTTTCTTGACTGGCGGCAGCGACGCTGCGGCTACGAAGCTGCGCTACCACTCGTACTTGGTCAGCGCGGTCTTCTGGCTATCGATCGCGCTGGGCGGACTCTTCTTCGTCATGATCATGCATCTCACCCGTGCTGGGTGGGGCATCGCGGTCCGCCGTGTTGCCGAAGCCGTTGCCGTCGCAGTGTTGCCGATGGCGTTCGTCTTCATTCCGGTCGTGTTCATGGAGACCGGTTTCTCGGCCTTGTACGACGCCTGGCTGCATCCAACGGGCCACCACGCCGAGATCATCCGCAACAAGGTTGCTTGGTTGAACCCGGGCGGGTTCAAGATGCGGATCGTGATCTACTTTGCGGTATGGGTCGTGCTGTCACAGGTTCTGTTTCGCGGCTCGATCGCGCAAGACAGTGACGGGAATCCCGCCCGCAGCGAGAAGTTGATCAAGTGGTCTGCGCCTGGGCTGATCTTGTTCGCCCTGACGTCGACGTTCGCCGCGTTCGACCTGCTGATGTCTCTCCGCCCGGAGTGGTTCAGCACGATCTTCGGCGTCTACTTCTTCGCTGGCTGCGTCCTCGGGATCGCGGCCTTCATGATCCTGTTCTGCAGCTGGCTGCAGAGCACGGGACGTCTCAAGAATGCGATCACGACGGAGCACTACCACGACCTCGGCAAGCTGCTGTTTTGCTTCGGGATCGTGTTCTGGGCCTACATCGGCTTCTCCCAGTTCATGCTGATCTGGTACGCAAACATCCCCGAAGAAACGCTTTGGTACCGTCATGTGATCGACAACCCGGGTTGGCAGAAAGCCAGCTGGTTCCTGTTGTTCGGACACTTCGTCGTGCCGTTCCTGGCCATGGTGTCGCGACACATCAAGCGGAACAAGGCGCTGCTGGGGTTGGGCGGCCTCTACATGCTGTTCATCCACTGGTATGACCTGTTCTGGATCGTGATGCCGCAGATGAAGCACCCGGAGGGGCACCCGGACGCCGGCGCAGCCCTCGACATTCCGTTGGCAGGCGGCGAGATCGTGACGCACCTGGCCTTCCTCGTCGGAATTGGCGGTGTTTTCCTGGCTTCGACGGCCTTCGCTCTGCGAGGCTGTTCGCTGGTTCCGGAGCGGGACCCGCGAATCCACGAGTCCCTGGCATTCGAAAACTTCTAGGAGAAGACGTGGCCGATCACGAACCGATCCAGCCCGGAGAACAAATCGACGACCCGGTAGCGTCTTCCACCTGGTATGTCGGTATAGTTGGAATCTTCGTCCTCGTCGCGACAGTTGCGGCGACCGACGCGCTGTTCCGCGTGATCGAGGACAACAAGTACCAAGAGTTGGTCGGGAGTAAACCGTACGCACCGCGTGCGGAGCTCGAAGCAGAGCAGATGGCACGCCTGCTCCATAGTGGCGAAATGGAGCGTCCCGGGGAACCGGGCGTGACGACTAAGGCCATGCCCATCGACCAGGCAATGAGCCAAATCGTCAAGGAGAACGGCCGCTGATGTTGCGACGATCGCACGTGTATCGATGCGCAGTTGTGCTGCTGGTCATTGCCATGGCCTGCGGTGTTGCTGTCCCCGTATCGGCACAGGCAGCGATAGACCCTGAGTACAATGCCATTCGCGAGCAGGCGAAGGTGGTCCAAAAACTCGGCGCCACGCTGCCGCAAGATCTGGACTTTCTCGACCACACTGGGAAACCGACGAAGTTGCGTGACATCTTCGACGGAGACCTTCCTGTTGTACTGACCATGGTCTACCTCGACTGTCCGCAACTTTGCGGACTCGTCCTGGACTCCGTGTCGTCGGCGATTGCTGAACTGAAGTTCAACCTCGGCGACGAGTATGAACTCGTAACCGTGAGCTTCGATCCGCGCGATACGCCGGAGAAGGCCGCGGCGTGGCGCAAAGTGCGCCTGGACGGGTACGGGCGCGAGAATGCCGAGGCTTGGCACTTCCTGACCGGTAGCAAAGAGAACGTACAGACGCTCGCCGACACGGTTGGCTTTGGCTACGTCTGGGTCGAAGACAAGATGGAGTTCGCCCACGACGCGGCGGTCATCATTGTGTCGCCGACCGGCGTGGTGACGCGTTACCTCCCTGGCCTCGGCACCGAGCCGGATCAGATGAAGCTTGCCCTGATGGAGGCAGCCGACGGCAAAGTCGGCTCGATCTTCGATCTGGCGCAGTTCTTCTGCTACCGCTACGACCCTGTGCTTGGGAAGTACACCCCAGCTGCATTCGTGATCATGCGTATCGCCGGAGTACTCACGGTCTTGGGCATTGTGGCCATGATCCTGTTGCTTCGACGTGGAGAAAAACGACGTTTGAAAAAGGCGCCTAGCATTCACCAGAGCCTGGTGGGGACATAGCTGTGAACTTGCTCCAAATGATTCCGACAAGTCCAATCTTGGGTTTCTACGACCCGTTCGAACAGTTGCCACCCGCAGCGTCGACTGTCGCCCACGAGATGGACTACATCTACTACTACACCTTCTGGGTCAGCATGTTCTTTCTCGTACTGATCACGCTGATCATGGTCTGGTTCGCAATCAAGTATCGTCGCAAGGCACCGACTGATCCCATGGGCGTCGGCCCAACGCACCACACAGGGCTCGAGGTCACCTGGAGTGTGATCCCGTTCTTCCTCGTTGCGTACATGTTCTGGATCGGTGTCGTGCAGTACGAAGTGATGGCAACCCCGCCAGGGGACGCGTACCGAGTCGACGTCACTGCAAAACAGTGGTCGTGGGACTTCACGTACATGAATGGCATCACCGGCAACGAATTGCATACCTACGTGGGCCAGCCTTTCTCGCTGCGGATGGACTCGCTCGACGTGCTGCACGCGTTCTACTGCCCTTCGGTTCGCGTCAAGCGCGACATCGTCCCAGGGCGGACAGAATGGGTGTGGTTCGAGCCCATAGTCCCGCCGGTGAATGAGAACGAACCGTTCCCTCACGAGTACTACATCTTCTGTGCTGAGTACTGTGGTAAGGACCACTCGCGGATGCGGGCGCCGTTGTTCGTGCACGCCAACGAGGAAGAGTTCCTCAAGGCGCTCGACAAGATGGACACGATCCAGATCGACCCTAACGCGCCCTGGAAGGCCGGCCTGAAGATGGTGAAGCGCAAGGGTTGCCTGTCGTGCCACTCGCTCGTCGGCAACGAGTTGGCCTCCTACCCAAGTTGGCTGGAGCTTAGCCAGAACTGGGGCAAGGAGCGCGATCTGAAGGGCGGCGGCAAGGTCCGTATCGACAAGAACTATGTGCGGGATTCGATTTTGAACCCGCAGAGGCAGATCGCAGCTGGTTATGCGCCGGTCATGCCGCGCAGTACCTTCAAGGACAAGCGAGAAGAGTTGATCATTACGTTCCTGGAGAAGCTCAAAGATCTCCAGGAGGGTGCAGATCGGCAGACGCTCCAAGATGCATGTGACGCTGAGGGAATCGAACTCAAGTAGGAGAATCCCGTAGGCGGGAGAACGATATGAATACTCCAGACACAGCCACCGGTGGCGCAGTTTCCTCTCCGGAGATCACGGAGGAGCGAAACTACATCAACCACTCTCAAGGGATGCTGTCGTGGTTGCTCACGCTCGACCACAAACGCATCGGAGTCATGTACCTCGCCGCGATCCTGCTGGCATTTTTTGGCGGCGGATTGGCGGCACTGGTCGTCCGCACTGAGCTTTTCTACGGTGACGGCGACCTGCTGCTGAGCGGCGATTGGTACAACAAGTTCTTTACTTTGCACGGCGCGATCATGGTGTTCCTGGTGATCATTCCAGGAATCCCGGCAGCTTTGGGCAACGTCGTCTTGCCGATCTTACTCGGCGCGAAAGACGTGGCGTTTCCCAGGGTCAACCTCATGAGCTTCTACTTTTGGATGCTGGGTGCTGCCTGCCTGATCCTGTCGCTGCTTCTGGGAGGCATCGATACCGGTTGGACGTTCTACGCTCCATACAGTATCTACGACGCAGCTGCAGACTCACACACCGCGGGTGCCGTGATCTCAGCGCTGACCGGTGCCTTCATGCTGGGGTTCAGCTCGATCTTCACCGGCCTGAACTTCATTGTGACGATTCACAAGCTGCGTCCACCCGGAATGACCTGGTTCCGGATGCCGCTGTTTCTGTGGTCGATCTACGCAACGGCAGTTTGCCAGATCCTCGCGACGCCGGTGCTGGCGATCACGCTGCTACTGCTGATTGTCGAGAACGCGGTCGGAATTGGAATCTTCAATCCGAACATGGGGGGGGACCCGGTGCTGATGCAGCACTTCTTCTGGTTCTACTCGCACCCGGCCGTTTACATCATGATCCTCCCGGCGATGGGCGTCGTCAGTGAACTGATTGCCGTACACAGCCACCGGCATATCTTCGGCTACAAGTTCATCGCATTCAGCTCGATTGCGATCGCGATCTTTGGCTTCCTGGTCTGGGGCCACCACATGTTCACGTCCATGTCGCCGATGATGAACGTGATCTTCAGTGCGTTGACGTACAGCGTCTCGATCCCGTCTGCCGTGAAGGTCTTCAATTGGCTCGCGACGATGTACAAGGGGTCGATCAACATCAACACGCCGATGCTGTACGGGATGGGCTTCATCTTCCTGTTCACGATCGCCGGGTTGACCGGTCTACCGCTCGCGACGTTGGCGGTGGACATCCACCTGCACGACACCTACTTCGTCGTGGCGCACTTCCACTACACGATGATGGGAAGTGCACTGATCGCGTTCATCGGCGGGATCCACCATTGGTGGCCGAAGATCAGTGGCCGTATGTACAACGAGAACATGGGACGCGTCGCGTTCTTCATCTTGTTCTTCGGCTTCAACCTGACCTTCATTCCGCAGTTCATCGCTGGTAGCCGCGGTATGCCCCGTCGCTATCACGACTATCCAGATATCTTCGACTTTCAGATCCTGCATCAGGCTTCGACGATCGGCGCCTACACGATGCTCGTCTCGTTCTTGATGATCGCGTACTACCTCGTGATGTCGTTGGTCAACGGCCGCAAGGCGCCGTGGAACCCGTGGGGTGGCAACTCGCTCGAATGGCACTGCCAGTCGCCGCCACTGCACGAGAACTTCCGGGAGACGCCGACCGTTGGTGATTGCTACGACTACAGCGGCCTGGTTTGGAACGCCGAGATTCAGGGCTACGTCTCGAAGAAGGCTTGAGCCAAGAAGTGAGGAGCAGCCCGAGGGGGCAGTGAGAACATGAGCGACGACCATCACGGAGATCCAAATCTCCAGCATCACTTCGAAGACATGGACCAGCAGTTCAATGCGAGCAAGCTGGGAATGTGGCTCTTCCTTGCCCAGGAAGTGCTCTTCTTCGCAGGGCTGTTCTGCTTCTACTTCGTGTTCCGTTACAACTACCCGGAGCTGTTCGAGTTCGGGTCGCAGTACTTGGACGCGAAGTGGGGAGCGATCAACACGGTTGTGTTGCTGATCAGCAGCCTGACGATGGCGCTCGCTGTACGCTGCGCTCAAACGAGCAACAAGAGTGGACTGATCCTGAACCTGGTGCTGACGTTCATCTGCGCCGGTGGCTTCATGGGGATCAAGTTCGTTGAGTACAAGTCGAAGCTCGAGCACGGCGTCTTTCTGGGCCTCTTCGACTACTACACGGTGGATTCTGAGCTGGCCGCTCGTGAAGGAAACGTCGCGCCTACGTCACCCGTCGAACGGGTGGCTCATGCGACCATTACGCCAGCGGATCCCAACGCAACGACGATCGCCCCTCCGGCCGCGACGCCAACTGGCATCACGCGGCCGCCAGCAAGCGCTGGTGAAGCGCATGACCATTCGCACGACGGGCACGAAGCGCACGACCATTCGCACTCCCACGACGATGGGCATGGGGGGCACGCGCTCGTGATTCACGGAGAACGGCCCGCAAACCTACACCTCTTCTTCAGCTGTTACTTCTGTCTAACGATGTTGCACGGGATTCACGTGCTGGCGGGCATGATCATGCTCGTATGGCTCTACCTAGGAGCCGTAAAGGGGCGCTATCACGCCGGCTACTTCACGCCGGTCGATCTCGGTGGCCTCTATTGGCACCTCGTCGACCTCGTGTGGATCTTCTTGTTCCCGCTGCTGTACCTGATCTAGAGAGCCTCCAAGCATGGCAAACGACAACCATCAAGACGGTGAGCATCACGGAGTGGGGCACGTTGTGCCGGTCAGTCTGCTGGTGCAGGTCCTCGTCGCGCTGCTCTTTCTGACCGGGGTGACGGTTTGGTCCGCTGGCTACGACCTAGGGTGGGCAAACATCTATCTGGCGATGTTGATCGCGAGCGTAAAGGCCTTCTTGGTCGTCGCGTTCTTCATGCACCTACGCTGGGACAAGCCTTTCAATCAGATCGTGTTCGTTGGGACCCTGATCTTCGTAGCACTCTTCCTCGTGTTCAGCCTGATGGACACACGCGCCTACCGGCACCAGCAGCGTACTGGAGACGCGCCGTTCGTCGGGACGAGCTATGAAGAGGGGAAGCTTCAGGCGGAGAGCCAAGGCGGCAGCGGCCACTGAGGCTTCGCCGCCCCCCCCCAGTTACCGCTCTCTGGCGATCGATCGAACTCGAGCACGCAATGACTGCAGTACTTCCGTGCTAAGTAGGTCTTTCCAATGAACCTCTACGATTCGTCTGAGAGCAGTGGGACCCAAATGGGTAGGTCCGACAGCAAGTTCTGGCCGCCGTTCTCGAAGGGAGAGTCGCTGCCGGGCGCTGGCGTGCTCGGTATGTGGTTGTTCCTAGCGTCGCTGGCGATGCCGTTCTTCACGGCGATCGTCGCGTTCGTTGTCATGCGGGCAAAGACCGCCGAGTGGCTGCCTCCCAACTACCAACTACCAACAGTACTTTGGGTGAGTACGGGTGTCCTACTTGTTGCTAGCTTCGCCGTGCACGTCGGCTATCGCGCGGTGCGAGCCGACCGGGTACCGACCCTACGGCGAGCCATGGCCTGCACGTTGATCGCTGCCGTTGTCTTTTCGATCTGCCAGTTCATCGCTTGGTTCGAGATCGGCGCGCTGCACGACAACCCCGACAAGGGCGGGATGTACGTCGCGTCGTTCTACTTGTTGACGGTACTCCATGCTGCGCACGTGGTTGGCGGCCTGGTGTTGCAGGGTTGGGTCACTTTCCGGGCGTACGCCGGGCACTACTGGAGCTTCTTCCACCCCGGCGTAACGTACAGCATGATGTACTGGCACTTCATGGATGTCATGTGGTTACTGCTGTTTGGCACGCTGCTACTGGGGAGCTAGCGCGATCCAAACCGATCGCTAGCCAGGCTTTTGTCCCGACGCCTGCACGTTCTCGGCGTTTGCGTGCGCGTACCAAACGAAGCGATACGCGATTTGAGAGCTGCCTAGCGGTTTCGCGGGGTCATCGGCTTCGGCCCACAACACGTGTGGGAGCGTGCGGCCTTTGCGAAAGTGAATGGTAACGGGCGTATCGCCGACCGTAGTGCGCCATGTGCCGCCTGGGTCGACGTTTTGTTCCACTTGGCTACTTGGGAACGTCGCCTCTTCGCCGTCAGCCCGAACGATCAAGAAGACGTCCTTTGTGTGCCCGTCGTCGCGAGGCATCAGCGGACGGACCGGGAACTTCGACGTTCCATCGTGGGTTGGGTAGGTCAGGAAGGGGTCACTCCGATACTGCTTCATCAGGCGCGGGTCGCCTGCAATGACAGTTGTATCCGGGTGCGCGTCTTGCCAGTCCTGCCAGAACATCACGCGCGACGGGAGTGGTTTGAGAGACGGCTTGCCGGCGGCCACGCCCTGGATCGGCGTGGCTGTCATTTGTGACCACAGGCTCTCGAGCGGCTCGTCGTCCTGGATGTCGTAGAGCAGGATGTTGGAGTTGTAGATGAGCCCGCTCATTCCGAACTGCAGTGTCTTGTCGCCGACACGGCGATCGAAGACGACGGCGCTGCCGGAGATCGGACAGTAGGAAACGAGGATCGGCACGCCGCCCAGCGTGTCGTTGGCGACTTCGTGATACGTCAGCACTCGCAGGGGATACGCGCGCGCTTCGCCGTTGATCGTCACACCGATCACGCGATCGTCAGCCACGATGTACTTCGTGAAGTTACTCTTGTTGGCCTCTGCCATTCCTTCGCGGTCGAGAAGGCTGGGGTCGACCATGACCTGCATGGCGTCCTTCGGGCGATATACTGCAATTAGGCCGACGGGGACTGTTGCAGTGTGCAGGTCGAAACTGTTGCTGAGTGCGGGTGGAGGCGGCTGACCGTCGCGCCAGCGCAGCTGATCCGGGATCTTGATCATCTGCACGACGCAGACGATTGCGGCGAGGCCCAGGGCGAGAACGACGACCCACCCGCCTCCCTTGAAGTCGAGAGTCGTCGGTTTGGATTGGGCAGCGTCTGTGTTGTTGGCTGGAATCTCTGAAGTCGTCATGAGAGCGCTCCGTTGTCGAGTGCGAATCGGGTGGTTGCATGCTTCGAGAGGTGCTTCGCTGCGCACCTCCACTAGGATTCTCGTTTCTTCCGCAGCGGGCACCGGCAGCAACGCGCTCAGAAGCGCGGTGAGCCAGGATCCAGAATCATAAGGAAGAGGATCACGGGAAGGTAGATGATGCTGGCGCGAAACAGGGCGCGTGCGGAGGTCTTGTCACGCCGGCGGCGAAAGCGGATCGCAGCAAGCAGCTGATATCCACCAAGCAGCGTGGCGCCGCACCAGTAGCCGATCCCTCCCAATCCGAACATGGGCGCGATCCAGGTCATTGGGATCAGCGTCAGCGCGTACAGAATCGCCATCTGGCTGGTTCGTTCGCCGGTTTCGTCGAGGACCGACAGCATTTGGAAGCCGCCACGGCCGTAATCGTCCTTGTAGATCCACGAGATCGCCAGGAAGTGTGGAATCTGCCACAGGAACAAGATCCCGAACAGGACCATCGCACCGGGGTCCAGTTCGCCCCGGGCCGCCGCCCAACCGATCAGCGGCGGCAGGGCCCCTGGGACCGCCCCGATCAGCGTGTTCGTCGTCGACCGCGGCTTCATCGGCGTGTAGACCCAGACGTAGGTCACCAGCGAGGCGATCGCGAGGAGGCACGCCACCGGGGTCTTGGTCACCAGCAGAATGATCGCAATCCCGAAGCCGCCGCAGGCCACCGCACTGATCCGCGCCGTGCTGGGAGTCACTTCTCCCGTCGCCAGCGGCCGGCTCTTGGTGCGCTCCATCCGTCGGTCGCGGTCGGCCTCCTTGAGTTGAGTCAGAATGCTCGAGCAGGCTGCAACGAGGGTGGTGCCAATCGCGGTGCCGATCAGGGCCAGGAAGCTCTGGCCATCGAACGAAGCGTTGGCCTCTTGGAAGAACCCCAGGAGGAAGCCGGCGCCAGTCGCAAAGATCACCAATCCGGTCAGTCCGGGCTTGGTCAACTCGGAGATCAGGAAGCTCAGCGAGCTATCGGCGGACGGGGCTGATTGGGGCTCGGGCGGCGCGTCGACGGGGGTCACCGGGTTCCTTTCGGGGGCATGGCGACCGGCGAGTGTACCGTGCGGGTCGCAGTCCGCGAAGAGGCCTCGGAGCCCAATTTTGCGGCGATTGTGGACTCGACAAACGTTGACAGGGGTGCAGCCAAGGGCCTAGAATTCCGAAGTAGGACTGAATTGGTACTGTTTCCCGCTCGGGGCGGGGAAGAGTCCGACCCGTCTCTTGTCAACCACAGTAAGGTGCTTTCTTGATTCGGCTTACGAGGCAGACCGACTACGGCGTCTTGCTTCTCACGGTGATCGCGTCGCACCCCGGGAGGGGCCACACTGCGCGTGAGCTCGCGGAGTCGACGCGCATCTCGCAGGCGATGGTCAGCAAGGTGCTGAAGCTGCTCGCACAGGCGGGACTGCTGCAGTCGCAGCTCGGGGTCAAGGGCGGATACTCGTTGGCGCGTCCGGCGGAAGACGTCACGGTCCGGGAGATCGTTGATGTCTTGGAAGGACCGATCGCGATCACGGTTTGCTCCGATGGCAACGGCAGCTGCGAACAAGAAGGACGCTGTCCTGTCGAAGCCAATTGGCGAACGATCAATCAAGCGATTCATGGTGCGCTCGAAGCAATCACACTCGCGGACATGGCGGCGCCATGCCCTGTGACGCTCAGCGGATCAGTAGCAAAGTTGGGTGCGCTGCAGGGCAGTCGCACCGGTGCAACGGAGCCCTCTGCGTAAGCGGGCACGTGTAGCAAAGGAAGTAGGACAAGAGTAATGCCGGAGACTTCCAAGGAGATCCGCGACCTCGCGACGCGTGAGTACAAGTACGGCTTCGTGTCTGATCTCGATGCCGATGCGCTACCGCCAGGTTTGAACGAGGATATCGTTCGGGCGATCTCCGAGAAGAAAGAAGAGCCGGAGTGGCTGCTCGAGTGGCGCCTCAAGGCTTATCGCAACTGGCGCGAGCAGGTCGAGCCGGAATGGCCGCACGTCTCGTACCCCCCAGTCGACTACGACGCAATCGTCTACTACTCGGCGCCAAAGCCGAAGAAGAAGCTCGAGAGCATGGATGAGGTCGACCCGGACATCCGAGCGACGTTCGACAAGCTCGGGATTCCGCTAGAGGAACAGAAGATCCTGTCCGGCGTCGCAGTAGATGCCGTACTCGACAGTGTGTCGGTGGCAACGACGTTCAAGGACAAGCTTGCCGAGTTGGGAATCATCTTCTGTTCGTTCTCTGAGGCTGTCAAAGAACACCCCGAGCTCGTGCGCAAGTACCTTGGCTCGGTCGTTCCCACGACCGACAACTTCTTCGCGACGTTGAACTCGGCCGTTTTCAGCGACGGGTCGTTTGTCTACATTCCACCCGGTGTGCGCTGCCCGATGGAGCTATCGACCTACTTTCGCATCAACGCCGCCGACACGGGGCAGTTCGAACGAACGTTGATCATCGCCGACGAGGGCGCCTACGTGAGTTATCTCGAGGGGTGCACGGCGCCGATGCGCGATACGAATCAGCTGCACGCTGCCGTGGTCGAACTCGTCGCGCTAGACAACGCGACGATCAAGTACTCGACAGTTCAAAACTGGTACCCCGGCGACGAGAACGGCGTTGGCGGTATCTTCAACTTCGTGACGAAGCGCGGCGCGTGTCGCGGTGAGAACTCCAAAATTTCGTGGACGCAGGTCGAAACGGGATCTGCCGTCACGTGGAAGTATCCGAGCTGCATCCTGCAAGGAGACAACTCGGTGGGTGAGTTCTACTCAGTGGCCGTAACGAACAACTGCCAGCAGGCCGATACCGGCACGAAGATGATTCACATCGGCAAGAACACGCGTAGCACGATCATCTCGAAAGGGATCTCGGCGGGACGCGGGCAAAACACCTACCGTGGCTTGGTCCGGATGCAAAAAGGGGCGACGGACGCCCGCAACTTCTCACAGTGCGATTCGCTGCTGATCGGCGACCGCTGCGGGGCGCACACATTTCCGTACCTCGAGATCATGAATCCGACGGCTCAGGTGGAGCACGAGGCCTCGACCTCGAAGATCGGTGAGGACCAAAT